>CAXUEX010000006.1:17677-43434 GCA_964250215.1 uncultured Acetobacteraceae bacterium | reverse complement strand
GGGGGCAACGGCCGGGGGGGGGGCGGCAAGCCCCCCGGCGGGGGGGGGGCGGATGACGGCTTCTGTTGCACGGGCCGACGCGGCCGCCAGTTGGGCCTCGTGCCGCTCATGCATGGCCCGTTTCTCCGCTTCGGCCACGGCTTGCGCAAGCTGCTCGGCGCGCTGTTCTGTTTGCGCGATACGCAGCCGCAGATTTCGGCTGTCTTCGCGCGCATAGTAGGCGCACTCATCGTAAACATCGACGCCGCACCCGAACAACTCGGAGGTCTTCGTCCAGGCCTGCGGAAACTCCCGCCGCAACTCTGTCGCGCGCGCGGTCGCCGCGTCACGCGTGGTTGTCAGCAAAACTTTGTTCGGCACCAGCGCATACGGCACCAGCGTGCCGCCCGATGCGAGGTAGTCGGCGAGGCCGCTCACCACCCCCGTCCAATGATGGCTCAGGATGTCATCCAGCGCCGCCACTCCGCCCGGAAGCAACGTGCGCTCGCATAGGCGCAGATCGTTGCCGGTGATGGCAGCAGTGTGCCCGCCATCGATAGAAAACAGCCGAAAACGCCGCGCCTCGAACGCCGTGCCAGGCAGGTCGAGACTCGATGCCTCGATGATATCCACAACTGCTTCGGGCGCGTAACAGGCGCAATTGCGCTCGAGCACCGCGCGGTCGCCTCCGCCGGACCGGTCCACATTGCGATCCTGATCGCCGAAGAGATCCACCGCCACAGCGCGCTCGCCGGATTGCGCGGCCGCCGCCAGGATCAGGAACAGCTTGCCATGATGCACGCCGATTTCGCCGAGATCGCCGGCCAGCCCATCCCGAACCTGCCGCACCGCAATCGCGCCGAGCATCGCCGCCGTCGTTGGGGAAAGCCAGCCTTCCACCCGCCCGATGCCGATCTCGAGATAGCCGGCAAGGTGCGGAAAATAACCGTCCGCGCGGTTCATGCGGGGCTCGACAGCAGGCCGCGGATCATGCCGAGCACGCGCTCACCCGTCGAAGCCCAGCTCCGCTCCGCCATCCACCGCGCCGCCGCCTCGCGAGCCCGCACCCGCACCGCCCGATCGGAAAAAATGGCGTCCAAACCATCGGCGATCGCCTCCGGTGACGTGCCGGGCAGCCGCACAACCGATTCGCCCGCTTCGTCGAACAGCGCAATCGGCGTCACCGCCACCACGCCGCCCGCGCTTAATGCCATGCGCAACGCGCCGCTCGCACCTTCCTTGGAACGCTGATACGGTAAAACAACAACATCGCATTGCGCGAGGTGCGCACGCGACTCGGCATCGGGCAGAAAGTCGGTCACCAGCTCGAAAGCGCCGCTTAGTCCGCCGCGCCGCGCCGCACTCTGCGCTGCCGCCAGCTCCGATCGCGACTCGTCGTTGCCGTAATCCGCATGGAAAAGCCGCAGCCGCAGCTTCGGCCAGCGCGGCTTCAGGATGGCCGCCGCCGCCACAAGCTGCGGCACCCCCTTGTCGCGCAGCAAAAAACCGTAGCTGCCGATCGTCACCACATCGCGCGGCGCCAGGCTGCGTTCCTCGTTGCGCGCCAGCGGCAGCACCGCGCCGTGCGGAATCAGCGCGACGTTGTCGATCAGCCCAAGCTCCGCCAGCCGGTTCACATCCGCCACGCTATGCACCAGGATGCGCGATGCTTGTTTCAGTCCTGAAATCGCCGCCGCTCGCTCAGGTTCCGGAATTTCCAGCAGGTGCGCGGTGTTGTGCAGCGTAACCAGAACCACGCGCTCCGCCGCCTGCAGCGCCGTCACCATGCAGCCGAGCGTGATCCATGGCAGCAGACCAGGCTGGTGCTGAACGATCACCGCATCCGGATCTTCCGCCGCGCAGGCCAGCCGCGCCGCCTCGATGGCCTCGTCTGCATTCAGCGGCCACACCGCCCGCACCGCCGGTTGCGCGCCGCCGTTCCGCGCCGCGGCGCGCGTGTCGGCCAGCATGGTCAGATGCAGACCAGGTTCCGCCTGCATCATGCCGTCGCCCAAAAGCCGCGCATATTCGGCAATGCCGCAGCGCACAGCGAACGTCGTGATCATGGCCACGCGCAGCGTGCCGCGCGGCGGCGTTTGCAGCACCGTCAACGCCGCATCCTGCACCCGGCGCACGAACGGTCCCGGCACCGATAACTGCGCGGCCACGTCCTGTGCCACGCCCGCACGGCGCGATGCCGCCTCGGGCTCGCGCAGAACCTCGCCCATCGCCTGCGCCAGATCGTCCACATCCGGTTCCGCCCACAAAGACGTGCCGGTTGCGACATGGCTGCCGGAAGGCGCCAGACGATAGCGGAGCAGGCGCGCGTTCGCGGCGCTGCAAAAATCCATATGTCCGCCAAACCCAGTCACAATCAGCGGAATCCCGGCCGCCATCGCCTCCGCGGCAGGTAGGTTGAACCCCTCGCCCCGCGTCGGCAGCACCATGGCGTCCGCGGTCTCATACAAACCCATCAACTCGTGTGAACTCATGTCGCGGTCGATCAGTTCTATATCCGGCAGCGCCGCATCCGCAGCCCGCAGCCGCGCGATCTGCTCCGCGATATCATTGTGCGGATTTGGGAACGCCTTGATCACCAGGCGCACCGGGTCGCCGGCACGGCAGGCGCGCGTGTAGGCGGCCAGCAGCACGTCCACTCCCTTGCGCGGGAACGCACTCGAAATGTGCAGAAACGTGAACGGAACATGCTCCGCCCGTGCCGCGCGCTCCCGTCGCCCGAGCGCTTCGAAATTGCCGAGCTCCGGCGCGTAGCCAACAGGGTGAACCGGAATGCCGACCCCGGAATTGATCAACGCATTCGCGACAAAGCGCGTCGGCGCCAGCACGCCATCGAATTTCTCGTTCAGCAGTCGAACGGTCTCGGACGGCAGCAGCGTCTCTTCCCAGAAAATATACGCCAGCAGGCAATCGCCGCGCCGCTCCGGCACATAAACCGGATAATGCTGGCTGATGACGGCCACGGGACCCGTCGGGTGCGGCGGCCGGCTCGCCAGCGCGGCAATGCCCGGCCGTTCGCCGTTCGGCACATTATCCACAAGTCCCGTCGGTTGCCCTTCTACCGGCACCAGGCGCACGCTGCCGGGGCGCACAATCTCGATGGCCCGCGCAATCGTGCGATTGATCGCGGCAAGACTGTATGTGCCGTTCACATGGCCTGCCACATCGAACCGCAAATTTCCGCGCAGCGCATCGCGGCCATCCGCAACAGCCACGGGCGCCGCGCCCGCCAGGGTCAACGCGCCACGCAGAATATCCAGGTGATCGTCGAGCCGATATTGCGCCAGCGCCTGCGCCTGGAACGCAACCAGCGCCCGGCGCGCCGCCTCGTCATGCATCAGCGCGCGCATCCGCGCTGCCACCGCAGCCGGATCGCGCGAAGCCAGCAGCCCATCGCCGCCGCCGAGCGTGTACGCCACCGCGCCGGCTGGCCATGCAAGCACGGGAATTCCCGCAACCGCGGCCTCCACGAGCGGCACGCCGAAGCCTTCGTGCTGACTGAGCGAAACATACAGATCGGCCGCACGATAATGTCCCTGCAGCGCGTCGTCGCTCACCAGGCCGGTAAGCGTCGCCCGGTCTTCGATGCCCAGCGCGCGAATGCGCAACCGCACGGCGCGCGCGTAATCGTCGCCCGCGCCGTCTTCGCGCCCCACGATCACCAGCCGGCTCGGCGCGGGAAGCCGCGCGAACGCCTCCACAAGATCGAGCTGCCCCTTCGCCGCAACCACCCGCCCGACGAACAAAACCGTAAACGGCCGCGGCGACCTATCGCGCGCGCCGCCGAAACGCCGGCGCAGCCCATCGAGATCGAACAGCAGCGTGCACGCCCGCGGATTGGCAAAGCCCATCCGGTGCAGCTCGATGGTGTTGTATGGGCTGTCCGCCAGCGCCGCGACCACGCGCCCACGCAAATCGGCCAGTTGCTGCCGGCCGATATGGATGTATCGCTGAATGTCCGGCTTGCCGTCGAAGAACTCTACAGGTGTGATGTTATGATAGATGAGGATTTTCGGCGCCGGCAATTCGGCCACGCGCTCGTAACCGTCAAAGCCCATCGAATGATGGAACAGCAGAACGTAGCCGCCATGCACCGGCAATTCGTCGGCCGTGCGCAGCTCGTCGCGCAGCGCCTCATCCCGGTGCACCACGAAGATGTCGCTGCGATACCCCATGCCACGCAGCCACGCGCGGATCAGCAGCATGGCATTGGTAATGGCGTCGCCATACCCGGAACCCGCGTGGAACTGGTGCACGGTCCGCGTCGGCCGGCACGCCACCGAAGCCAGGTGCGACGGCGGCGGCAAAGCTGGCGTCTCGCCGGGAATGGCCAGCAATGCTTGTTGCAATTGCGTTCCTGCGTGTTCCGGCAAGCGGCGCATCCGCCAGGCGCGCGGCGCTGCGCGGGAGATTGTGATGAAACGGCGAAGCGGCGCCGTGACGCGCCACGATGTGCTGGCCCGCAACGACGCCGCATCTTCCTGCGCGTGCTTCAGCGCGGCGAGAGTTCGGTTGTGCTCGCCCGCCTGCACCACAAGCCGCTGTTCGGCCTGCGCCGTGCGCGCATCCGCTGCCTCCGTCTGCCGTTCGCTGGCACCCGCCCGCTGCTCGGCCTGCGCTTCGCGCCGCACCGCCTCGGTCAGCGCAGCCTCGCCGGCAAACGATTGCTCCATCAGGCTGCCGACCTGAAGCTCCAGTTCCGCAAGCCGGCGCGCGCCGGGCAGGTCGGCCGCGCGGATGAAATCGTCGAACACGTTCACGGGAATGCGGAAATGCGGCACCAGCGCATCGAAATGCTCGTCCGCCGCATAAAACCGGTTCAGCCCATCGAAATACAGGAAGCTGTATCCGGCTTCGAGCAAGATCGGCTCCCAATCTTCGTGCGCCGGAACGGAAGAAAGCGGCGCCGTCGCCTCGACAATCACGATCCATGGCCGGAAGCGCCCGAAATCCGCGCCGCGCAGCACCGCGCCTTCCGCACCCTCCACGTCGATCTTCAGGAAATGAATGTCCGCCGCGGCATGCGCTTCGCAAACGCTGGCCAAAGTCGAAACCTCGATGCGCGTCTCGCGCACCGCAAATCCGGCCTCGCGATGCGCACCGGCGATGCTTCCATCCAGCGTCGACAACCCGCTCTCGCTGACGACATGAAAGCTTGTCTCGCCAGCCGCCGCGGCCAGCGCCACGTTCAGCGTAACATCCCGCGACCGCGCCGCGCGAAGCCGGCCAAAAAGTTCCGGAACCGGCTCAATATTAATGCCCCGCCAGCCGCGGTCGTAAAACGCCCGTGTCACCGAGTCTTCGTCGGGATGCGCCGCGCCGACGTCGATATAAAATCCCGTCGCAAGGCTCCGGAGCGCGCGCCACAGAAGCACGTCCTCGAAATTCTGGGCGTAGGAGCAGAACGTCATTGACGAATCCGTGAACTCCGGACCGGAAATTGGCGCGACCGCAGATTGTCTGGCGGCGGACGGCATGGCAGAAGCGGCTCCCGCCGGGGTTGCGGGATTGCAAAGTTCCTACGGGAAGGATCGCGCCTTGTCCAACCACGCGGAGGGTGCGGCAGACAGGTTCGGCGGGGCCGGCTATCCCCCGCCGCAAGCCGCGTTTCACCGGCGCGCGACGGCGCGGGACATCTTTTTCTGTTTCCGTCTGTTACTCGGCCGCTATCCCAACCCCGAGGAGTGGCGCGGCCACGCCAGCCGCGCGGGCGATCTGCTGGATGGCGTCGTCGCCAGCTTCGCCGGCAGCCTGGAATGCAGCCGCCGGGGCGTTCTGGCGGCTGCCGGCGCCAACGGCACGGAAACCGTGCTCTCGCAATTCGAAAACATCCACATCTACAGCGCCGCGGAAGATGCGCTCGTCGGCCCCGGCATACGCGCCGGCGCTTACGAACCGGAGGTGTGCACGCATGTGCGCCGGCTGCTCCGCCCGGGCATGTGCATGTTGGATCTCGGCGCCAATATCGGGTTCTTCTCGCTGCTCGCGGCGCAGCTCGTCGGCCCGCACGGCCGCGTCTTTGCCGTCGAGCCGAACCCGGCAAACGTTCGCCTGCTGGAAGCGAGCCGCCGGCGCAATCATTTCGATCATTTGCAGGTGTTCCAGATCGCCGCCGCCGCCAAGCCGGAACTGCTGGTTCTCAACACCAGCTACTCCAACGGCACCACCGCGCCCCTGCCCGAGGAAGCCAGCGCCGTCCTGCAGGCGATCACCGTGCCGGCATTTCCGATGGACATGATCCTGCCACCGGGCCAGCGCATCGATCTCATCAAGGTGGATGTGGAAGGCGCGGAGTACAAGGCGCTCTCCGGCTGCGAAAACCTGCTGAGGCAGCACCGCCCGGTCATCCTCAGCGAGTTCAGCCCGTCCCTGATGCCGGGCATTTCCGGCATCACCGGCGCCGGCTATCTCGCCTGGCTTATCGGTATGGGATACGCAATGAGCGTGATTTCGCCCGATGGCACGCTGCTGCCTTTCCGGAATGATCCGGATGCGGTGATGCGGGCCCATGCGCAACGCAAAACCGACCACGTGGACCTGCTGCTGCAACCGCTAGCGCCAGCCGCAAGCTGAGCTGGGCCTCGCTTTACGAACGCTTCCGCGGCCCGCGATCATCACGAAGCACCGTAACTGGCTCAGGTTCATCAACCGGGGCTGATAACTATTACCTATCAGCCGTTCGAAGTGGTTATTAGCGCCGTCTTGCACTGCGCGATACCACTCGGAATGGGCCAAAGGAGCTTTCCCGGATCGACATGCTTGCTAGTCAGAAGGCGTCCCCGCTTAGGTTTCCTCCTCGCACACCCGCGCCATCGGACGCGTTCGTGCGTGACATGAGCGGTGCGAAGTGGTGGGCCGCCTCGCTGTTGACGGGCGTCATGGTGCTGGACGGCCTCGATCTCCTGCTTGCGTCGCTTTCAGCCCCGGTGCTGGCAAGGGAGTGGCACCTCACCAAGAGCGCCCTGACGCCGCTGCTTGCTGCGGCGCTGATCGGGATGACGGTCGGTTCCCTCGTGGGCAGTTGGGCTGGAGATCGAATCGGCCGTCGCCCCGTCATCGTCGCGAGCGTGTTGCTCTTCGCACTCGGAACGATTGCCTGCGGGTTTGCGGGTGGCGCATGGCAGTTCGCCGTGCTGCGTTTCGTCAGCGGCCTTGGCTTTGGCGCCGCGACGCCCTGTGTGGCGGCGATGATGAGCGAATCCATTCCGCAGCGCCATGTCGGCCGGGCTTTGGGCGTGATGTCCATCGGCATACCGGTCGGTGGGGCATTGAGCGCTCTCGTCATGTCGTGGGTCTTGCCGCTTTACGGATGGCGCCTCGGCTTCTTCGGAGCGGGCGGCCTGTGCCTGGCGTTCGCCTTATTGTTGTTCCGCCGGTTGCCGGAATCGCCTGCGTTCATCGGGACGTCCCCGGGCCGCCCCGCGTCAGGCGATCCGCCCGCGGGACAAGAGAACAGGTTCCGCCTGCTCTTCGCGTCGCGCAATCGTCGGATCAACGCCGGCTTGTATCTGGCGACTTTCGCAAGCGCCCTCGCCATCTACGCCAGCGGCAGTTGGCTCACCATCATCCTCACCGAGCTCAAGCTGCCGCTGGCCACGGCGATCCGGGGATCGGCTGTTACCGGCCTGGCGGCGATCATCGGTTCTCTCACGGCAGGCTGGACGGTGGCTCGGCTCGGCTCGCGTGCAACGCTGCTTCTGGCGGTGGCGCTGGGTTTCACGGCCGCTGTCACCCTTGCGGTGGCCTCTGGAACCCTGCACGGCAACGAACTGGAGATCGCCATGTTTGTGAACCTATTTCTTTTCGGGTTGTTCGCGGGCGGCATTCAGCCTTCTTTCTATCTGGTCGCGGCGCGCGCCTATCCCGCCCAGATTCGTTCGACCGGCCTCGGCATGAACGCCGCGATCGCCCGCGCCGGCACCGTTCTCAGCAGCTTCGTCGGGAGCGCTGCGCTCGCATGGAGCGGCGCAAGCGGGTTTTATGCCGGGATCGCCGTCCTCGTGGGCTGTACAGGGCTCGCGGTATTGCTGATCGATCGGCACACGCCCGGCATTCGCGACCGCGGCACGTGAGAGGCCGCTTTCTCACGCGCCGTCGCCGATCCAGTAAAGGAGCTTACTTATGGCTGACGCAATTGGCACGACATCCCGGCTTATTCGCACGAACGAGCCGGAAGGTGAGATCCATTGGCACGTCGAACAGCGCGGCGGCGGCCCGGACATCGTGCTGGTGCCGTCAGGCGAGGGCGATTGCTCGTCATTCGAAACGGTAGCCCAGGCCCTGGCGACGGACTATCGCGTCACCACCTTCGACACGCCCGGCTTTTCCCGCTCCGTCACGACCGGCGATGTGGAAATATCCATGGTCGCGCTTGCGGGCCAGGTCGCCAATCTCGTCCATGCGCTCGGCATCGAGCGGGCGACCTTCTACGGGTGTAGTTCCGCGGGCGTTGCCCTGCTTGAGCTGGCCGCGAACCATGCGCCGCTCGTGCATCGCGCCGTCGTTCACGAAGCCGCCCTTTCTGACGCCGGGGACGCCCGCTCGCCGCTCGCCGGGCTGGGCGCGCTGGACGATTCCGGTATCAGCGCTGCCTGCGCCAATCTCTTCAAGAACATGATGAACGAGGATCCCGCCGCGTGGGAGGCGCTCGGCGCGGACTACCATCGCCGGCTGTCGGTGAACTACCCGGTCTGGGTGCGCCAATATGTCGCCGGACGAAAGCACGCGGCCTTCGATCCGTACACGCTTGCCGGAAAGCCGATCACCTGGACCATTGGCGGCCTGATGGAAGCCCGTCATTTTTTCAGCAATGTGCGGCTGTCGCGGCGCGCCGGCATCGAATTGGAGTTGCTGCCCTGCAAACACTTCCCGCAGGTCAGCATCCCCGCGATCCTGGCGGATCACATCAGGGTGGCCGCCTCAGCCGGATAATTGCGGAGCCAGTTCACGCCCAGGCGTTCAGATGGCGAGGACCGAGGTGAAGTCAAACCCGAAGAGCGTTTGCCACCGGCTGAGTTGCGCGGCCGGCCAAACCTTTGGGCGCTGCGGCGTGTCGCCGTGCCAGGGGCGCGGCTCGAAACAGCCCAGTTCCGGAACAAACAAATCCATGTCGGCGTAGAACTCGATCAGGTTGCCGGTGGGATCGAAGTGGTAGGCCGCGAAATTATGTCCGGCGGTGTGCCGGGACGGCCCCCAGACGATCGGCAGGCCTCGGGCGGCGAGCTGGTCGGTCGCGGCCGTAAGGTGCGGGCTATCGCGCATGCCGAAAGCGATATGATGCAGAACCGTCACCGGCACCGGCGCGCCGATCACGTTCATCACGTGATGTTCGTGTGTGCATGTCAGGAACGTCGCCAGCGTTTCGATCCGGTCGGTGACGTGGAAACCCAGCGTATCGGTCAGAAAGCCGACCAGGGCCGGCGCGTCCGGCGAGGCGATTGCGACGTGGCCCAGGCCCACGGGCGCCACGCCTTGTTGCCGGAATCCCGGGGCGGTGAAAATCATTTCCGGGAACAGGTGCAATCGGCAGCCGCCGGGCGCCTCGACCGAGACCAGCGACGGCACGCCGGAACGAGAATCGTGGCACAGATCCGCGTTGCAGCCCGCTTCTCGCACTCGCGCTAGCACGTCCTTGCTGTCGGCCGCGACCCACAGGCCGATCGCCCGCAATTCCGGCCGCTCCCCGGCGACAACGGCCACGTTGTGGTGGTCCAGTCCAAGGCTGTGATAGCTCCGGCCGCCGCCGGACTCCGTCTCGGTCATGCCGAGCACCTCGCCCAAATACTGCCGCTGCGCCTCCGGTCGTGGGCTGGCGAGCTCGACATATCCCAACCTGAACGCGCGCATGTCCGTTGTCCTCTCGGTCATCGAACTGCTGCGGGGCAGAAATTCACCAGCAGGTAGGCGGGACCTTGCAGCGTGTTGTTGATCATCGGCCGGTACTCGACGATCTCCATACGCGCCACGCGCACGAGCAAGGCCTGAAGCAGCACGGTCAGCTCCATCCGGGCGAGGTTCGCGCCGGCGCAGAAATGCGTGCCGAAGCCGAAGGTCAGATGGTCCTGCGGCCGGCGCGCGATGTCGAAGCGGTTGGGATCGGGAAACCGGCGCTCGTCGCGGTTGGCCGAGGCATAGATCAGCAGCGCGCGGTCCCCGGCGTGCAGGTTCACCTCTTCCAGTTCCGTATCGCGCGTCACCACGCGCGAGAACGCGCGTATCGGTGCGGCGAGCCGCAACGCCTCCTCAACGGCACCCTGCAGCAGCGACGGTTCGTTGCGCAGCCTGTCCCATTGTTCCGGGTGACGTGCGAATAGCGCGAGCGCGCTGGCGGTGGCCAGGATGGTCGTGTCGAGCGACGGCCCGATATAGTCGATCAACATCCCGCGTGCCGCTTCCGGCGGGATCTCGCCGCGATCGGCCGCAGCAAACAAAGCGGCGCCCCAACCTTGCGGATCCAGTTCGTCGCGCGGCACCGTTGCGGCGTAGTTCAGCGCGTCCGCTGTGATTTGCAGGCCGGAGGCCGTGCGCTCGTTATCGTCCGGGCCGAACGCGTCGAACATGCCTGCTGCCCATTCGAGCATGCGCGTCTTCCCGGCTTCGCTCAGTCCGACCAGCCCGGTGACGACCGCGAGCGGAAGATATTGTGCAAGATCGCCTACCACCTCCGCGCGGCCGCGTACGACGATCTCGGCAATTTGTGCCTCGGCCATTTCGGCGAGCCTCGCGCGCAGCTTGGTCACCGCGGCGGGCAGCAGCGGTCGCGCGAAGACGTTGCGGAGCTGACGATGCATCGGGTCGTCGGTGCACAGCATGGTGGTGCCGCCGGCCAGCTTGTTGGCCACCGCGTTCATCATGCACCCTTGCGCGGAGGAGAAGATATCCGGCGTCCGCAGCGCCTCGCGCACTGCCTTATAATGCGTGAGCGCCCATGCCTCGTTGCGTGTCAGCCACACGACCGGGCCCAGCTGCCGCAGTTCTGCGTAGTGGTCGTTCGGGTCGGCCAGCGCCGTTTCGGACCATAGGTCGAGGTCGGAGCGTGGCGGGGAATGGTCGCGGGCCGGCGAAGGGTGAAGCACCACGGGCTGAGCGTCGGTCACGCTTACGCGCTCCAAGAATGACTATGTGGTCAACTCTAACCCCGGCGGCCGGCGCTGGCAAATTGGCCGCTACGCCCCGCGCGAGGCGATCAGGTCGTGGGTCGCGGCGGCGCTCAACGCCTCGGCCTCGCGGAATTCAACGCCCAGGCCGCGCAGCAGCAGCGCCGAAAGTTGCTGGGCCAGCGCCACCGTGTCGGCGTCGTTGTTGCCGTCCACGGCGGCCTGCATCGCCACCTCGCAGGCGCCGATGACGAACAACGCGCCGGCCATCACCGACGGCACGACGAAGCGCCCGCTGCGCAACCCGGCGGCGATATCGGCGAGTACGCCGCGATTGAGCGGGTTTTCCGAGGAGGCCGAGCCGGTACTGATGCGTCGCAGAACGCTGCCACGCTGCGGCGATGCCAGCATGTAGTTCACGTACACGGCAAACGCCCGGCAGACGCGGCGCGCCGGATCGTCCACGGTCTTGTTGGCCAGTTCCACACGCGCCTCGATCTCGCCGCGTATGTCGTGCAGGATGGTGGAGGCGAAGGACGATTTGTCCTCGAAATGCGTATAGAAGCTGCCCTTCGCCACGCCCGCCGCCTGCGTGATCTCGTCGATCGCCAGCGCGTCGATGGAACGCTGCGCCAGCAGCCGATGGCCGGCGGTCAGCAATGCCGCCCGCACGGTTCCGCGCCGCTCGCGGCCGCGTTTGCTCAGGTTCGCAAATGTTGCCAACAATTCGTCCTTTCTTCCGCAACGCCCGCCGCTTGACTGCATGGTCAGCATCAGGCTGTGCTGCGCTCGCAAGCTATACGGCCACAAGGCCGGGCTATCAGCAAGGGAGGCAGCGGAGCGTGTCCGACACCGAGCAGGGCCGCGTGGACGTGCACGCGCATTTCATCCCCGAAATCTATCGCGAAGCGCTGCTGAACGCAGGCCAGGAAAGGCCGGACGGCATGCAGGCCATGCCGCCCTGGTCGGCCGATGCAGCGCTGGCGGCGATGGACGCGCTGGGCATCGAGCGCGCCATGCTCTCCATCTCCTCGCCCGGCGTGCATTTCGGTGACGACGTGGCCTCCCGCGCCCTGGCCCGCGCGGTCAATGACGAAGGCATGAAGCTCAAGCGGGCGCATCCCCACCGGTTCGGCTATCTGGCTTCCACGCCGCTGCCGGACGTGGCCGGCGCCGTGGAAGAGGCGGAGCGCATGTTGCGCCACGAAGGCGCCGACGGCCTGATCATCGAAACCAATCACAACGGCATCTATCCCGGCGACCCGGCGCTGGAACCGTTCTGGGCACGGCTCGACCAGTATCGCGCCGTGGTGCTGATCCACCCAACCTCGCCCGCCTGCGCCTGCTCGGCGCGGCTCGATGCGATGTTCCCGCGGCCGATGCTGGAATTCATGTTCGAGACGACGCGCGCGGTGACCGATCTTGTGGTGGCGGGCGTGCACGAAAGATTTCCCAACATCGCTTTCATCATCCCGCATGCCGGCGCCGCGCTGCCGGTGCTGGCCAGCCGCGTGGACGCGATGACGAGGCTGGTCATGGGCGGCGACAAGCCGGTGCCGCGCCTGCGCGAGGCCATGCGCCACCTGCATTTCGACCTTGCGGGCGCGCCGCTGCCTGAATTACTGCCGGCGCTGCTGTCGATGGCCGACGAGCGCCGCATTCATTACGGAAGCGACTACCCTTTCACGCCCGTCCCGCTCTGCCGGTCGCTGCTGGGCGGGCTGATGGAAACGCCGGTGCTGGATGCGAAACAGCGTCGCGCGATTATGCGCGACAACGCGCGCGCGTTGTTCCGCTTGGATGTGCCAGCCGGCCGCGCTTGAACAGCAACAAGACTATCGCCGCCAGGCCGGGAGCGCACCGGGCTAATCCCGTGGCGCTCCTGCCCCTTGCTACTCGCAGATAAAGCTGCTTGCGCGATTGGTATTGCCGATGCCTTTCCAGACAGCTTTGGCTGGATAGGGGCAGACCGGACGTTGCAACTGCACGCCATCGGTGACGGTGTTGTTGTTGAATTTCGTCGCGATGAGCTTGCTCGGTGCAACGCCGTGCTCCGTCCACCGCATCAGCGCGCTGACCGCGTCGTGCTCCGGATCGTCGGAAACGGGCGCCTGGTTCTCGGCGCCTATATCGTCGGGGCCCAGATCGTCGCCTGGCGGAACACCGTCCGCGGCGTCGCTCGGATGGCCGCAATGCCCGACGCCCGGCAACAGGAAAAAGCGGTAGAACTCCTGAACCTTCTTCAAGCCGAATTCCCCGCCAATGGCGCCGATGACGTCGTTGTAGTATTTTATCTCCCAGCCGGGCGTGAACGCGGCATCGCCCCATCCATGCCACTGAATTATCTTGCCGCCGGCGGCTGCAAAAGCCCGCAGGTCCGGGTTGGTCGCGTTGAACACACGCAGAGCTGTCACCGCCTTGGGATAATCCGTCTGAAGGTTGAATGTGGAGCCGTTATAATTTGGATCCTGGAAGACGATCTGATACGTCGCCACGCCGAAGGGCGCCAGTCCGGCCCAGTAATAGAACTGTATCTGGTCGAACTGCGACCCCTGCGCGAAACCCGAATACAGGAATTTGCCGTTCACCGGATTGCGCAACGGATCGAGGCTCGCCTGTATGGCGTCAGCTTGCGAAGACGACAGGCAGGTTGAAGGTTCTTGCCCAATGTGGCAGATGATGGCGTCGGGGTGCCAATGGCAGGCATTGGGGGTGCTGATGATGCCATCCACCACCCCGTCCTTGGCATCACACGCCTTGGTCGAAGCCGCCAGCGCAAGCCGCAGCGCGTTCTCGCCTGCCGGTCCGGTAACACCCTCGTACGTGAAGTACTGCGATGCAACCAGCTGCTGCGTTGCACCCCCGGCAGCGTTGCTTGGCACGCCGCCAATAAGGATGCCGTTGAAGTCCCTTGGAAACATTTGCGCTGCCTTCAATCCCTCGCGGCCGCCATCGGAGCAGCCGTTGAAATAGGCTTCCACTTGCGGCTTGCCGTAGAAGCTTGCGATCAGAAGCTTTGCGTTCTCGGCAAGTTCGTGGACAGCCCGATAGGCGAAATCGACGATCTTGGCCGGATGGCCGATCGCCCAGCTCGTTTGAAACGGGGCGGAAGGTGATCCGGGATGGCCATCGTCGGTCGCTCCGGTGGCAAAGCCGCGACGCAGCTGCGGCGCCATCTCGCTCCAAAATATGCCGGAGCCGTATCCATGATTGCCCACTTGTTGATACCGGCCGTTCCAGCCGGTTTCCGGCAGCCAGACTTCGATCGCGATGGACGAATCGGCCACTGGCGAGACTGTCGCCGTAACCCGGCAAAATGCCGGCAAATCCGGAAAGGCAAACGGGCTTCCTGGCGGTTGGTAGGTGCCGGCAGGTATGTCCTGCGCGCTGTTAATCACCACGTGCGGAAATTGCGCCGCCAGCAAGTCTGTACATGTCGTAGCCTTGGCATGCGAGCCGGCTGCCGCCATCAAAACAGTGCCAATCAAAAGATTTGCACGCCGTGCTACAACGACACGGCGTAGCCCGATATAGGATTCCGGTATTCTGGACTGAAGCATCGGTTTCTCTCCTGTTGTTATGCTTCGAAGAAAAGCAACGCGTATCCCAACAACGCTCATTCTGCGGCGCTTACGTCAGTCCGCCGAACGGCTCAGCTTGGCGGCGGTGTCATTGGAAGCACCCAGGGCAGCGCGCCAGGCGTGCAGCAACGCTTCGCCCTCGCCCGTTGCGAACACCACCCGATCTGGCCGGACGAGTGCCGCGTTTGCCGCAAATTGGCTCAGCCATGCCTCAAGCCGTTCGGCAAACGGCGCGAGCGCAGGCTCTCCGATAACGTGTACCGGAACGTCTTCAATGTTCGGCCGGACCGCTTCATGGTTCACGAGCAAGCAGGCACCCGGCCCGAGCAAATCGTCCAGGCGCCGCCCATCGCTTGCCACGGGTTGCGGCAACAGCGTTCCTGCGCCCGGCGCGCCGGAAAGCAGCAGCCCGGCCTTGAACGGCGAATAACGCAACGCCGGCGGCGGCGCACCCGCCGCGCGTGCCGCCAGCAACGCCTGGTCCCGGGCCGCGGCCACCTGCGGGTCGGTGGCGCACACCACGCGCCCCAGCTCGATGGCGGCGGCAATCACTTCGCGCGCGTGCGGCGCGCGTTCGGTTTCGTAACTATCCAGCACGTGGTCGGAAGCCCCGCCATGCAGCACGGCCGCCAGCTTCCAGGCCAGGTTGCAGGCGTCTCGGATGCCGGAACACATGCCCTGGCCCGCCATTGGCGGCATCTGGTGGGCCGCGTCGCCGGCCAGGAACACGCGGCCCGATCGCCAGCGATGCGCGAGCAGGCCGTGAAAGCGATACACTGCCCGGCGCTCCACGAGCAGGTCGTCGCCGACGCCCCAATCCGCGATCAGCGCCTCGGCGAAGCCGGGCGCCAGCACCTCGGCCGGCGATTCGCCAGGCCGCAGCATGAATTCCCAGCGGTGCCGTCCGGGACCGGACAGCACGCAGGTGGTCGGGCGTGCGGGGTCGCAGCGCTGCAGGTTGATCGACGGCACGCGGCTCGCTTCCCCGAGTGCCACGTCCACAACCAGCCACGGCTCATCGAAGGCGAGGTCCTCCAGCGACAGGCCGAGCGATTCACGCACGGGGGAGGCGGCACCGTCGCACGCGACGACGAAGGCCGACCGCACGCGCCGCACGCCGCCGGGGCCGACGACACTGGTGACGACATTATCGGCGTCCTCGGCCAACGACAGGAAGGAATGACCCGGCCAGACTTCCGCCAGCGGGCTTTCCTCCACCGCCGAACGCAGCACCGCCTCCAGCCCCGGCTGATGGAACATGTAGCCGGTGGCCCACCCGTTCGCGGTGACGGCGGCCGGATGGATGGTGAAAAGAACCTCGCCCGCCGCGGTGCGGAATTCGTAATCCGGCGCCGGCACGATGTGCGGGGCCAGCCGCTCCGGTATGCCGAGCGACTGGAAGATGCGCATGACTTCGGAATCGAAATGCACCGCCCGCGGCAATCGGTGCATTTCCTGGGCGCGTTCGATGACCAGCACCGACACGCCTTGACGGCCGAGCAAGCCGGCGAGTGCCGCGCCGGTCGGTCCGTAGCCGATGACCAAAACTTCCGTGGATTGTTCGTCGGAATTCATTGATCTCTTTCGGCTCCGCAGGCCACAAACGAGAGTGACCGTGTAGTCATTCGGTGTAAAGGTCGCTGCGAGGTTTTGCGGTGCTACCGGTGAAACGTCAGCTGCACCAGAAGCTGAAACGGGTTCAGCGGCACACCGATCTGGTTTCCCGCTGGCAAAATCGGGGCCGGATAGTCGAAGGCAAAAACATGCTCGTCGAGCACGTTCTTGCCGATTAGGCGCAATTCCCACCCCTGCTTCGTGTCGGCCAGGCCGATGCTCGCGTCCAGCCGGCGCGACTGCGACAGTTCCGGCGACGTGGCCGGGTTCTGCTGCGAGAACTCGCCGGAGCGGTAGGCAAGATTGAAGTTGAAATCGAGCTTCCTGCTGTCCGTCAGGTCCCAGCTGTAATCCGCGCCGTAGGCGCCGGACCAGCGCGGCGCGAACGGTATCTTGCCGCCCACCCGCACGTCTTCCGAGTCGGCGAAGGTGTTGTTCCAGTATAGCCGAAGGTGGCGGATCGGGGTGTAGTCGATTTCGGACTCAAAACCGGTGGATTGCAGGTCGGTGTTGCCGACGACGAAGTTGATGCCGGTGAACGTGACAAGCTGGTAGTCGTGCACCGTGGTGAAGAACAGCGCGCCGTTGGCGGTAAGAGAATGGTCGAGGAATTGCGACTTGAAACCGAGCTCCGTTGTCTTGGCCACCTCCGGCTGCACTTCGGAATTGACGAGGTCGCTGACGGAAGTGGCAAAGCCGCCGGCCTTCGTGCCTTGCCCAAACGACATATAGGCGAGCACGTCCGGCGTGATGCTGTAGTTCAACCCGATCGAGCCATCGATGCTGCCGGCGCCGTCCGCGAGATGAAACGGACGGAACGGCGGAGCGATAAAGAGCGAATAAATGCCGGGCACAAGGGCGAGCCGCTCGTCATAGACATCCTTGTTCTCATAAGTGTAGCGCAGCCCGGCGGTGATCTTCAGCGGTCCCCAGATTTTGTAGTTCGTCTGGCCGAAGGCGGAGTAGGCGTTGTCGAACTGATCGAAGATGGTTTGCTCCGAACCGCTCACCGGCAGTGGCAGGCCGGGGATCGTGAATGGCGGATAGTCCAGCGCCTGCGTGGTCTTATTGACGTAATGGCTGTTCAGGTAGAACAGGCCGGCGATCCAGTCGAAGCGTCCACCCGCCGCCGAGGCAATCCTGAACTCCTGCGTGAACTGGTTCGAGTTGTCCGGCGCGAATTGCTGGGCGTAATCGCCGGGGAGATTGGCGACGTTGTCGGGGTCGCTGTTATAGCGCGAACCTGTATAGGCCGTCTGCGAGGTGAGCGTCACGTTGCCTAAATCGTAGTTGACCGTCAGCGCGCCGCGATGCGAGCTCTGGTTTGCCGAGTTCGTCGTGCCGTAGGTCGGCGAATATGTTGCCGTCTTGTAGTTGAAAACGCTGCTGAACGTGCCGGGATAGCCTGCCAGCGCCGCGAGGTAGGCCGCCTCCGGCGTCGCTTCGAAATACTCGCCGATCGGGCCGGTGAACTGGTCCTTGCTGGTCTGATACACCGCGTTGACGCGCAAATCTTCCGTCACATCCCAAATGGCGCTGACACGCACCGCCGCACTGGTGGCGTCGGTGCCGTGCTGGCCGCTGATCACGTCGGTGATCGGACCGTTTTCCTTGTCGTACAGCCCGGAAATGCGAACTCTGAAATTGGGCGCCAAAGGCAGGTTGACGCCGCCCTCCACGCGGTCCGCGCCGAACTGAAAGCCGTGCTGGTAAATCAGGTCGGCGCCGTACGTGTCGCCCGGCCGCGTGGTGACCAGGTTGACCGCGCCGAGGCTGGTGTTCTTGCCGAGCAGGGCGGCCTGCGTGCCCTTGATCACCTCGATATCGGAGACGTCGAAGAGGGAATCGCCGAACTCGCGCGGGCGCGGCGTATAGACCCCGTCCACGAACAGCGAGACGGAGCTGTCGAGCGAGGGGTTGCCGGGTTGCGTGCCAAGCCCGCGCACGGTGACGGCGAACTGCCCGGGTGACGGTGAGTTGGAGATATTCAGCGCCGGCGCCACCTTGCTGAGGTCCGCGAGCGAGGACACCGCGTATTGCTGCAGCTGCTTGCGGCCCACCACAATCACCGTGGCGGGCACGGTTTGCACGCGCTCTTTCCGCTTGCGTGCGGTAACCACCACCTCTTCCAGCCCGCTTTGCGCTTTCGCGGGGTTGGCCGCGGCCCCCGGCCCCGGCGTACGCATTGTGGGTTGCGTTTGCGCGTACGCCGCCGACACGGCGAGAACGGCCGCCGTTGCGGATAAAACAATTCTCGAACACCCAACCATCTTTGCGTTCCCGCCCCCAGCTTGACCATTCGGTCAATTTGAGGCCGACGCTAGAGGGGAGGGGCGACGCTGTAAAGCTCCTGACCATTCGGTCATGTGCTGATAAACAAAGACCCTCTACTTGTTGCATTCTGGCCACGTCGAGGCCGGCTTGTCCGGCCGCATTCCCGGGCTTAGAGTGACCGAATGGTCAAACATAAGGCAGGTCGATCGGCATGAAACTCCTGCGATACGGCAAGGATGGCGCGATCGGCCTGGGCGTCCTGGCGGACGGCACACCCGACCGGATCGTGCCGTTGTCTTCGCTCGCGTCGGATTACCCGACGATGCTGTCGATCGTCGCCGCCGGCGAGCGCGCGCTGGATCGCGTGCGCGCGGTCATGGCGGGGCGCGACGCCGGTTTTCCCCTGGCGGAGGCTCGCCTGCTTGCGCCCATCGAACGCCCAGGCAAATACCTCGCGATCGGCATGAATTATCGCAAGCACATCGAGGAAGCCAGGCGACTCGGCGTTCAACCTCCCTCCAACCAATGCTGGTTCAACAAGCAGACCAGCTGCGTGGCGGGGCCTTTCGACGATATCGACCCGGGCGTGACCGAAAGGCTCGACTACGAAGTCGAACTCGGCGTCGTCATCGGCAGGTCCGCGAAACACGTGAGCGAGGCGAGCGCCCGCGAGCACATCTTCGGCTACCTGGTCGCCAATGACGTGTCCGCCCGTGACTGGCAACAGCACTCGCCCACCTTCACCATCGGCAAGTCGTTCGATACGCATGGTCCCATCGGCCCCTGGATCGTTACGGCCGATGAGATCGAGGATCCGCACGCGCTGACGCTGCGCTGCCATGTCAACGGCGAACTCCGCCAGGAGGCGAGCACGGGCGAGATGGCCTACACCGTCTGGCAGCAGATTGCCTATCTATCCACCGCCTTCACGCTCGATCCCGGAGATTTGCTGGCGACCGGCACGCCTTCAGGCGTCGGGGTAGCCATGCAGCCACCACGGTTCCTGGCACAAGGCGACGTAATCCGTTGCGAGGTGGACCGCATCGGCGCGATCGAGAACCGCGTCGCGCACCGGCAGTAACTATAGCGCAACAACCGGGTTTCCTGCGGTCATCGGAGCAAGGTCAGTCCTCGGGTGCGATCGTCACACGCAAGCCGTCAAGCCCGACCGTCAGCGGAATCTGGCATGACAGGCGCGAGTTCGCTTCGCGGTGATTCGAAATGCCGAGAAGCTCATTCTCGTCGTCCTTCGTCGGCGCGAGTTGGTCGAGGAAGCGGCTATCCACATAAACGTGGCACGTTGCGCAACTGCAACACCCACCACACAAGGCCAGCAGCTCGTCAAGCCCGGCGGCCCTGATCGCCGACATCAGTGACTGGCCAGGCTCGCCGGGGAACTCGTGCATTTCTCCTTCGCGAGTCGTAACAAGAAGCCGCGGCATAAATCGGTTCTCTGCTTTCGTCAGTTGCCGGCCACTTTGTGCAGAGCGGCTACCCATCTGGCTGGTGTAACCGCCGTTCGGCGCGTATTCCCCTTAGGATCTAGACCGCTTCTCTCGACGCCTTTTCGCTAAAGAAAGTGCCCGATGGGACGTGGATCACCTCCTTGCCCGGTTCAAAGGCGAGGTTCATGGGGTCCTCGCCGTTCATCACCTTCTTGATCTCTCGCCGCAACACGCGGCGCTGCAGCCCGATGCCTTTGTCGGACGTGACCAGATGCTCCTGCGAATGCTGGGGGATGCCGTTGGGGCCCTGCGTCGCCTGCGCTTCGTAGTCATTCGGCGCGTCCTGATGCTCCTCGAATGTCATTTCGGACCATTGCTTCATGCTGGCGATGTTCGTATCGGCAAAAGGCCGCACGAAGTCCGCTTCTACTTTCGCAATATTCAAGGCGCGCACGTGATTGTCATCGACTGGAACAAAAATCGAGATGTGCCCGCCGGCACCCACGAGCGCGCCCGGATTTACCACGACGTTCGGGGTGAGCCAGGTGACAATTCGAAGCATCTCCCGGCCGTCCGGCAATGACATGTGCGCGTTGGAAATAACACCCCCCTCCACTTCCTCCCAATCTACCGTAGGCAGAACCTTGAAAGTGTCGGTGAAGTGTGTGGTGCCGAAATTCGAATGCAGAAAAAACACGTGGAACGGGTCCATGTTATTGTCATTGATGCTCAGCCAGGAATGGGGTGCAATCTCCGGGCCGTTGAGGTCGGCGTGGGCTGAAAAGCTGTTGTCCAGCACATAATACCGCTCGCCCGGGCCGAGCTCTTCCATGTGCGCGAACTTCGGCAGCAGCGGCATCCTGTCGGGCGGCCCCATATAGGTCCAGGTAACCCCATACCGCTCGCGAACCGGATACCAGGGCTGCCGAACCGAAGCCTTGTTCAGCCCGCCCTTCGGCTCGCAGGGCTGCTCTAAACAGCGGCCTTCGACGTCGAATTTCCAGCCATGGTAGCAGCACCGAATCCCGTCGGCTTCCACATGGCCGTAAAGCAGTGAGGTGCCGCGATGCATGCAATGCGGGTAAAGCAGACCCGGGCGGCCTGCCTTGTCGCGAAACAGGATCAGGTCCTCGCCCAAAATGCGAATCTGCTGCGGCCGCTCCGTGACATTGTGGGAGGCGCGGACCGGTTGCCAGTACCGCCGCATGAATTCGCCGCACGGCGTGCCGGGCCCCACTTCAATCAGCAGCTTCTCAGCACTGGGTTCCGGACGGCCGTAGGCGGTACCTTCCAGACGGGGCGCTTCAAGTGCGGCTTCGGACATGACAAAAAGCTCTCGCTTCAAGGTGATTTGGCCAACCGATAGCGACGGGGCCCAGCAACGTCCAATGCCGAACTTGTCCGCGTGATGCCGTTCTGTTTTATGGCGGAGATATGAAGCCCAGCCATATCGGACGTGTCATGGGCAAGGCCTAGACCGCTTCTCGCGACGCCTTTGCGGTGTAGAAATTGCCCGATGGAACGTGGATCACCTCTCTTCCCGGTTCAAAGGCAAGGTTCATGGGGTCCTCGCCGTTCATCACCTTCTTGATCTCACGCCGCAACACGCGGCGCTGAAGCCCGATACCCTTGTCGGACGTGACCAGATGCTCCTGCGAGTGACCCGGGATGCCATGGGGGCCCTGCGTCGCCTGCGCTTCGTAGTCGTTCGGCGCGTCCTGATGCTCCTCGAATGTCATTTCGGACCATTGCTTCATGCTGGCGATGTTCGTATCGGCAAAAGGCCGCACGAAGTCCGCTTCTACTTTCGCAATATTCAAGGCGCGCACGTGATTGTCATCGACCGGAACGAGAATCGAAATATGTCCGCCAGCACCCACGAGCGCGCCTGGATTTACCGCGATGTTCGGCGCAAGCCAGGTGACGACTCGAAGCATCTCCCGGCCGTCCGGGAGCGATCTTTGCGCCTTGTAAATGACCCCCACATCCACTTCCTCCCAATCGACCTTCGGGAGAATTTTGAACGTATCGTTGAAATGTGTGGTGCCGAAATTCGAGTGCAGAAAAAACACGTGGAACGGGTCCATGGTATTGTCATTGATGTTCAGCCAGGAATAGGGCGCCACCTCCGGGCCGTTGAGATCGGCATGGGCTGAAAAGCTGTTGTCCAGCGCATAATACCGCTCGTCCGGGCCAACCTCTTCCATGTGCGCGAACTTCGGCAGCAGCGGCATCCTGTCGGGCGGCCCCATGTAGGTCCAGGCGATACCATACCGCTCGCGAACCGGATACCAGGGCTGCCGAACCGAAGCCTTGTTCAGCCCGCCCTTCGGCTCGCAGGGCTGCTCTAAACAGCGGCCTTCGACGTCGAATTTCCAGCCATGGTAGCAGCACCGAATCCCGTCGGCTTCCACATGGCCGTAAAGCAGTGAGGTGCCGCGATGCATGCAATGCGGGTAAAGCAGACCCGGGCGGCCTGCCTTGTCGCGAAACAGGATCAGGTCCTCGCCCAAAATGCGAATCTGCTGCGGCCGCTCCGTGACATTGTGGGAGGCGCGGACCGGTTGCCAGTACCGCCGCATGAATTCGCCGCACGGCGTGCCGGGCCCCACTTCAATCAGCAACTTTTCCGCAGCAGGTTCCGCACGGCCATAGGCAGTGCCCTCCAGACGTGACACCTCAAGTGCGGCTTCGGTCATGGCAAAAAGCCCTCGGCTAACGATCGCGTGGTCAACCGGTAGCGACGTGGCCCACCAATTTCCAATGCCTGAGTTGTAGGCGTGATGCCGTTCTGTTATACGCTGCGGATATGAAGCTGAGCCAAATCAGAAATCTGGCAGCGGTCGCTGAGTTTGGCAGCATTCAAGCCGCCGCACGGCACTTGAGCATCACCCAGCCCGCGATCACTCGGAGCATCAGAGACCTGGAGCAGGAGTTGGGGGCGCCGCTTTTCGAGCGCTCGGGTTCGGGAATGAAGCTGACGCCGATTGGGCAGGCTGTTCGCCTCAGGGCTGACGGCATCCAGGCGGAACTCAATCGAATTCGCGACGAAGTGGCGCAACTCAGGGGCCGTGACTCGGGCACGGTATCGATCAGCCTTTCCTTCGTCGCGCACTCCGGCCTGCTTCCGAAAGTCATCAGCGCCTTTCGTCGAACCGCATCCAACGTCCGTTTGCAGATCAAGGAAAGCTTGTTTGCTGCGATTGAATCCGAACTTTGCAGCGGGATCATCGACTTTTATGTGGGCCCCATGCCGCGGGATGAAAGCTACAACGGCAAGCTGGCGATCGAACCGCTGTTCGAGAATCGCCGCCAGATCTTCTGCCGCCGGAATCACCCGTTGGCGAAAGCCGAATCGCTGGCCGATTTGAGCGGCGCGAGCTGGGTGGCCACGAGTGCGACCCGCAACTCTCAGGATGGATTGGCCGCGCTGTTCAGCCATTACGGCCTGCCGGCGCCACATGTAGCGGTCGTTGTCGAGACCATGCTCAGCATGATGTTCATAGCTGGATCGTCAGATCTGCTCACTGCACTGCCGCAACAGCTCCAGGGGTTGCTTGGCTCAAATAGCAGATTGCGCCGGATTCCGGTATCCGAACAAATGTTGTCGGCAACCATATGCATTGTCAGACGGGCATCGACTCCGCTTACGCCCGCCGCAGAAATGCTCAGTGACCTCTTCAGGCGTGCGGCGATCGCGCATGCGGCTACGCTGCCCAATACCCAAGCCCTCACTCGATGACGGATTCTGATATAGGCAGGTTCCCGAGTTCAGTGGCCCGGCCCAAGCCAGGCGCGTGCCGCGGCATTTGCAACTACCCGGACAGCATGGCGATGGTGGAACCGATGCTGCGCCTGACCCAGGGGCGCCGCTACCGGTTGCGCATGCGCAATGCCAGCGACGACATCCACCCGGTCCACCTGCACCGGCATAGCTTCGAGCTGACCCGCATCGCCGGCAAGCCGACCGCCGGCGTGCTCAAGGACGTTGTCATGCTGGGCGGCTATCAGGAAGCGGAGGTGGATTTCATCGCCGATAATCCCGGCCCCACGCTGTTCCACTGCCACCAGCAACTGCACATGGATTACGGCTTCATGGCCCTGTTCAGCTACGCCTGAGCATGGCCGTCGGGATCACGCGGGCACGGCGGCAGCGCGGGGGCTGGGAGGTGTTCCGGGTCACGCTCGGGCTGGGCCTCACCTCGTTCGGCGGCCCGGTCGCGCATCTCGGCTATTTCGAGCGCGCTTACGTGCACCGCCGCCAATGGCTGTCGGCCGACGAATACGCCGGCCTGGTGGCGCTTTGCCAGCTGCTGCCCGGCCCGGCCAGCAGCCAGGTGGGCCTGCTGGTGGGGCTGCGCCGGGCCGGCTGGCGCGGCGCACTCGCCGCCTGGGCCGGGTTCACCCTGCCCTCCGCGCTGGTGCTGTTCGGCTTCGCGTTGCTGGCCCCCAGGATGCAGGGCCGCACCCTCGCGGCGCTGCTGCACGGGCTGCAACTGGTGGCGGTCGGCGTGGTGGCGCAAGCGGTCTGGAGCTTGGCGCAGAAGCTGTGCCCGGATCGGCGGCGAGCCGCGCTCGCGCTCGCTGCGGCGGCCGCAATGCTGGTGGCCGGGGGCGCCGGCGCGCAGATGCTCGCGCTGGCTATGGGGGCGATCGGCGGCGTGTTGCTGTGCCGCGACGCACCGATATTGCCGGCGCCGCCGTCCATGCCGGTGAGCTTCCGGACTGGCGGGATCGCGCTGGCCCTGTTCCTGGCGCTGCTGGTGGCCCTGCCGGTTGCCGGCCGGGCAGCGCCGCATTCGCTGCTAGCGCTCGCCGGCATCTTCTACCGGTCGGGCGCCCTGGTATTCGGCGGCGGCCATGTGGTGCTGCCGCTGCTGCGCGACGCGCTCGTCCCGACCGGCTGGCTGCCCGACGATGTGTTCCTGGCCGGATACGGGGCGACGCAGGCGGTGCCGGGGCCGCTTTTCACCTTCTCCGCCTATCTCGGCGCCGTCGTGGCACCTTCCGGGTCGGCCGCGCTCTGGTCCGCCGTTGCCCTGGTGTTCATGTTCCTGCCCGGCGGTCTGGTCGCCCTGGCCGGATTGCCGCTCTGGACGTGGCTGGCACGGCATCCGGCGGCGAGGGCGGCGCTTGCGGGCACCAACGCCGCATTTGTCGGCGTGCTGGGCGCCGCGTTCTATAATCCGGTCTGGACGAGCGCCATACACGGCGGCCGCGACGTGGCGATCGCGCTCGCCGGCTTCCTGCTGCTGCAGCGCTGGCGCATGCCGCCGCTTGCGGTGGTTGGCTTCTGCGTCGTCGCCGCGCTCGTCTAGGCACCTCCTTCAGCGCGGATGGCCACGCACCCGGGCAGCGGGCGCGTGGTGTTCGCAGTGCCCGGACGCCATGGGTTGCCGACGTGCCAGCACGAACAGGCCGGCGGCCAGGATCGCGAAGACGAAATTGAGCCAGAATGTGTAATTCAGCGAGAAATGCACCATTTCGGCGTGCAGGTTCGGCCGCTGCCGTGGAATCCAGCCCAGCGCATCGAAGGCCGCGTCCATGAGCAGCGCCGAGACCACCATGGTCGCGTAGAACACGCCGGCGATGTACGCGGCCATCTTCCAGCCGTAGTAGCGGCGGTACACGTCCAGCAGCGGCAGCACGATCAGGTCGGCGTAGAGGAACGCCAGCACGCCGCCGAAGCTGACGCCGGCACCCCACAGCACGGCGGCCATCGGCACGTTGCCGATCGAGCAGACGAAGGA
>CAXUEX010000006.1:0-17577 GCA_964250215.1 uncultured Acetobacteraceae bacterium | reverse complement strand
CCCGCTTCGGCGGTGTCGCCGTGGTCATGGCCGCCGCCCGGCTCCGGATGGTGGCGCGCTTCTTCGACCAGCCGCGCCGGATAGGTCAGCCGAACCACGATGGACAGGATCACCACGAGAACCACGCCGCCGATCCACTCGCCCGCCATGAACTGCCAGCCCATCAGCAGGTAGAGAACGATGCCCAGCTCGGCCACCAGGTTGGTGGAGGCGAAGACGAAGGCGAGGCTGGGGACCAGGGCCGCACCCTTCTTGAACAGCGTGCGGCTGACGGCGGCCGAGGCGTAGGAGCAGCTCGAACTCGCCGCGCCCGCCGCCGTCGCCAGCGCAATCTCGCGTAGGCCGGCGCGGCCGAGCGCGCGGCTCATGGTCTCCTTCGACACGACGGCCTGGAGCACGGCGGAGATGGCAAAGCCCAGCACCAGGCTCCAGCCCACCTGCCAGAACATGCCGAACGCCATCAGCAGAGCTTGTTCCACACGGTGCAGCAGGTCCGTCATGGTCGTCTGGAACATCTGCTTCGGCCCGCGGTTCAGGCCGACCGGATGGACCTTCCCGTGATGGCAAGGTCAAGCGGCCGCGGCAACGCGTCGTGTCGAGATGGCTCTCCGGGCGCGTTGCGGCGCTTGGGCGTGGCTTGTAGGGATCGGCGATGGCGGGCCCGTCACCTCCGGTTTCTGCGGGCGACATGCATCGCTACGATGTGGGCCTGGAGGATCTGCAGACCTTCCTCGCGGTGGCCGAACTTGGCAGCTTCAGCCAGGCGGCCAGCCGGTTGAACCTGTCGCAACCCTCGATAAGCAACCGGGTGCGGCGGCTCGAGGAGAAGCTTCTGGTCCGCCTGTTGCAACGAACCACCCGCCGCGTCGAGCTGACGCCGCAAGGCAGGCGGCTTTATGTGCAGGCATCGGAGACCTTGCGCAGCCTGCGCGGCCTGTTCCAGGAGTTCAGCGGCGAGGCATCGACCCGCGAGAGGCAGGTGAAGGTCGCGGCCACGCTCACGGTGGCCACCATCGGGCTGCCCCCGGTGCTGCGGCGTTTTCACGATGCGCACCCGGCGATTTCGCTCTCGCTGCACGACTGCACGCCTGCCGAGGCGATGGACCGGGTGATCGATGGCACCTGCGACCTGGCGGTGCTGGCGATGCTCGAGCCGCGCGCCGGGGTCCGCTTCGAGACGCTGGTGGCGGACCCGTGCGTGGTGGTGACCTCGCTGAGCAACAAGCTGCTCCGGCACAAGGCCGCGCCGTTCGCCGAAGTGCTGGAACATGCGTTGCTGAGCCCGAGCGGCCATTTAGGCCTGCGCCGGGCCATCGAGGCGGAGGCGGAGAAGCGTCGCCTGCCCCTGAAGTTCTCCCCCGAAGCGGAGAGCGTCGGCAACGCCATGACGCTGATCGCCATGGCCGCGGCGGGGTTCGGCGTGTGCATCCATCCCCGCTCGTTCATTCCGGCGGAGCTGCGGCCCACGATCGGGATCGTTCCGTTTGCCGATTGCGAGATCGTCCGCACGTTCGGCATCCTCACGTCCGACAGCCGGCCGCTTTCTCCGGCGGCGCGGAACTTCTGCGGCTTCCTGCGGGGCGGCCTTGCGCCGAAACCTTGACGCCGATCAGAAACGGCGGCGATCCGCCGGCGAAGGCCGGTCGCCGGCCATCGGCCTGGACAAGCCGAGCGTATCTCGCAACGTCCGGCCGGGATACTGCTGGCGGTGCAGGCCGCGCCGTTGCAGTTCCGGCACGACCAGGCGGACGAAATCCTCGTAGCTGCCCGGCGTGCTGGCGGCGGCCAGCACGAAACCGTCGCAGGCACTCTCGAACCAGGCCGCCATTTCGTCGGCAACCTGCGTGGGCGTGCCCACGAACACCGGCGCCTCGCGGATTCTGCCGCGTCCGGACGTTTCCACGAAGTCGCGAACCGAGGGGTTCTTCTTGCCGCTTTTCGCAATTACCCGGTCGCGCAGGCTCTGCCAGGAGACGGCGGCCAGTTCCTCGTCGGTGAATGGCGCCTCGTAGTCGCGGGTGGCGAAATCGACGTTCAGCACCTCGCACAGCAGCGTCAGGCCGTCGATCGGCTTGGCAAGGCTGTCGATATAGTCGAGCTTCTCGGCGGCCTGCGCAGCCGTCTCGGCGACCACCACGCCGACCGCGGGCGCGATCTTCACGCTGTCCGGATGCCGCCCGGCGGCCTCGGCGGCGGCGCGCAGGCTGGCGTATTGCTTCTTGCCGCCTTCCAGATTGCCGTAACCCGCGAACACCAGTTCGGCCCAGCGGCCGGCGAAGCGCTGGCCGCGTCCGCTGGAACCCGCTTGCAGCAGCACGGGATGGCCTTGTTCTGAGCGGGGAACGGTTAGCGGCCCGCGCGAGCGGAAGAATTTTCCCTGGTAATCCAGGCGGCGCACGCGATCCGGATCGGCGAACCGGCCGCTTGCCTTGTCGATCAGCAGCGCGCCTTCCGCCCAACTGTCCCAATGGCCGAGCACCGCCTCCATGAACTCGTCGGCGCGGTCGTAGCGCAGATCGTGTTCCAGGTGCTCGGCCTTGCCGAAATTTTCCGCTTCCGAATCGTTCAGCGAGGTGACGATGTTCCACGCGACGCGGCCGCGCGTCATCAAATCCATGGTCGCGAACAGGCGCGCCACGTGATACGGCTCGTAATAGGTCGTGGAGTAGGTGGCGCCCAGGCCGAGATGCGTGGTGACGGCGGCCATGGCCATCATCACCGGCGTGGGATCCAGCTTCACCGCGCGAATGCCGTTCTCCACCGTGGCGCGATGGTCGGCACCGTAGATGTCCGGCATGGCCAGCCGGTCGTCGAAGAAAGCGAGGTCGAAACAGCCGTCTTCCAACGTGCGGGCGATGCGCTGGTAGTATTCCGGCGTCATGAAATCCGGCGTGGACGCCGCGTGGCGCCAGGAGCCCACGTAGTTCGAGCAGTTCTGCGCCTGCATGAACGCGATCAGCGCCATCTGGCGATCCGGCTTTGGCATATTCGTTTCCCTATCCGTGTGTTTCGCGATCCGTGTGTTTCGTGCCGGGCGTCTTGGCGCCGCTGCGGATTGCGTTCTGTCAGCACAGCGGCGGCACGACAATTTGCCGCATGCTATTCACCTATAGCGCCGCGCAATGGGCCGGCGGATTAAGTGGCGGCCGCTATAGGATGATAGCGAAAGCGAACTTGCCGATGCGCGTCGCCGCTCCGAAAAAGCCTGAAAGCACGCGACACTGCCGGGAGGAACCCATGGACACCCACGCCATCCAGGAGCGCGCGACGGCGGACGAAGCGCTGACGCTGTCGGGCGAATTGGCCAAATTCGCGCTCGGGCTGCGCCTCGATCGAGTGCCGGCGGACCTGGTGCGCAAAGCCAAGGGGCACATGCTGGACGCGCTCGGCATCGCGCTGGCCTCGTCGGGCTTCGATTTCGCCGGGCCCATATTGGCCGGCGCACGCAAGCTCGGCCAAGGCGACGGATCGCGCGCGATCGGCACCGGCGCCAGGCTGCCGCCGGCCGGGGCCGCCCTGGTGAACGGCACGCTGATCCATGGGCTCGATTTCGACGACACCCATATCGGCGCGATCTACCACGCCACCGCGCCGGCGCTGGCGGCGGCCCTGGCGGCCGGCGAGGCCGAAGGCGCCACCGGCGCGGAATTCCTCACCAGCCTGATCGCCGGGCTGGAGATCGGCTGCCGCCTCGCCCGCGCCGCCGAAGGCGGCTTCCACGATCGCGGCTTCCACCCCACCGCGCTATGCGGCGCGTTCGCGGCCACGTTCACGGCGGGGCGGTTGATGGGGGCGGACCGCCAGGCGCTGGTCTCGGCCGCGGGCCTGTGCGGCAGCATGGCCGCCGGCTTGCTGGAATTGCAGGATTCCTGGCTGAAGCGGATGCATCCCGGCTGGGCCGCGCATAGCGGCATCGCCGCGGCCGGGCTGGGCATCGGCGGGTTCCGCGGCCCGCCGACCATGCTGGAAGGCGGCCACGGCTTCTACCACGCGCATCTCGGGAAAATTCCGCTGGGCGATGCCTCCCCGGCGCACGACATCGGCCGCAACTGGCTGATCGCGGGCATCGGCCTGAAGCCATATCCCTGCTGCCATTTCACCCACGGCTTCGTGGATTGCGCCCTGGAGCTGCGCCACCGCGTGCGGCTGGACGACATCGCATCCATCGATTGCCCGCTGCACAAGCGGCTGATGCACATGGTCTCCGGCCCCACCCGCCCGGCCGAGCCCTATGCCGCGATGTTCAGCGTGCCCTACATCGTCGCCCTCGCGCTGGTCACCGGCGAGGTGGACCTGGCCGCCTTCCACGACCGCGGCGTGGCCGATCCGGCGGTGCTGGCGATCGCCGACCGCACATCCTGCTCGGAGGATCCGGCCAGCGATTTCCCCGCGCATTTCCCCGGCGAGGTCCGGATCACGCTGCACAGCGGCGGGATCGTCTCGCACCGCGTGGCGACCAGCTTCGGCACGCCGGAACGGCCCATGAGCGAGGCCGATATCGAGGCCAAGTTCATGGCCAACGCCACGCGGGTGATGCGCGCCGACGCGGCCCGGCGGATCGTGCGGATGGCGTGGGATGTGGAACGGGAACCGGACGTGTCCGGGCTTGCCCGGCTCTGCGTCGTCTGAAGCGAAAAGCTGTCACGGACGCGAAACTGAAATCGTGCAGAACCGAAGCGAAGCGATCGACGCCGCCGATGCGCGCACGGGCGTTTCCGCGTTCAAGGCGGCCATGCGGCGTCATGCCGCCGGGGTGTGCATCCTCAGCACCGGCACGGGCGATGCGGTGAACGGCATGGCGGTGACCGCGGCCACCTCGTTCTCCGCCGAGCCGCCCGCCATGCTGGTGTGCGTGAACCAGTCCGCTTCCATCTGCGCCCAGCTCTCGCTCGGCACCTGCTTCTGCCTGACCCTGCTCGGCACGCAGCACGCCGCCGTGGCGCAGGCCTTTTCGCGCAAGCCGGCCGGGCGGCCCCGCTTCGATCACGGGGGTTGGCTCCTGGAACCCGGCCATCTTCCGGTGCTGCCGGACGCACCGGCCAATGTCGCGTGCCGCGTCGAGCGGGTGCTCGCCTACGGCAGCCATTTCGCTTTCGTCGGCCTGGTGGAGCAATTGCGGCTGGGGCCGGATACGGCGAGCCTTGTGTATCGCGACGGCACTTATGCCTGACATGGAACGGGAGGATCGCGTGGCCGCCGAACTGAGGATCGTCACGCCGGTCGGCATGTTGGGCTATGGCTACCCGCTGGATCATTTCCGCGCCGCCATTGAGGCCGGCGCCGATGCCATCGTTATCGATTCCGGCTCCACGGATAACGGCCCGCAGGAACTGGCGCTGGGCAAACGCACCTGCAGCGACAGCGCCTATGCCCGCGACCTGGAGCCGATGCTGGAGGCCTGCGCCAGAAGCAGAATACCGTTGCTGATCGGCTCCGCCGGCGGCACCGGCACCAACGAGCAGGTCGATTTCCTGCTCGATCTGATACGCGGAATTGCCCAGGCGCGCAGCTATCGGCTGCGCGCGGCAGCGATCTACGCCGACGTGCCGAAGCCGCTCGTCCGGCAGCGCCTTGCGGAAAACCGGATAGCGCCGTGCGGCCCGGTGCCGGCGCTGACCGCTTCCGACATCGACGAGGCGACGAACATCGTGGCCCAGATGGGCGCCGAGCCTTTTGCCCGCGCACTCGAAGAGGACCCTGGGCTGGATGTGATCGTGGCCGGCCGGGCCTACGACCCGGCACCCTATGCCGCGCTTTGCCTGCGGCGCGGCATGGCTCCCGGTGTCGCCTGGCATATGGGCAAGATCATGGAATGCGGCGGCGTCTGCGCCGAGCCGAAGGGCCATGTGATCCTGGCGACGATCCGGCAGGACAGTTTCGACCTCGTGCCGATGAGTCCGGCCGCGCGCTGCACGCCGCTGTCGGTTGCCGCGCATACGCTGTACGAGAAATCGCGCGCCGACCAACTGGCCGGTCCGGGCGGCATGCTCGATTTGGGTTCGGCGACCTACGAAGCGCTGGACGCCCGCACGGTACGGGTGCGCGGCAGCGTGTTCCGGCCAACGCCCTACACGGTGAAACTCGAAGGCGCGAAGATCGTCGGCCACCGCACGATCTTCATCGGCGGCATCCGCGATCCCATTCTGATCGCGCAGATCGACGGCTACCTGGATACGGTGCGGAAATATGTGGCAAGCCTGCACCGGATGCTCGGCACCGGCGAGGCGCAACTGGTGTTCCACGTTTATGGCAAGAATGGCGTGATGGGCGCGCTGGAACCGGTGCGAAACGCCACACCGCACGAACTCTGCATCCTGTGCGAAGCGGTGGGGCCGACGCAGGAGGTTGCCAGCGCAATCTGCAACACCGCCCGGGTGGCCTGCTTGCACGCTGCCTACCCGGGCCAGCGGGCGACCGGCGGCAACATGGCTTTTCCGCTCACGCCGCTGGAAAACGAGATCGGTCCGGTCTGCGCCTTCAGCATCTATCATCTCATGCAGATCGACGATCCCGTCGCCATGTTCCCGATCAAGCACATGGAGTTTTGACGATGGCCGATGCCGAGCGGCTGGCCGACCTGGCGCGCGTTGTTCGCAGCAAGAATGCGGGGCCGTTCGAGCTGACGTTCGACGTGATTTTCGATCGGCCGGAGGTGTATGAACGCGTGATGTCGAGCGGTGCGGTGACAAGGCAGTCGCTGGCCGCCTTGTACGGCGTTGCCGACGAGGACGTCATGAATTTCCAGTTTTTCCAGCCCGCGCTCGCTTTCAAGCTGACGGTCCGGCGCCCGGGAAAGCAAGGCAGCGTCGGCGAGACCGACACTTTCGGCGCGCAGCAGCACGCCCCGTTGATGGAGTTGCGCATCCCGAAAGCCGTTCTACCGTGAGCGAATGACGCGACGCGAGCCCGCGACGAGAGGTGCAACCCCGCAACGAGCCGCATCGCCCGATGAAAACACGCTCGGGATTGCCGCGAGCAGCGACCTGGCTTACGGTAGCCGCTCGAAGCAAGGATGGCTGGAAATGGTATTCTCGAAAACAACTGTGGCCGTGGCAGTGGGATTTGCCGCATTGGCCGGCGGTTCAGCTTATGCGTCCACCTTCAATGTTCTGCACGCATTCTCTTTTTCAGACCTCGGGTATGTTCCCACAGGCGATCTGGTGCTGGATGCGCAAGGGGATATCTTCGGCACCACCGCAACCGGCAACCAGTCGGGAACCGTGTTCCGCTACACGCCCTCGACCAGCACCTTCCAATATCTCTACAGTTTCACCGGCGCGGCCGACGGCGCCAAGCCGCAAGGCTCGCTCGTGCTCAGCGGCGGCGGTCTGTACGGCACAGCGGCTTCGGGCGGCGCCAACAACGCCGGGACGGTCTATCGGCTAGACCTCGCATCGGGCGCGTTTGCAACGCTGCATACATTCGGCGGTGCCGCCGATGGCGCGAGCCCGTATGGCGGCGTGACTGTGCGCAAAGGCGAGCTGTTCGGCGTAACCTTGGTATCCGGACCGCTGAATGGCGGCACCCTGTACCGGGTCAATCCCTCGGTTCCGGCGCTGAAAACGCTTTACGCCTTCGACGTGAAGGGCGAGCGCGCGCCGATCGGCAACGTTGCCCTGGATAGCGCGGGAATCGTCTATGGCGCGAACGAGCTGAACGGCAAAACGTCCACCGGCGGGGTTTATTCTTATGATCCCAGCACTGCCACGTTCACGGTTCTGCACGCGTTCGCCGACAAAAAGATGGGTGCCGTGCCGTTCGCCGGCGTAGCGCTGTTCGAAAACGCGGTTTATGGCACCACCTATCGTGGCGGCCAGAACAATTTCGGCACCGTCTGGAAATACGATCTCGTGAAGAAAACCTTCACGCTCCTGCACTCGTTCGCCGGCGCCGCCGACGGCGAGCAGCCGCAAGGCAGGCCGGCAATCTCCCGCAGCGGCTTGCTTTACGGCACCGCCTACGCGGGCGGCGCCTACAATTACGGCACCGTTTACCAGATAAATCTGCGAACCGCGAAATTCACCGTTCTGCACAGCTTCCAGGCCGCGGACGGCCAATACCCCGAGGCTGGCGTCGCGCTGGGCAAGGGCGGCGTCATCTACGGAACCGCGGGGCTCGGCGGTGCGGGCGGCGGGACGCTTTTCAGCATCACGCCGTAGCGCATCCGAACAGAAAAAAGCGAGCGGGGATCAGGAAATGACGAACACGCGGGCCATGCGGTTGCTCGGCACTTGGATCGTTTGCGGCACGGTTACCAATTTGGCCATGGCCGCCCAGGCCACGCCGGCCCTGACCACCCTCGTTTCCTTCAACGGCACCGGCGGCAGCGTGCCGATCGCCGGTTTGATATCGGATGCGGCCGGAAACCTGTACGGAACCACGCTGTTCGGCGGCAGCGGCGGCGAGTTCGGCTATGGAACCGTGTTCGAGCTCTCCGGCCCCAAGCATAGTATTTTCAAAACGCTTCTGGCATTCGACAGCAGCAACGGAGCCGGACCCGGCACCGCGCTGACGCTCAATGCGTACGGAAATCTGCTGGGCACCACCGAATCCGGCGGCGCCGCGGGATCGGGCACCGTTTTCAAGCTTTCCGGCGCTAACCATCAAACCCTGACGACGCTGCTCTCGTTCTCGGGCAGCAACGGAGCCACCCCGTTGGGCGGCCTGACGTTGTATGCGCCTGGGCAACCCCGCAGCCAGGGAAACCTTTTCGGCACCACCAGCGCCGGCGGCACGGGCGGCTACGGCACCGTGTTCAAGCTTTCCGCGCCCGACCATCGAACCCAGACCACGCTGATCTCGTTTGCCGTGAGCAACGGCAGCCAGCCCGGATCGACATTGGTTGCGGATGCCGCCGGGCATCTTTACGGCACCACGTTCACCGGCGGCCCGGGCACCTACGGCACGGTGTTCGAATTGTCGGGCCCGGATCATCGTACGCTCACCACCTTGGCGGCATTTGACGGCAACAATGGCGCCAACCCCTTGGGCGGCCTCACATTGGATGCGGCGGGCAATCTTTATGGCACGACGCAATATGGTGGAAGCGGCGGCGGCGGCACGATCTTCGAACTGGCGGCGCCCGGCCACCGGAAACTGACCACGCTGGCGACCTTCGGTTCCAACGATCCGAACGGTGCCGTGCCGCAAGGCACGCTGCTGATCGACGCGGCCGGCAATTTGTTCGGCACCACGAACGGCGGCGCCGACCAGTTCGGCGGCGCCTTTCTCGGTGCCGTGTTCAAGCTCTCGGCCGATCATCGGACGCTGACGCCGCTGTATGCCTTCACCGGCGGCCAGGACGGCGACATTCCCCAGGCCGGGCTGATCGCCGATGCCGCGGGCAATCTTTACGGCACCACAACAAGCGGCGGCGCTTACGGCGGCGGCACGGTGTTCGAGCTGTCGGGTGCAGGCTTCGTCACGCGCGCCGCGTCGGCCAAATAGGGGCCGGTTCCGCCGGCGCCCGCGCGGCACGCCCCTTGACCTGCACCCCCGGCCGCCGCACATGCCGCAAACCGGACCGCTGCGGTCCGCTTGCTCGCAGGGGCCCATGTTCCGCCTATCCAAACTCACCGACTACGCGATCGTGGTCCTCGTCCGCCTGGCCCAGGGCGAGGCGGTGCAAACCTCGCCGCGCATCGCCGCCGCCACCGGCATTCCGGAGCCCACCGTCGCCAAGGTGCTGAAAACCCTCGCCGCCAAATCCCTCGTCACCTCGCAGCGCGGCGCCCGCGGCGGCTACCGGCCGGCCCGGCCGCTGGCCGAAATCGGCATCGCCGAGATCATCGCCGCCATCGACGGCCCGATCGCGCTCACCGCCTGCGTGGAAGGCGGCGGCTGCGAAACCGCGGGCCAGTGCCCGATGCACGGCAGGTGGGATCCGGTGAACGCCGCCGTCCGCCACGCGCTCGCACAGGTCACACTGGCCGACATGCAGGCGGCCGTGCCGCGCGCGCCGCGTCTACCCGCCACGCCCGATCTTCATTTGCACGCCTGAAAGTTCGCCAATGCCCGTCGAAGCCGAAACGCTAGAGACCGTGCGCGAAGCCACCGGCAGCTACCGCTGGGGCTTTTCCACCGATATCGAGATGGACATGGCCCCCAAGGGCCTGAACGACGATACCATCCGGCTGATCTCCGCCCGCAAGCAGGAGCCGGAATGGCTGCTGCAATGGCGGCTGGCCGCGTTCAGCGCGTGGCAGGCCATGGAAGAGCCGCATTGGGCCAAGCTCGGCTACAAGCCGATCGACTATCAGGACGCGCATTACTATGCAGCGCCGCGCAAGAAGCCAGGTCCGCAATCCCTCGACGAGGTGGATCCCGAGCTGCTGCGCACCTACGAGAAACTCGGCATTCCGCTGCGCGAACGCGCCATCCTGGCCGGCGTGGAATCGCGCGAAATTGCGGTGGATGCGGTGTTCGACAGCGTTTCCGTCGCCACCACGTTCCGCGCAACGCTCGCCAAGGCCGGGGTGATCTTCTCGCCGATCAGCGAGGCGGTGCGCGAGCACCCCGACTTGGTGCGCCAGTATCTCGGCAGCGTGGTGCCACCCAGCGACAATTTCTTTGCCGCGCTGAACAGTGCGGTGTTCACCGATGGCAGCTTCGTGTTCATCCCCAAGGGGGTGGCCTGCCCGATGGAACTCTCCACCTATTTCCGCATCAATGCGCGCAACACCGGCCAGTTCGAACGCACGCTGATCATTGCCGAGGAAGGTGCCTCCGTCAGCTACCTGGAAGGCTGCACGGCGCCGATGCGCGACGAGAACCAGCTTCATGCGGCGGTGGTGGAGCTCGTGGCGCTGGACGATGCGCGCATCAAATACAGCACGGTGCAGAACTGGTACCCGGGCGACGCGGAAGGCCGCGGCGGCATCTACAATTTCGTCACCAAGCGCGGCCTGTGCCGCGGCGCGCGCGCCAAGATTTCATGGACGCAGGTGGAAACCGGCAGCGCCATCACCTGGAAATACCCGAGCTGCATCCTGCAAGGCGAGGAAAGCGTCGGCGAGTTCTACTCGGTCGCCGTCACCAACAACCGGCAGCAGGCGGATACCGGCACGAAGATGATCCATATCGGCCGCGACACCCGCAGCACCATCGTGTCGAAGGGCATTTCGGCCGGCCACAGCAGCAACACCTATCGCGGCCTGGTGCGCGTGCTGCCGAAAGCCGCCGGCGCGCGCAACCACACGCAGTGCGACAGCCTGCTGATCGGCGACCGGTGCGGCGCGCATACCGTGCCCTACATCGAAAGCCGTAACATGACGGCGCGGGTGGAACACGAAGCCACCACCTCGAAAATCGCCGAGGACCAGCTTTTCTACTGCCGCCAGCGCGGGCTTTCCGAGGAGGAAGCCGTCGGCATGATCGTCAACGGCTTCTGCCGCGAGGTGCTGGCCGAACTGCCGATGGAATTCGCCGTCGAAGCGCAAAAGCTCCTCGCGGTCAGCCTGGAAGGCTCGGTGGGCTGATCCCATGCTGAAAATCGAAAACCTGCACGCGGAAATCCCGGGCAAGCCGATCCTGAACGGCATTTCGCTGGAAATTCCGGATGGCGAAATCCACGCCATCATGGGCCCCAACGGGTCGGGCAAATCCACGCTGGCGCTGGTGCTCGCCGGCCGCGAGGATTTCGCCGTCACCGCCGGCAGCGTGGCGTTCAACGGCGCCGACATGCTGGCGCTGGAACCGGAGCAGCGCGCCCAGGCCGGCATTTTCCTGGCATTTCAATCGCCGGTCGAACTCCCTGGCGTGGGCAACGCGAACTTCCTGCGCACCGCGGTGAACGCGCACCGCCGCGCAAACGGCGAACCCGAACTCGACGCGGCGCAATTCCTGCGCGAAGCCCGCGAAGCGGCAAAACGCCTGCACATGGATGCCGACATGCTGAAGCGCCAGGTGAACGTGGGCTTCTCCGGCGGCGAGAAGAAGCGCAACGAGATCCTGCAGATGTCGCTGCTGAAACCCCGCCTCGCGATTCTCGATGAAACCGACAGCGGCCTGGATATCGACGCGCTGCGCATCGTCGGCGATGGCGTGAACGCGCTCCGCTCACCGGGTTTTTCGGCGCTCGTCATCACGCACCACCAGCGGCTGCTGCAGCACATCGTGCCCGATCGCGTGCATGTGCTCGCCGGCGGCCGCATCGTGCGCAGCGGCGGCCCCGAGCTGGCCGAAGCCCTGGAAGCGCGCGGCTACGCCGAACTGATCGCGGCCGCCGCATGAACGCGCCCGCACCCGCGCTCTCGGCCGGCAATTTCCTGGCACGTTTCGACGCAAGCCGCGCCACCCTGCCCGGCGATCCGCTGGCGCGCGAGCGGGCCGCCGACTATCTGCGCCGCCACGGCCTGCCGGGACCGCGCGACGAAGCCTGGAAATACACTAGCCTGCGCCCACTCGCCGAACACCCTGCGGCGGAAACCGAAACAATCGCCGCCGCCCTGCCCGATCTCGGCGCGCTGGCGGCAGCGCCGCGCCTGGTCTTCGTGAATGGCCGGCACGCCCCCGATCTTGGCCACGCCACGCCATATGCCATCGCCGCGCTCGCCGATGCGCCGCCGCCTGCCGATGCCGCCGTGGCGCTGAACACGCTGCTCGCCGAAGATGGCGCGCATATCGAAATTCCTGCCGCCACGGATGCCGGCCTGCTGCTGCTGATCCATCTCGGCCAGGGCCCCGCCGCGGCCTTCCCCCGCCACAGCATTGCGCTCGCCGCCGGCGCGCGGCTCACGCTGCTGGAAATTGCCGCCGGCGCCGGCCCCTATCTGCACAATGCCGTCACGCGCATCCGCCTGGCACCCGGCGCGCATCTCACCCACGCACGGCTGCAGAACGAGGACGCGGCTTCGCTGCATCTCGCCACCATCGACACCGACATCGCCAATGGCGCCACCTATGACGGCTTCACGCTCACGCTCGGCGCGCGGCTGGCCCGCGCCACGCTGCGTGCCACGCTCAACGGCCCGCGCGCGCATGCCGCGCTGAATGCGGCGCAGCGCATCGGCGGCCATCAGCACGCGGATTTCACCACGCTCGTGCGCCACGCGGCGCCGGATTGCACGTCGCGCCAGACCGTGAAGAACGTGCTGGACGGACACGCTCGGGCGGTGTTCCAGGGCCGTATCGAAGTCGATCGGATCGCGCAGCGCACCGACGGCTACCAGATGAACCAGGCGCTGCTGCTCTCCGACCACGCGGAGATCGACAGCAAGCCCGAGCTGGAAATTTTTGCCGACGACGTGAAATGCAGCCACGGCGCCACGGTGGGCGCGCTCGATGCCGATCAGCTTTTCTATCTCGCCAGCCGCGGCATCCCCCGCGCAGAGGCGCGCGCCATGCTGGTGCACGCGTTCCTGGAAGATGCGCTGGCCGCCATCGAAAACACGGCCGTGCGCGACTATCTCACCGCCATGATCGAAACGCCGTTATGAGCGAAGCGCTCGCAATTCCGCGTCCGGCGGCGTACGACGTGGAAGCGATCCGCGCCGAATTCCCGATCCTGGCACAAACGGTCCGCGGCAAGCCCCTGGTGTTCCTCGACAGCGCCGCCTCGGCGCAGAAGCCACGTGCGGTGCTGGCGGCGATGCGCGATGCCATGGAACACGAATACGCGAACGTGCATCGCGGCCTGCATTACATGAGCGAGCGCACCACCGATTCGTACGAAGCCGCGCGCGCCAAGGTGGCCGGGCTGCTCGGCGCGGCCTCGCCGGCCGCAATCGTGTTCACCAAGAACGCCACGGAGGCCATCAACCTCGTCGCCCACAGTTTCGGCGCGCTGCTCAAACCGGGTCAGGCCGTGCTGATCAGCGAAATGGAGCACCACGCCAACCTCGTGCCCTGGCAGATGCTGCGCGATCGTGCCGGCATCGCGTTCCGCATCGCGCGCATCACCGACAGCGGCGAGCTCGACATGGCATCGTTCGCCGAACATCTCGCGGCCGGCGATATCGGCCTCGTCGCGATCACGCACATGTCGAACGTGCTCGGCACCTACACACCCGCCGCGCGCATCGCGCAGATGGCGCACGCGGCCGGCGCCCGCGTGCTGTTCGATGGCAGCCAGGCCGTGGTGCACCGGCAGGTGGATGTCGGCGCGCTCGATGCCGATTTCTACGTGTTCACCGGCCACAAGCTGTATGGCCCTACCGGCATCGGCGTGCTGTATGCCAAGCGCGAATTGCTGGAAGCGATGCCGCCGTTCCTTGGCGGCGGCGACATGATCGGCAGCGTCACCTACGAACGCGCCACCTGGGCCGAAATTCCGCATAAATTCGAAGCCGGCACGCCGCCGATCCTGGAAGCGCTGGCGCTCGGCGCCGCCATCGATTTCGTGCAGCAGATCGGCTTCGAGGCGATTGCCGCGCATGAAGCGGCCCTTACCGAGCACGCGCTCGCCGCCCTCGCCCGCATCCAAGGCCTGACCGTGATCGGCCAGGCGCAGGATCGCGGCGGCGTCATCTCGTTCACGCTGGAAGGCGCGCACGCGCACGATGTCGCCACGCTGCTCGATCGCGCCGGCATCGCGGTGCGCGCCGGCCACCACTGCGCCGAACCGCTGATGCACCGCCTGGGCCTGGACAGCACCGCGCGCGCCAGCTTCGGCCTCTACACCACGCACGCAGAAATCGACGCGCTCGCCGCCACTCTCACCCGTATCCGGAGTTTCTTCCGGTGATGTTCGACGATGTCCGCGATCTCTATCAGGATACGATTCTGCGCCACGCCCGCGCGCCGCAGCACCAGGGCCGGCTGGATGCCGCCGATGCCCGCGCGCATGGCGACAATCCGCTCTGCGGCGACACCTGCGAAATCTCGTTGCGCTATACGCCGGAGCGGCGCGTGGGCGATGTCGCCTGGGATGGCCGCGGCTGCGCCATTTCGCTCGCCAGCGCCGATTTGATGGCAGAGGCGGCGCGCCATCGCAGCATCCCGGAAATCCGCGAACTCGCGAACCGCTTCACCGCGCTCGTCCGCACCGGCCACCCGCAACCTGATCTCGGCGAATTGCAGGCTTTCGCCGGGCTCGCCGAATACCCCGCCCGCATCAAATGCGCGACGCTCGCCTGGGCCGCGCTGCTCGCCGCACTCGAAGGCACCTCGGAGGCCAGCAGTGAGTGATCCCGAAACGCAAGCCGTGAGCGCCTGGACGCCCGACGGCGAAACCCCGCCGCGCGTGACCGAAACCGCGGTGCTCGACGCGATCGCCAGTGTGTACGATCCGGAAATTCCCGTGAATATCTATGAACTCGGCCTGATCTACACGGTGGATATCGAAGACGATGGCGCGGTGCGCGTGCAAATGACGCTCACCGCCCCCGGCTGCCCCAGCGCCCAGGAATTGCCCGAGCAGGTGCGTGACGCCATTCTCGCCGTGCCCGGCGTCACCGGTTGCGAGGTCGAAACCGTATGGGATCCGCCCTGGCACCCCGGCCGGATGAGCGAAGAAGCCCGCCTGAGCCTGAACATGTTCTGAGAGCCGCACCATGTCCGAAACCGCCACCCGCACCCGCCGTCCTCTGCCGCCGCTGATGCAGCTCAGCGAAGCCGCCGCGGCGCGCCTGCGCACACTCTACGCGGGCGCCAACGCGGGCCAGCTCCTGCGCATCGCGCTCAGCACGAAAGGTTGCAGCGGGCTTTCCTACGACATGAGCTTCGTGCCGCAGCCGGGGCCGGGCGACGAGGTTATTACCGATAAGGGCGTGACGGTGCTGATCGACCGCAAGGCCACGCTGTTCCTGATCGGCACCGTGATGGACTACGAACAGAAGGCGCTCTCCGCCGGCTTCATCTTCACCAACCCCAACGAAAAAGGCCGCTGCGGCTGCGGCGAAAGTTTTCACGTCTAGAAGCCTCTGGCCCGGATCCGGCCTCCGTGCTACCAACATCCGCCAGGAGGTCCGGACAGCCATGACCACCGCAAGGTTCGATGTAGATATCGACGCCGTCGCCGATCTGAAGCACAGCCTCGGCGCCAAGACCGATGCCGACCTGATCGAAAGGGCGTTGAAGCTGGCTCGCTACAGCGTGGAGAACGCCAAGAACGGCATTCTCACCATCAAGACGCCGGACGGCGGCGAAAAGACGCTCAATCTCACCAGCTGAGCCCGCCGCATGAGCGAGGAATCGCTCGGAGACGTCCCGATCCGGCCTCCGAGCCGCTACGCCATCGCGTTCGCGCACGATGTCGTCCGCCCCACACCGGAAGAGAAGCGCGAGGACGCGCGTTCCCGCATCGCGTATATCATCATCGGCCTGTTCGTCGCGGTGCTGGCCGCCTGCTTCTATCTCGCCTGGATGCAACTCGCCGCGCATCGCGACAAAGCCACCGTCGATGACGTGCTGAAAATCGTCCAGGCAATCCTGTCGCCAGTTGTCGCCATCGTCGGCGCGGTCACCGGCTTTTATTTCAGCTCGGCGCAGGCGGCGAAACGCGAAAAGCCGGATCGCTGAAACCACACCCTACGGCAGATCGATCGGCTTGTAATCCGGATCGGCACTCCCCCGCGCCCCCCAGCTACGCTTCAGGTAATCCCCGTCCGCCAGCACAACCCCATGCAGCGCGCCCTGCTCCGGCGCCCCGCCATTCGCCGGAAGCGCCGTAATCACCGCTAGCACCACATCCGGCCGCGCCCGCAACCCATAGCACGTCACCGCAACAACCTGCCCATCCCGCTCAATGCGCGCATTGTCCGCGAACGTGAACCCGCCACTGCCGAAGCGCTTGCGAATATCCGCCAGCGTCGTCCGCCCCAGCGCCAGGCCGCCCAGCACCGCCGGCGCCGGACCGTTCCCGGAAAGCTCCACCGAAACAATCCGCCGGCTCTCCGGCAGCACCGCCATCGAAAACCGCACCCCGTCGTCGCGGTCCCACGCCAGCACCGTCGCCTCGCCCTCGGCCTCGAAATCGCTCGGGTGCCCGAAGCGCGAGGCCACATCGATCAGGTTGTCGCCAACCCGCACCCCTTCCAGGCTCTGCGCCCAGGCCGGCGACACCAGCAGCGCCACCGCCAGCCCGAGGCAGCGCCGCGCCAAGCCCGAAACCCTAAGCCGCCAGCAATCGCTCCGGTTGCGCAAACTCCACCCCCAAACTCTCCGCCACCGCCCGGTTATACACCCTCCCGCGATGCACGTTCAGCCCATCCCGCAAATGCGGATCGGCCAGCGCCCCCAGCCCCTTCTCGGCCAACGCCAGCCCGAACGGCAGCGTCGCATTGTTCAGCGCGTGGCTGGAAGTCAGTGGCACCGCCCCCGGCATATTGGCCACGCAATAATGGATGATGCCATCCACCTCGTAGGTCGGCTCGGCATGCGTGGTCGGATGGCTCGTCTCGAAGCACCCGCCCTGGTCGATCGCCACATCCACCACCACCGCCCGCTTCTTCATCGTCCCCAGCATCTTGCGCGTCACCAGTTTCGGCGCCGACGCCCCCGGCACCAGCACCGCGCCGATCACCGCATCCGCCGCCGCCACCTCCTCGGCCACGCTCGCCAGGCTGGCAAACCGCGTGCGCACCCTTCCCGCGAACATCTCGTCCAGCACCCGCAGTCGCGGCAGCGACCGGTCAATGA
>CAXUEX010000005.1:18030-48192 GCA_964250215.1 uncultured Acetobacteraceae bacterium | reverse complement strand
GCTTCGCCGTTCGGCACCAGCCGCTCCAGCCGCCACCGGCCGCCCTCGCTGGCCACCACCAGGCCGCGCCGTGCCAGCTCGCCCGCCGGCCCGTCATGCCAAACCACGTGCAGCTTTGCCTGCCGCCATCGTCCCTGCCGCGCCGCCGCCAGCGCCGGCGCCCGCATCAGCCGCGCAGCCGCGCCCGGCGCCAGCAAGAATTCCAGCACCGCTTCTGCCGCAGGCTCGGTCGGGTCCGGGACGGAAATCTCGCTCAGCTCGCCATCTCCGGCAGGTCGCGCGGGCACAGGAACCGCACCAGCCGGCCGCCGCCATCGCCCAGCTCCCGCCAATCGACGGCGATCGTGAATTCGGCCAACGCCCCGGCCGGAAAGCCCTCCGCCAATCGATTGGCTGCCTCGCGACTTTCCTTACGTTCCGAAAGCGCAGACTGGCCGCCCGCCAGCCGCACCGCAAGCTCGTGCAGCCCGGGATTGTGCCCCACCAGCATCAGGCTGCGCACCGTGCCCGCCACGCCCTGCAGCACGGCCAGAAGCTGCGATGCGCTGGCCAGATACAGCCGGTCCATCGGCTCCACCAGCGGCGATTCCATCCATGGCTCCAGCGCCTCCAGCGTTTGCAAGGTGCGCCGGGCGGAGGAGACCAGCACCACATCCGGAATCAGGCCCAGGCCATGGATCGCCTGCCGCATCTGCGAAGCCGCGTGCCGGCCGGGCGCATTCAGCGGCCGCGCATGGTCCGGCAGCGCGGCATCGTCCCACGCGGATTTCGCATGGCGCAGAAGGAGAAGCTGGCGCATTGCGCGCACTATACAAAAAGAACCGGCGCGCGGCAGACCCGCATCGCATGGGCCGCCGTCAAGGCCTGGCACGGCCGATGCGGCCTTTCATCCGCCGATCAGGTCGATCGCCACCAGCCACTTCGTCGCCGCCATGAACAGCCGCCGCCCATCCGGCCCACCGAAACAGCAATTCGACACCGTTTGCGCAACCGGAATGAACCCCAGCCGCACCCGCTCCGGCGACCACACGTGCACGCCGTCGGCGGCCGATGTCCACACCCAACCGCGCCGGTCCACCGCGAACCCGTCCGGGTAGCCATGGTCGGTGTGGCAGAACAGCCGGCGGTTGGAGAGCGCGCCATCCGCTGCCACGTCGAACGCAATGATCTCATGCGTCTTGCCGGTCCCGGCATTCGGAATTTCGCCGAGAGAAAGCGCCGTATCCGAAACATAAAGGGTGCGGCCATCCGGCGCGAAGGCCAGGCCGTTCGGCTGTTCGAAATCGGCCATCCGCCGTAGCGAGCCGTCGCGCGGATCGAAGCGGTACACGCTCCGGTGATCCAGCTCCGGATCGGCCACGCTGCCCTGATTGGGCATGAGTATGCCGAAAGTGGGATCGGCGAACCAGATCGCGCCGTCACGCGCCACGGTGATATCGTTCGGAGAGTTCAGCCGGCGCCCTTGATAGTGGGTGACAATCGGCTCCGGCTGCCCGCCATCCATCGTTCCCGACCGGCTGATGCAACGGCGCCCATGTTCGCAATGCACCAGCCGGCCCTGCGCATCCATCGCATTGCCGTTCATGAAAAACGTGCCGTCGATCGCCGTCTCCACATGCCCGTCGGGATGCAAGGCAAGCAGCCGCCGGTTCGGCACGTCCGACCAATACAGCAACTCGGCGGCCGCATTCCACACGGGTCCTTCCGCATGCAGCGTGCCCTCATAAAAACAGAGCAGCTCGGCATCCGGCGAAAGCACCTCGGCCAATTTCGGGTCGTCCACCTGCACACCGGGAAACGCGTCAACGATTTTCGGCGGTCCTGCACGGCGCAACAGGCGACCGGGGAGCAGGGAGGAATTGCCTGGCATGAACACGCTCCTCATGAACCGAATTCGGCTTGCGCTGCCTCAGCTCGCTTCCAGCATCGCCTGAAAACCCGCGGCCAGACGGTCGCGCCCGGCCGGCAGCGGGCCCGGTGTCACGATGCGCACGCCGCCGCCGTCCAGCACGTCGAGCTCGGTGTGGCCCGTTGCATTGCGTCGTGCCCGCAAGGCCACCCGCGCGCCGCCCACGCGAAAATTGCGCACCGTCAGCTCCGGCAGCCAGGCCGGCAACGAAGGGTCCGCCAGCAATATGTTCCGCGCTGCGAACGGCATCAGCCCCATCATCGTATTCACCAAGAGGATCACCGCCCCCGCCGACCACGCCTGCGGCGAGCAGGCGCCGGGATACAGGCCCGGATGCGGGTGCTTGGCGTCGCGCGCATGGCCGCCGAAAACCTCCGGCAGCCGATCCAGGTCGAATATCTGCGTGGCGGCGAAAAGCCCCGAGGCGAGACGGTGCATGTGGCCGTCGAACCCATAACGACGCAGCCCGAATGCCGTCACGGAGTTTGGTGACGGCCAAACCGTGCCGAGATGGTAGGCAAACGGATTATAGGCCGGATGGCGGCTCGATAGCGTGCGGATACCCCAGCCGCTGAACATCTCCTCCGACATCAGCCGGTCCGCCACGGCCTCGCTCCGCGCCTCATCGACGATACCGTAGGCCAGGCAACTGCCGGGATCCGAAGCCACGCTGCGCACCTGCCGATCGTGCGCATCCAGCGCGATCGCGATATAGGCCTCGTCCTCCATCCAGAACGCGGCATTGAAACGGTGCTTGAGTGCTTCGGCCTCATCGAGCAGAGCGGCGCCGCGAACCGCCTCGCCGCTGGCCAGGAATGCCAAGCCCAGTGCCTGCTTGCCCGCGTAATACAGCGCCTGAATGTCGGCCATGGCGATCGGGTCCGCCACCATGCCGCCATCGGGATACAGCACCGCCTCGCCGGAATCTTTCCAGCTCTGGTTTTTCACCCCCTTCGTGGAACGCGTCTGATAAGGATAGAAGCCGGCCCCGTTCTGGTTGTGCGCCATCCAGGCAAGCGTGCCCTCCAGCTTGCTGCGCTGCGCGCGAAAAAACTCCAAATCGCCGCTATGCGCGAATTCGGCGGCGGCCGCGAGAAGATAAAGGCCAGGCGTGGATTGGTCGCCGTAATAATGCAGAAACGGCGAAAGTCGAAGCTGCGCCAACGGCCCGAGCTGGCGCTGGTGCAATACTTTTCCCGGTTCGGCATCCAGCTCGTCATCGGTCTCCGTCGCATTCAGCGGCGGCAACACTTCCAGCGCGCCGCGCAACGTCTCCGGCGACAGCCCTATGCTTTGCAACGCGGTCAGATAACCGTCGCGGCCGAACAGCCCGGTATAGTTCGGCATGCCGGCCACCACCATGAACGGCGCCGCCCCATCGCCATCCAGCACCTGCAGTGACATCAAGTCGGAAACCGCCTGTTCCCACGCCGCCTGCACGACCGGGTTCGCGGCCTGCACCTGCTCGCACCCCTCCACCCAGCGCCGCTGCGCCGCCGCCGCGGGCGCATCGTCGGCAAACTCGCCCTGCGCCCCGTAGAAAGGCGCGAATTCATTGCTCATCCAACATGGATACAGATCCAATGTCAGCACATGCGGTTGCTGCGGCGGCAACGCGAGCCGGCACGCCAAGCCATGGCCAAGATCGATGATATCGCCGCAATTCCCAAGCACGATGCGCGTCGCGAGGTCCAGCCTCGCGTGCTCGTAGCGCAGCTGCAACTCGCCGCCGCCCGCCGCGCCGCGCCACTCCCGCGCGACCAGCCCGTTCTGCTGCCGATGCCCAGCCAGCGCCTCGTTGAGATCCGCGAAATCGGCGGCAAGTTCGAACGTCAAACCCACCTCCGCCGCTACCAGCGTGTGATTGGTTACCGCAACATCCAGATGCAGGCCGCCACCGCAATAGGCGTTGACCTGAAGCTCGATGCCCTTCTGAATCACTTCGCTGCCCGAGGGCCCCGCCTTCTCGTCCGCCGGCTCGCCGGCGCGGCCGACCGAGGATGGCGCCAGATGATAGGCGCTGAGCAAATGGTGCTCCACCTCGTTGGCCGAAACCGTCTTCGGCGGCACCTCGTCCACAAGAATGCGCAGATGCGAGAGAAAGCGCGTCTGGTGCAGATAAAATCCCTCCAGCCCGCGGCCGATCCACCCTGCCCGATCGGTCACAAGCACGCTGCGACCCTGATGCACAATCAAATCCCGCGGCCGCACACGACAACGGTTGACGTCGCGCAAGCGCGTGGTCGCACGCGCCGCCTTGCCCGTGCTGCGCGTGGTCTGCGGATCGCCAGGCACGATTTCAGCTTCCATGATCGTCATTCTGGATAACCTGTTGCAAATGTCCGTCCGGATCCGCCAGCAGGCACGGGGTTGCACCGCGCCAGGCGATCCGCGTCGCCGCCACATCGTTCGGCCGCCGCGGCGGACCGGGCTTGCCCCGCGGCACCTGATATTCGAGCAACTCCAGATGCGGCGTTCCGCTATCCGGCCGCATCGGCGTCACCGCCACGCGAACATTCTGCAGATCGTCGAGACCCTGCTGCGCCGCGCCTTCATTCAGCGTGCCGGGCTTCGCCGCCAAACCAACCCGCCGATAAAACTCCGTGCTGGCGGATAAATCGCCTACGCTGATCGCCGAATGGTCGATGCCGATCGCGATCTGTCCCGGCAACGCCACCCGCCCCTGCCAAACGGTGGGAAGCTTGCCTTCGGGAAATTCCAGCAATTCCAGCGGATGTCCGTCCGGATCACGAAACTTGAACGCTTTCGCGCCGCCCGACGCCGGCGGAAGCTGCTGCGGCCCGTGGCGCGAAATCGGCGAGAAATCCCGCAACCGCGCGTGCGCCGCCGCAATGTTGGATACCACAAGGGCGAGATGTTGAAACCACAGGCACGCGGCATCGCTGCCCGAAGGATAAGGCTCCCCCGCAATCTCGAATTGCTCCAGAATCACGTGCTGTTTGCCGATCGCGAGCACCTGCCGCATCGCGCCGCCAGCCGTTCCCAGCAGCGCCATCTCGGCGGCATCGATCGGCCGCGCAACACCCACCGGAGCAAAACCCAGCAGATCGCTGTAGAACGCCGCCAGCCGGGAAATATCCGGCGTAACCAGATGAAAGCTGACGATGGAATGCAGCGTCCCGGCGGTTGCGCCAAGCAAAACTGTCATGTGATGTGGCAAGGCTTGCGCACAGGATCGAGATGCAGTTGCACCGTCATCAGCACCGCCGGCGCGTCGCCGATCACGCCGGAGCGATGGCCCAGACGCCCGTCCGTTTTTGTGCAACCCTGGTCCTCGCCAAAGGAAAACTCTCCCGGACCCTGCTCGATGCGCGTGCCGTCCATGCTCTCGATCCACCAGCGGCCGGAAAGCACAATGATCCATTGCGGTGCCGGATTCTCATGCCAATCCCCCACCCAGCCCACCGGCTGCACCGTGAACGCCACGGTAGAGGATATGGTCGGCTGCTTGCCATTCCACTGCGGCGCGGCACCGCCCACGCCCTTCAGTTCGAACGCGGAAAGCTCGCAGCGCTGCTGATGGCTGATGCCCTGCTCGTCGGTCCACAAATGCCAATAAGGAACGTGCGGGCTCGGGCCGCTTTCCGCCTGCTGCCGATCGTTCTTCAGCGAAGACAGCATCTCGATCGGGTTCAGCATTGGCGTGCCTCCAGTTCCATGATCGCGTGTTCGCGCATTCGCTTCGGCTCACATCATCCTGGTACGAAGGTTGAAAAGGATCACCAGTGTGCCGCCTACCATCAGCGCCACGATCAACGTCGAGAACAGCACAAGTTGCAGATCGGCGCGCGCTGAACGCTTGAGGCTGATGTGCAGAAAAAACCTGAAATGCACCAGCATCTGGACCAACGCCAGCCCGAACACGGCGGCAAGCATCCACCGAGCCGGAACAACGCGCCAATGCACAAGCCCGAACGCCGCGGCGGTAAGCAGTAACGCCAGCACATACCCGATAGCATAGGTGAAGAATTCCGGAACCTTGGGATTGGCCCGCCGGGTCATCGCATCAGGCCTTGCAGATAAACCACCGAGAAGATCGCGACCCAGATTACATCGAGGAAATGCCAGAACAATCCAAGCCGAAGGAGGTTTATCTTCACGCGCTGGTCCAACCCATACCTGGCGAGTTGCAGCAGCATGACGAAAATCCACAAAATGCCGAAGCTCACGTGCATCCCATGCATGCCGACCAGCACGAAAAAGGCCGATAGAAAGCCGCTGCGATCTGGCCCTGCCTGGTCGTCGAACATCGTCGTGAAGTCGTGCAACTCCATGCCGACGAAAGCCGCCCCCAGCACCAACGTCACCAGCAGCCATAGCACCAGCCCAACGCGCTTCCGGTCGAATTTCATCGCCAGCGAGGCCATGCCGAACGTGAAGCTGCTAGTCAGAAGCAGCAGCGTCTCAACGAAGGCCGACTCGATCTTGAATTCCTGTGCCGGCCCCGGCGCCCCAACCGTCGCGCTCAGCATCGTACCATAAACCGCGAACAGCAGCGCGAAAACCACCGCGTCGCTCATCAGGAACACCCAGAAGCCGAACACGCGTTTTTCCAGGTTCTCCGCGCTGGAATACCATTCCTCGTGCAGGTTCAACCCGGCGTGGCGCCGCAAGCCCACGCTCATGCGATCCACTCCGCAAGCCCCGTGTTCTCCGCGGTCTGTTCGAGCTGGCGTGGAATCGCGTGCGCCGCGTTTGCCAGCGCAAGCCAGCGCCGATCGATCCGCTCCACCTCAGCGGCCTTCACAACACGGTCGACGTTGCGGGCAAAGCCGCGAAGGATGACGGCGAACACGATGACCAGAAAGCAAAGCGCGGCAAGCCACCAGATGTGCCAAACCAGACCAAACGCGCAGATTGCCCCTGAAGTCCCGATGACGACACCCGTCGCACTGTTCCGCGGCAGCACGATGTCACGGTAATGATCGGCCGGTCGGTAAGCGCCGTTGTTGCGCTTGCGCCAGTAGAACGTGTCCCGCTTGCTTACGTGCGGTATCGTCGCGAAATTATATTCGGGCGGAGGTGCCGCGATCGACCATTCAAGGCTTCGCGCATCCCATGGGTCGCCAACCGGCACGCGATTGGCATCACGATGGCGCACACTGACCCAAAGCTGCACGAACAGGCTAAGAAGCCCCGCAAACAACACAAAGGCGCCGCCAACCGCCACCAGCAGCCACGGGCGATACGACGGCTCGAAAATCGCCTGCGTGCGGCGCGCCATGCCCGCGGCGCCGAGCACATAAAGCGGCATGAAAGCCAGATAGAAACCCGCCACCCAGCAGACGAACGAGATCTTGCCCCAACGCTCCGAAAGCCGGAACCCGAACGCTTTCGGAAACCAATACTGGTAACCGGCAATCATCCCGTACAGCAGCCCGGGGATGAGCATGTTGTGAAAATGCGCCACCAGAAACAGGGTGTTGTGCACCATGTAGTCCAGCGGCGGTGTGGCCAGAATGATGCCGGTGACACCACCGATCACGAACGTCAGCATAAAAGCAATTGAAAACAGCATTGGCGGCGTGAAACGCACCTCGCCGCGGAACATGGTCCAGATCCAATCATAGATCTTGACCCCCGTGGGCACGCCGATCGTCATCGTCGCAATGCCGAAGAAGCCATTGATGTCCGCGTTCTGGCCCATGGTGAAGAAATGATGCAGCCACACGGTGAAGGAAAGCACCGCAATCGACATCGTCGCGATCACCAGCGAGATATACCCGTATAGTTCCTTTGAGGAGAATGCCGAAACCACCTCGGAATACACGCCGAATGCCGGCAATATGAGAATATAGATCTCGGGATGGCCGAACAGCCAAAACAAATTGACGTAATTCATCATGTTCCCACCAAGATCGTTGGTGAAAAAATGCATCCCCAGATAGCGGTCCGCCGCGAGCAGCAGGGTAGCGACCGTAAGCGGCGGAATCGCGAAAACCAGCATGATCGCGGTGCAGAGCGACGTCCAGCAGAACAGCGGCAGACGCATCCACGTCATGCCGGGCGCGCGCAACTTGTAAATCGTCACGGCAATATTGATGCCGACCAGCAATGAGCCCAGCGAACTCAGCGTCACCGCCCAAATCCAGTAGTCGGGCCCGACCCCGCTGTTATAGATCAGCTCGGTGTATGGCGGATAACCGCTCCATCCGCCCGTGGAAAATTTGCCGAGCACGAGAGAAACCATCATCAGCCCGGCGCCGCCGCCCGTCAGCCAAAGGGTGACGGAGTTCAGCAGCGGGAAAGCCACATCGCGGGCGCCGATCTGCAGCGGCACCACGTAATTGATCAGCCCAGTCAGAAACGGCATTGCCATGAAGAAGATCATGATGCTGCCATGCGTGCTAAACAGTTGTGCGAAATGGTCCGGTTCGACAACACCCGGCGCGTTGATCGCAACCGCTTGCTGCACACGGATCAGCACCGCCTCGATCAGCGCGCGGGACAGCATCACGAACGCCAGGATCACATACATGATCCCGATCTTCTTGTGGTCCAGGCTCGTGAACCACTCCGTCCAGAGATAGCGCCACTTGCCGAGCCAGGTGATCAGCCCCACAACGAAGACCGCGCCAAACACGGCAATCGCCCCCGCCGACGCGCCGATGATCTCGCCCAGCGAGGGATTGTTCCACGCCCGCACGAATGGCAGCGCCGTGAAGGTCAAATTGCCCAGCAGCACATGCCAGATGCCCACGGTCTCATGCATGGCCGCGGGAAGCTTTCATGTTCGGGGTTTGGCCCGTAGGGGACGCCTGTGCGACAATGCCATCGAACAGGCCGGGAGCAACGGCACCGAACAGGAGCGGATAGGGCAGCGTGGAACGCACCGAGAGCGCGCGATAGGCCGACACATCCAACCGGTTCGGCTGCGCGCGCATCTCAGCGAGCCACTGATCGAACGCTTGGGGGCTTCGCGCCGATACCGTGAATTTCTGGTTCTGGAATCCGGCACCGTTGAACTGCGTGTTCTCACCCCAATAATCGCCCGGCCGATCGGCGGCAAAATTAAGCTGGGTTTTCATGCCGAACATCGCATAGATCTGGCCCGCAAGCCGGGGCATGAGCAGGGATTGCATCACTGTGCCACTGGTGAGCATAAGATGCACCGGTTGGCCCGCGGGGATCACCAGCTCGTTCACGGTCGCGACATTCTGGTCGGGGTAAATAAACAACCACTTCCAATCCAGCGCCACCACCTGCACCTGCAGCGTCGGCTTGGAAGATGCGATCCGCTGATAAGGGTCCAGGCGGTGCGCGGTCTGCCACGGAAACACCGCAAGGCCCACCACGATGCCTATGGGCGGGATCCAGATCAGCCCTTCCAGCGGCCAGGAAAAGCCCCATTGCGGGCGATACGCGCGTTTCGTGTTGCCCAGCCGATAATGCCAGGCAATCAGCGGCGTGAGAATCAGAACTGGCCCAACCACGAACAACATGATCAGACACACGATCAGAAAGTAATGCCGCTCCGCGGCGGCGATCGGGCCTGCCGGAGATAAAAACCCGTGCCCCAGAACACCGCAGCCGCTCAGCATCAGGCAAGCCGCGATGGCAGCCGGCCGAAGGTGGCGCCACCTTGTCATCTGGCCAACGGTGCGGTCGCGTACGGCCGCGAGGAGGCCAGCGGATCATGGATGAAGCTCAACCAGGCGCGGCCGTCGGTCCCGACGGTGATCAGAAGAAAACCGGCGGCCAACGAGAAATTTTTCAAAAAATCCCAGAACAGATCACGTCCCTTGCTCGCGCCAGCCTTCCAGAAGTCGCCCGGCTCCCAGAACCGCTTGAACAACAGTGCGGTCAGGGCGCAGTAACCCGCCATGATGAAGGCCGCGAGCCGGTCCGCGAAGCCGGTGAGAATGCCGAGCGGCATCACCAGTTCGACAAACAGGCCCGCAACGATCATGGCCGTGGCCACCGGCCGCGCGCCGAACACTTCCGCCGCCTGACCCACGGCGCCCTTGAAGTTCAGGATTTTGTCCAGCGCGCTGGCCGGGAAAAAGAGTATTACTATGCCGTATCGTACGACGACGGTGAGCACCTGCGCCACCGTCATGGCAACACCGCGGCATGGTTGTCGTGCAGCATGGATTTCTGCAATACGTCCACCCACATTCCTTTCGCACGCCTGGAATTTAGCCCGCGTGGCGTGCCGATGGAAACGGGCAGGTGAGAGCGGGGTTCCGAATGGGCGATGCAGCCAGTTTCCACGGCCGACCGGTGCTGCACCGCACATCGATCACCGGCGAAAGCCCGGTCTGGTGCGAGCGCACCCAGCGCCTCTACTGGGTGGACGTGCAGCAGCCGGCATTGCATCGGCTCGATCCCGCCACAGGCCTCGATGAAAACTGGATTATGCCGGCCTGGATCGGCTGCCTTGCGTTGGGCGCGGGGGCGGCGGAAGGCAGCGTTCTGGTCGCGCTGCGCCTCGGCGCATACCGTTTTGACCTCGCAACTGGCACACTGGCCCTGGTGGCTCCTGCGCCCTTCGATCCACGGCGATTCTTCCTCAATGACGGCAAATGCGATCGCCAGGGACGCTTCTGGGTCGGGCCGATGCGCCACGCGCTGCTGCCGCTGGTCGGCCAATCCGGCCCCGACAAGGGACCGCTCTGGCGGCTCGACGGCGATCGGCTGGTGCCGCAGGGCAAGGAATCCGCAGTGTCCAACGGATTGGCGTGGAGCCCCGACGGCCGAACGATGTATCACAGCGACACCATGACCGGCGACATCCACGCCTGGGACTACGATCCCGAAAACGGCTCGACAACACGGGGCCGCCTTTTCGCGCATGTCGAAGGCGCGCCCGGACCGGATGGCGCGGAAATCGACAGCGACGGATTCTACTGGTCGGCCATCAACGGCCAGGGCCGCATCCTGCGCTTCGATCCCGACGGCCGGGTGGAGCGCGAAATACGCGTGCCGTTCCGCTATCCCACTATGGTCGCATTTGGCGGCGCCGATTTCCGCACTGTGTTCGTCACCTCCGGCCGTTGGGCCATCGCCGATAAGGACGCGGCGCAACACCCGCACGATGGCAGCATTTTCGCGTTCGAGGCTCCGGTCCCCGGGTTGCCCGCATCCCGCTGGACAGGATAGCGCGCCGCTATCAGGCATGCAGCCGCTCGGCAATCCGGTCGGCTACGCGAAGCGCATTGGCAATGATGGTCAGCGTCGGATTAACGGCGCCGATCGAAGGAAAGAAGCTCGCATCGGCGATGTAGAGATTGTCGAGTTCGTGCGCCTTGCAGTCGAGATCGAGAACACTGGTGGATGGGTCGGTCCCGAAACGGCAGGTTCCCGCCTGATGCGCGGTGCCGCTGACCGGAATATTCTTGCCGAAATAAAGCCGGCGTTCCAGCAGATGCTTGTAAGCGCCGATCGGCTCCAGCAAACCTTCCAGCTTGTCTTTCAGCCGGCGTGCCGCCTCTTCGTTGCCTTCCGTTACCGAAAGCACCACCTTGTCGCCATCGTAGGAAATGCGGTTCTCGGGTCGCGGCAGATCCTCGCTCTGCAACCAGAAGTCGATCGAGTGCTGCGCCATCTTCTCGAACGGCATCTCCGGCAACCAGCCGAGCCAGCCAGGAACGGCCTCGCCGCGTATCTGCTCGCCATGCGAAGTCGCGCACATCTGGATCAGGCCGAGCGGAAACTCCCAGTCGGGTGCGCCGAAGTAATAGTCGCTGAACGCCAGCGTCTTCTGGAACACGGTGTCGTTCGGTTCCTTCAGGATTGCCATCAGCACCGACATGTTGTGGCGCACGTAGTTGCGCCCCACCTGGTCGGAGCCGTTGGCCAAGCCACGCGGATGCTTGTCGTTGCTAGATCGCAGCATCAGCAGCGCCGAGGAAAGCGCGCCGCAAGCCACCACCACGATATCCGCGCTGTACTCCTCGGGCCGCCCGTCCCGCGTAACATGCACGCGATCCACGTTGCTACCCGCCGCATCGGTCTGAAGCCGTGAAACATAAGCGCCGGTCAGCAACGTCACATTGGCGTGCGCCGCCAGCGTCGGATCGATGCAGATCACCTGCGCGTCGGCCTTGGCATTGATGGCGCAGGGAAAACCGTCGAACGTGTCGCAGCGGATGCAAGGGCTCGTCGGCGTCGGCTTGCCGTCCTTCTCGTCCAGCAGGATCCCGAGCGGCAGGTGGAACGGATGCAGGCCCTCGCCACGCAATCTATCGCTGAGCTGCTCGATGCGCGGCTCATGGCTAACCGGCGGATAGGCGTATGGCTTGCTGCACCAAGGCTCGGTCGGATCCTCGCCACGCTGACCGTGAACATGAAACAATTCCTCCGCCTGGCCGTAATACGGCTCGAAAACGTCGTAGCCGAGCGGCCAAGCCGGCGAGATGCCATCCTTGTGCCGCAGCTCGCCAAAATCCCGCTCCCGCAGCCGGAACAAGGCCGCGCCGTAAACCTTCGAGTTGCCGCCGACATAATAATGCAAGCCGGGATGAAATTTATCGCCCTTCTTGCCATGCCAGGTCTCGCTGGCCTGATACGCGCCGTCCACGAACACCGTCTTCGCATCCCAATTGGCGCGGGATCGCGGCAGGTAGCCGCCCCTTTCCAGGATTAGAATGCGCTTGCCCGTCGGCGCCAACCGGTGCGCCACGGAGCCACCACCCGGGCCGCTGCCGATAATAATGATATCGTAACGCCCATCTGCCGGCATCGCCCTATCCGCAAACGTGGTTTATATGCCGAGGCGCTTGGCGGCCTGGTGCACGCCCGCGATCAGTCCCACGGCAGCAACGGCGAAAAATGCCGCGCGATGCCGGTCGGTAAACATCTCCCACGAACCATCGCGTGCCCTGCGGTCGAACCGTCCATGCGCCCCGTAAGGTCCGGGAACCGGTTCGAAAAGGTTGGCTGGCGCATCGGCGGGAAGCGGTTCGTCGCTGAGCTGCCCGGAGTAGCCAGCGGTCGCGAGATATTTGTCGATCATGGCAGGCGCAATCCGGTTCGCCAGGATCGCCTGCACGGTCGGATACCCCACCCATATATCCCGTCGCCTGTGCGTCGCGGCAAAGAAAATGGCCCGTGCCGGAACCTCCGGCTGATAGATCGGCGCCACCGGCTTCGCGCGCTTCCCCATCTTGTTCAGCGCCCAATCGAATTGCGGGGTATTCACCGCCGGCAGATCGACCATGCAAATATGGACGTTCAGCTTGTCGTGAATGATTTCCGAGCGCAGGCTGTCGGTAAAGCCGCGAATGGCCGCCTTGGCGCCGCAATAGATCGATTGCAGCGGCACCGACCGATACGCCAGCGCCGAGCCTACATTCACGATCGTGCCGCGATTGCGCCGGCGCATCCGCGAAAGCGCCGCCATCATCCCATGCACCTGGCCAAGATACGTCACCCGCGTGCCGCGCTCGATCTCCTCCGCCGTCAACTTGCTAACCGGTGCGAACACGGTCGCCATCGCGACATTCACCCACACATCGATCGGCCCCAGTTCCTGCTCCACCGTGTCGGCCGCCGCCTCCACCGCATCGGCATCGGCCACGTCGGTGGGAACCGGCAACGCGCGCACGCCGTGACGCCGAAGGTCGGCGGCGGCGTGCTCGATACGCTCCTTGTCGCGTGATAGCAGCGCCACATCGTACCCTTGCCGCGCAAACTCCGTCGCCGTTGCACGCCCCACGCCCGCGCCGGCCCCTGTCACCACAACGATCTTTGGCATAATGCCTCCCGAACGGCCAACTCAACAGCCGCCGGATCGATAAGTTGCCGTCCCGCGCTACCGGATTCCGGCGCCCACCGAATCCAGCGCCGCGGGAGTGGCGGGCGGCGCGCCCGGCACACCCGGAGCCCGGCTTGCTGCACCCGGCATTTCCCACCCACCACCTAGCGCGCGATACAGGCCAACCACGTCGTTCGCCAGCGTCATATCCTGCTGCACGAGTTGCTGGCGCGCGCTCTCCACCGTGCGCTCGGCATCGAGCACCTGCAAATAGTCTGAAAGACCGTGCGTGTAGCGGCTGGTGGCGAGATACAGCGTATCCTGCGCCGAACTCAGCAGGCCCGCCAGCCGGTCGCGCTCGATGCGATCGGTTCGGAAAGCCACCAACTCATCCTCCACCTCCCGCAGCGCATTCAGCACGGTGGCGCGATAATGCAACCCGGCCTCCGCCGCTTGCGCCCGGTTCATGCGCAGGTTCGCCGTCAACTGGCCGCCCTGAAAAATCGGCAACGACACACTTGGTCCGGCGGCGTAGAAATGGCTCACCCAGCGCGTCAAATAGCTCGCGTCCAGCGCGCGGATGCCAAGATTTCCAGTCAGCGAAACGTCCGGATAAAAGCTCGCCACGGCCACGCCCACGCCCGCGATTGCCGCATGCAGTTGCGCTTCCGCCTGGCGTATGTCCGGCCGCCTTCGCGCAAGCGTGGACGGAACCCCAACACCCACAGCCGATGGCAAACGCGGCAATGGCGCAGGCTGCAGCAGCTTGGCGTCCAGCGTGCCCGGCGTCGAGCCGATCAGCAGATCCAGCCTGTCGAGGGCTTGGCGTTCCTGTTTCTCGTATTCCGGAAGTTGGCGCTCCAGCGTCAGCAACTGCGTGCGTGCCTGCTCCACATCCAGCTCCGTGGACAATCGGATCGCACGCCGGTTCTGCGTGAGATCGAGCGAACCCTGCGCCGACCGAATATTCTCCTCTTGGCTCGTCCGCAGCGCCTGCGCGCCGCGAAGCTGCACATAAGCCTGCGCCACTTCGCTCTCCAGGCTGGTGAGTGCATCGTTGGCCGCTTCCGCTTGCGCCTCGGCAAGCGCCCGCGCCTGCTCCACCGATCGGCGCACGCGGCCGAACAGATCGAGCTCCCAGGATGCGCTGAGCCCGTATTGAAACAAATTTACAGGCTGCGTAAACTGGTTGAGAATCTGCGTCGTGTTGTAACCGCTCGAGGATCCGCCACTCGCCATCGACGAACCGCCCGACGTTTGGTTCGCCATTTCATTAAGCTGCCGATAGACGCCCTGAGATTCCAGAATGCCCTTGGCGCCGAGCTGATCGTATCTATAGCTGGCATTGCCGCTCAGATTGGGCAGCCCGGCAGCCCGCGCCGTCACAATGCCCTGCCGTGATTCCACGACGCGCAGAACCGCCTGCTGCACATCCAGATTGTCACTTATCGCGGTATTCATCAGTTCCGTCAAAACGGGATCGCCGAACGCGGCCCACCAACGTGGATCGGGATCGGTATCCAGGCGAACGGCCGGATCGTAGGCCACCGCGTTTCGCCAGTTCTGCACGTGCGGCATATCCGGCCGCTTGAAATCGGGCCCTACTGTGCAGCCGCCAAGCGAACATAGCAGAAATCCAGCGATCACCGCCGACCGGTTCAACCGCCGCCTCCGGCACCCGCTCCCGGCTGCACGTTCGTCATAAACAGAGCGGCGACCGTAATGGTAAGCGACATCAGCGAGATGATGAAGAACACGTCGAGGTAAGCGAGCGTTGAAACCTGCTGTTGCAAGGTCAGAAATATCTCGCCCGGTGCCGAGGCCACGGCCTGCTCCATGGCACTGCCGTAGCTGACGAACGCCCCCTGCACCTGCTGGATCAGGTCGTTATACGGCTGATTCGTCGCGTCGAGATACTTCACCAGATGCGCCTGCCGGATTTGCAGGTGGTCCGTCACCAGCGCCGTGCCGATCGAAATCCCCACGCCGCCATACACATTGCGCGCCATGGTGAAAAGGCTCGCCGCGTCCTCCTTGAGGTGGTCGGGAATCGTCGAATACGCGGCGGAGCTCAGCGGCACGAACAGCAACGCGAGCGCGGCCGTCTGCGCAGCGCGATACAACGCAACGTGAAAAAAATCCAGATCTGGCAGAATGCCCATCGAGTAATAGAGCGATGCCGACAGCGCGATGCCGCCCGCCGCAATCACCCACTTCACCGGAACCACGTTGAGCAGAAATCCCACGATCGGGATCAGCACAGCCAGCACCAGCGCGCCCGGCGCCAGCACCCAGCCCGCCAGAACCGAGTTGTAGCCCAGCACGTTCTGCGCAAACAACGGCATGATGATGGCGCTCGCATACAGCGAAAAGCCCATCATCGCCATGCCATACCAGGATAACGCGAAATTGCGGTCCTTGAACACGCGCAGATCAACGGCCGGATTTCGGGCATAGCTAAGATAGAAAACGCCGCCGACGTAACCAAACACCGACAAGCCGAGCATGACGCGAATAAAGCCCGAGGCGAGCCAATCGTAATCTTCGCCGCGATCGGCGCCCAGCTCCATGCAGCCCAGCGCCAGCGCAATGAACACCGTGCCGATCCAGTCGAACGGTGGCGCGTTGCGCACAGCCTTCTTCATCTCCGGTGGATCCTGGACCAGCGCCAACACCCCGAATACCGTAAGTATGCCGATCGGCACGTTGACCAGAAATATCCAGTGCCACGAATAATCGAAGGTGAGGTAACCGCCCACCAACGGCCCCACCACCGGCGCGATAACCGTCGCCACCGCCGTGATCGACAGCGCCGATGCACGCTGCTCGGGCGGAAAAGTATCCAGCACGATGGCCTGCTGCATCGGTTGCAGTCCGCCGCCGAACAGCCCCTGCAAAGCCCGAAAAGCCAGCAGCTCGCCGAAATTTGTCGCTAATCCGCAGGCCAGCGAGGTGATCGTAAACCCGATGATCGAGATCAGGAAGTACCGCCGCCGCCCAAGATGCTTGCTGATCGATGCGGAAACCGTCAGCGTGATGCCGTTGGCAACAAGATACGTGGTCAGCGTCCATGCCGCGTTGTCGGTGCTCACGCCGAGATCGCCGGCGATGTACGGCAACGACACGTTAACGATGGTGGTGTCCGTCACCTCCATGAACGCCGCGATCGTAACCACAATCGCGATGAGATAGCGATTGGACCCGCCGCTCGTGCCGCTCACTTCAGATCGACCGTCGGCTCAACCGAAAGCCCGAGCGGCAGGCCCCGGTTCGGGTCCATGCCGTCATCGATCACGATCTTCACCGGCACTCGGCGCACGATCTTCACGAAATTGCCGGTCGCGTTCTCGGATGGGAACGTGGTGAAACGCGCACCGGCTCCCTGCTGAATGCTCTGGATATGTCCGTGCAGCTTCAGCCGCGGATAAGCATCCACCCGGATCGTCACATGCTGGCCGATCCGCATGCGGTTGAGCTGCGTCTCCTTGAAATTGGCCACCACCCAGGTCGTGGTCGGCACCACGTAGAACACCTGCTGCCCGGCCTGGGCAAAGGTGCCCACGTCCACGTTCCGGCGCGTCACGATGCCGGTTTGCGGCGCCACGATCCGCGTATAGGAAAGGTTCAGCTCCGCCTGAGCCAGGCTCGCCATCGCCTGCGCCACCTGCGCCTGCCGCTGCTGCAAAGTGCTGGCCGAAGCGCCGATGTTCTGCCGCACCAGGGAAGCCACTTGCAGTTGCGCCTGCACCTGTTTCGTGGTGGCGGTCGTGGATTCGAATTGCGTCGTCGCCTGGTCCACAGTGGTTTGCGTGGTGGCGCGCTGATCCACGCTGCGCTGCCGCTGAAATTCCCGCCTGGCATCCGCCTGGTTGGCCTCCGCCTGCGCCAGTTGCGCCTGCGTTTGCACCCGATCGGCGGGGAACCTCACCCGCGAGATTTCCAGGTCGATCTGCGCACTGCGCATCTGCGCCTGGGCAAGTTCCAGATTGGCGCGCGCCTGGTCGCGCGCGGTGATGTAGTCGCGCGGATCGATCTGCAGCATCAAATCGCCCGCGTGCACAAAGCTGTTGTCGTCCACCAGGCGTTCGATCACATAGCCGGAAACTTTCGGCGCGATGCTCACCGCGTTGCCTTCGGTGTAGGCGTCGTCCGTGGACTGCTCGTTGCGGGTAAGGAACCAGTACACCGTCCCGCCAATCACCGCAAGAACCACGACCACCGCCAGAACCACGATCGGCCATCGGCTTTTCTTGCCGTCTTTCTCGCCCTCCGGTTTCTTGTCCTTGCCGTCCTCGCCGTTCCCGGGCTTTTCGTCGTCTTTTTTATCCGAATCGTCCTTGGACGGCTTGCCGTTCTGGCCATGGTCGCCGTCGTCCGGCTTGTCGCCATCCTTCCCGTCGCCTACCGGCGCGCGTTCGCGGCGCGCTGGCACATCCTGGCGCAATGCAACGAAGTTGCCGCCGGGGAGACGGGCGGGTGGTGCAAAGTCTCCCGCGGAAGCGCAATCGTCGAGCATTGTCATTCGATGCCCAGTAACATTGCCACCCGCAGAACCGGGTTCACGATCTCGCGCGCCGCGCCGCGCCTCTGAAGAAGACGCGGGCGAATGGCTTGCCGCCCACCCGCAAGCCGGCTCACGTTCCGTTGATCGCGATCGCAAATTGCGGAATTGTGTTGCAAAACCGGTGCGAACAGGCATCGCGAAAAATGTCGCCCGCCGTTTTGCACGCAACACACGGTTCCCGTGGGCCACCATTTCGGCGGGGAATGCGGCGGGTCAACGAGGTCGGACGATACGTGGCTGCGGACCTGAACCCCAAGGACGGCAACGCCGGGACCTGACCGGGCGGGCCCTCCGTGTCAACGATCGTCACCCTGTGTCACAGCCGGCCGGTCAGACCGCAAGCGGTGTGCCCGTCCGGCGAGTGTTCACCTTATCGCGGCGTGGCTGCCGGCGCGAACGGGGCGGCGTAGGTGGCGGTGGGACGTTGCGGCGCGACTGAGTGGCCGAAGGCGCTGCCCAAGCGCTGGCGCGTGGCATCCTCGTCAAACTGGCCGGTGACGTTCGGGGCTGACGTGGCGCTGTAGGGCGTGTTCGTGGCGGAGGAAAACCGGGGCGCGTTGCGCGCGACGGCGGCGAGTTGCGCGTTCAGGCAATCGTAGGATTGCGCCGAGCCGACCCGCACATCAACGCAGGTCTCCGCGGCCGGAGAAACCGGCGCGGCGCCCGCCAGCAGCCAGCACGTGAACGCCACAGCGGCGCGATGCCTGGCCATGGCGGCGCAGCAACTCATGGCGAAACGACTTTTGATAGATCGAGTTCGTTCACCCGCACCGGCGCCTTGGCAAGCAGCGCGTTCTCCAGCGTGCGCAGATTCGCCTGCTGCCTCTGTTGGCGCAGCGCCCGGACGAGCGTATCTCGTGCCTGCGCGAAATCGGCTGGCCCCGCCGGCTTCGTTGCAACGAGCAGAACCAGGCGGCAAACAGAGGCGGTGCAGATCGGGCCGGCAATCTGCCCTGTTGGCAGGCCGGCTACCGCCTGTTTGACGTCCGGAGCGAGCAGCGGGTCGGCAATCCAGCCAAGGTCATTGTAGGAAAGACCAACCTTTCTCGCTGCGGCCGCGAAATCCGGAGCGGCGGCTGCCTTCAGCGCAAGAAGGCGCGTGCGCGCCGCTGCCGCGTCAGCACCGGACGTCACGAGCATAACCTGCGCCAGGTGATACTGGCGTGGCAGCAGCAGAAGCTGACGGTTCTGGCTATACGCAGTTTGCAGGTCGGCGTCTGGCGGATAGCCGGGAGCGGCTGCCGTTTGCGCGGCAACGTAGCTTTGCACGAGCGCGGTCTCGCGCGCGCGGGCGAGCAGCGCTGCGATATCCGGCCGCTCCGCCCAATGAAGCTTGGCAGCCTCGGCGAGGATCGCGCGGCGAAGCAGCATGTCCCGCAACACCGGCGCCACCTGCGAGGGATCGTGCGCCAGCGTGGCCCGTGTGTCGGCATCCAGGGTGGCGATGAAGGCGCGCGCATCCGCAATCGTCACCGTGTCGCCACCACGCGACGCAATCACCGCATTCGCCGTCGGCGGCAGTGCGGCAGCCGCTCCGGCCGCGGTGAGGAGGGCCGCAAACAACATCGCCAGTCTCATCGCGCCGCTCCCTTCGCTGAAGGCAGCATATACTCCTGAGATTGAATCTTGTCGTCGTACTCCTGCACGAGATTTTCAAGCTTTACTTTCGCAAAACCGATCACCGGCTCATAACTCCGCATCAGCAGCGCGCGGAAGGTGAATGTTTGATAGACGTGCAGGATCTCTTCTGCGGTGGCAATCAGGCGCGTGTTCATTGCCTTGCAGGTCTCCAGGGCTCGCGCGTCATCGGCCAAGCCGGCGCCGCTGGCTGCCGCCTCGGCGCTCTTGCCGCGCGCTACGGCCACTACTTCCGTATACGCTGCCTGCATCTTGCCGAACGCCGCCCGGAGCTGCGCGTTTTCCGCCGCCGCCGCGCGGAGCTGCGCCTGTGCGGCCGCAAGCTGCTCGGGCTTCGCGGCCCCCGCCGTCAGCTTTTGTTCGGCGGCGGCTTCGGCCGCTTTCGCCGCATCTCGCTCCTGCTGTGCGGCCGCGAGCTGCGCCTGCAGTTGCGCCGCTTGGTCCTGCGCCGCCCGCATCTCCTCCACCGATTGCCGCAGCGCGTCCCGCAACCGCTCCTCCGGCGATTTCTCCTGCGCGGCCGCAGGCACGAACGCCGCAGCTAGCAAAGCAAAAGCGAGACCGAGGCCGCGCATCAATAACTCGCCTGCAGATCGAGCTGTATCACATCATTGCCGTAATGCGGCCCGGCGATCGTCTGCGCACTGAACCAGCGGAGATTGAGGAAGGTGTCCCTTGCAACGCCAAGGCTGGCAGCAAGAATGTAGCCTTGCGCGTTGGTGCCGCCGAGATGGAAATCGGGATCGGTCAGGCTGTCGAGCGTCGCGTCGCTCTCCAGGTATTTGTAGCCAGCTACAACGTTCCAATCCCACAATTTGTGCACTTGCAGGTTGCCGACAGTCGCTTTCACCATGTAGCCGGTATCGCCGCCGACGAAGGGGCCAGGCAAAGCCGGGTTGCTGGTGGCGCCAAGATTGTTTACCGGCCCGACACCCAGTGCCGCACCCGTCGCGGTGAGGCCGATGAACGGGCCGTGGTGCGCAATCGCATTTGCATTAAACCCGAGATTTTTGATGAAATCACCCTCCAAAGAAATGTCGAACGGGTGATAAGTAAGAATATCGAAGCGCGGATGCACATCGAGCACGTTGAAGCGCGCGGCCAGCCCGTAATATTGCGGGTCGTAGAGTGTCGTCGGCACACCGTTCACCGGCGGCGGCTGGATTAGATTCCTGATCCGGTACATCGTGTTGCCGAATATGTCATACGGCGTGCGGGTGTCGTCGGTGTTGCAGGCATACACGGGCGGCGTCGTCGTGCCGAGCAGGTTGTAGCACGGCTTCGATACCGCGCCTTGCACCCCGTTAAAGTTGAACAGGCCGATGCCAAGCAGTCCGAGAAGGTTCGGCGTGACGTGCCATTTCGCACCACCTTGAATGGCGAACAGATAGGCATCGGTGCTGCGGAACTTTTCGGCGCTGAAGGTCGAAAAGTTGAAGTCCGTGTTGAAGATCGGATACGCCCCACCGGTCGCGAATGCTTCCACACCGCCGCCGACATTCTGATGATACAAGGCGGAGATGCCATCAAACCCCAGTTCGCTCCAGAACAGCAGGTCGGTGGTAAAAAATGGGTTCGGCGTGCGGCCGAGCATGAACGTGACCGGCTTGGCCGGGTCGAGTTGCAGATACGCACGGTCGAGATAGACGGCGTATTTCGAGAAATCGCCGGGTTGGCCCAGCACCTGGTTCGGCGTGACCGGCCCGAAATCGCTGCCGGTGGAGAGCCGGAAATTCGCCAGCACGCCTTCGTCGATGTCCACCAGCGTGCCGATACGGGCCCGCACGCGGAAACGGTTGCGATCCTCCGTCGTATTCAGGTAGGGCGGCAGCCCGGTGAGCGACTGGTCGTCGAATGGCGAGCCGTTGTTGATAGCGTTGAAGTTGATGAACTGATTATAGTTTCGCACGTTCTGATTGGCGTTGTTGCTGTCGAATAAATCGCCTTCCTCGCGGAAGCGCATATCGCCATACAATTTGACGCGGCGCGTCCATTCGGGCAGCGCGTCCGGCGCAGCCCAACCCTCTTGCTGCGCTTCGCTCATTACCTGCGCCCGAACCTGATCGGCGATCTGGCGCCGGATGAATTGCGGCACATACGTCACGCGTATGTCGTGCTCGTGGCCGGGCGCCGGCACCGCCGCTTCCTCCGCCGGCAGCTCGCCCGGTGCCTGGCGCGCGCCGTGACGCGCATGCATCGCGGGCGTGGGCCCCGACTCGCGCAGCAATTCGCCCGCCTGTGACTGCGTAAGTATCCCCTTTGCGATCAGCAGCCGGATCAGCTTCACCGTCTGCTCGTCGGCGCGCGCGGAGGGGCACAGCATCGCCGCGGTCGCCGCGACGAGCGCGGCCCGTCCAAGCCGCCGCGAAAAAATCATCATCCTCAAATCCCCCACAATCCTCGATGGCGCGCGTCACCCGCGCCCGTGCGCGTTGATCCTCAGCAGCACCGGCTGGCTGGCAATGTCCGGCGGCAGCTTTTCGTTGGTTGCAACCGTGAGCAGCACCCGGTCGATCTCCGGCTGCAGATCGGCTTCACCGGAAAAATCGCGAATCGTGGCGCGCACAGCGCGGCCGCTCAGGTCCATGCGCAAGGCGACCGTGACGCGGTAATGTGCAAAACGCAGTTTGTCATCGCGGGCGAGCGCCGTTTCGATTTGTGTCTTGATGAGGTTGGCGAAATAGGCCGATTGGTCGCCACCGCCGTCGCCGTTGCCGCAGCCGGAGCCGAGGCAATCGCCGCCGCCGCCATTCGCCCCATAGCCGAGGCCGGAATTGCCGGCCCCCTTGATGGAAGTGGTGAGCGCTGCCGGCGGTGAAGGCGCGCGCGGCGTTGGCTTCGGCACCGATGCTTTCACCGGCGAGGGCATCTGCTTCACCGGCTCCGGCTTTTGCGGTTGCTTTGGCGGTGGTGGAGGAGGCGGCGGCGGCGGCAGCTTGATATTCACGATATGCGGCGGCTCCTGGTGCGGCCGCGGCGCCGGGCTTGAATGTTGCAATTGCGAAATCGCCAACCATGCGAGCAGGCCCGCACCCGCAAGCCCGGCCACCGGCGCGCCCACGCGGCGCCAAAGCGGCGCAACTTCCTCGAGATCGTCCTCGTAGATCACCGATCAACTGCCGGGAATGTGCTGCGCCGCAAGGCCGATCGAGCTGACGCCCGCATTGCCGGCCACGTCGAGCACAGCCATGATCTTCTCGTATTGCACCGAACGATCCCCCTTCAGCACAACCGGCAGATCCGGCGTTACCGCTTTCGCATCGCGCAGCTTCTGCGCGAGCTCGGCGAGCGACACGGGAATGGCATCGAGGAACACCTGGCCGCCGTTCGAGACCGAAATCACCCGCGTCTTCGGCACGGCGAGCGACTGCGTCGAGCTTCCCTTTGGCAGATCCACTTTCACGCCCTGCACCGAAGCCGTCGTCATGATAATGAAAATAACAAGCAGCACATAAGCCAGATCGAGCATCGGCGTGATGTTGATATCGTCATACGGTTTGTCTTCATTTAGCTGCATGGCAGGTCACTCCGCCGCTTTGCTGGATGGAACGGGGGAAACCGCGTTCGCCGGGCCTTCGCCCATCCGGGTGATCACTTCGTCGATGAACACGGATGACTCGGCGATCATGCCTTTGATACGGACCTGAAAATAATTGTAGCCGAACAGCGCCGGGATCGCTACGAACAAGCCGGCGACCGTCGCAAGCAGCGCGGCCGATATCCCGGGTGCGATGGAGTTCACGTTCACGTCGCCCGCCGCGGCAATGGCGGCGAAGGTGATCATCACGCCCACCACCGTGCCGAGCAGGCCAATGAAAGGGCCGCCGGCAATGGCGATGGTCAGCAGCACCATCTGCCGGTTCAGCCGCTGGTTCTCCTGCACCAGCGTCGCATCCATCGCGCTTCGGATCGCCGCCATCGATCGCGGCCCCAGCGTGCCGTCCGGCTGGAAACGCCCGCCATGCAGCCGATCGACCAGCTCGCGATGCCCGGTCATGTAGATGCGGCAGAGCGCGGACGCGTTGCACGCACGCACGCGGTCGGCCGGCAGGGTCGGCAGCAGCGCGCCCGGATCGCGTTTGAACGCCTCGCGGAACAGAAGCCGGAACCTGCGGTCTGCGCCGGCGACGCGGCCCACCATGATCGCCTTGTTGATCATCACCAGCCAGGAGATCGCCATCATCACGATCAGAATGCCGATGACGGCCCAGGCATCCGGCGTCACGCTGCGCAGGATAATGCCGATATAGCCCGAGCCGAAGCCGGATTGCTGCTCCGGTGTTTCGAGGGTGAGCAGGTTCGCCTGCGGCCCCTGCGATTTGTCGGCAATCAGGATCGCGCCCGCCGGCCTCGCGGCATGGCTGATCTCAAGCTCGTCGAATTCGCCAGCAAAGTTGGGCAGCAGCGGTGCGGGCGTGCCGGCCGCCGCCGTGGCGGCAACCATCGGGCCTCCCGCCGCACCGCCGCCCGGAATCGCCGGCAAGCCGGCATTCAAATCGGCCACCTTCACGCCATCGACATAGAGCATGCCACGATCCGCACCGAACACCACGCTGATCAGGTGCCACGCATCCCCCGCAAGCGGCGCCGCCGCCGCCGCGCTCACCGTGCCGCTGGCGCTTGTTACGCTTACGTACGACACGCCCGCATTGAGGCCGATCGTGAGCGCGCTCGGTCCACCCGCGTCGCGCTGGTCGAACAGCACGCCCGAGCCTTTCGGATCGGCGGGCTTCACCCACATCTGCCAGGTGAACGGCTTGCCCGCTTCGATCGCCAGGCTTTGGCTTGCCGGCAGCCGAATGGGCCGCGTTGTTGCGTCCGCCTTCAGGCCAAAACCGATAATGCCCGCCTCGTCGCGCTTGCCGGAGGTGAGCGCGGTATTGGTGAAAGCCGTCGAATCGTGCGGCAACCCGCTGGCATCGGCGAAATGGTAAACCAGCACCTGGTCCGAATCATACGTCGCGTGCGCGTCGCTGGCGTCGCTCGCTTTCGGGTTGCCCCAGTACAGGCTGAAGCTTGTCGTGCCGCCGGGCGCGATGTCCGGCACATCCACCCAGATCAGCGCCACCTGATCCACAAGGCCATCCCACTTCTCGATGTGGTAATGCAGCGGCGTCTTGTCGTCGGCGCCGACGAAGCGGATGTCGGAGCCGTCCTCCTTCGCGCTGTCGAACTTGAAATTGCCGGAATGCAGCCGCAGCAGCACCTGCGTGCGGCCGATCGGCTCGCCGACATTGGCGCCCTTGGGGCCCGCATCGGCGTCGATCTTCACGCGATAAGCGAAATCGTTGTTCCACCAGCTCGCCTGCGCCGGCGCCGTCAGCATCAGCAGCGGCAGCAGAACCAGCAGAAACACGGAATGACGCGCGCGCCGCATGTCAGAAATCCCCATAGACACGGAACAGCACGCGGTTCGTGCCGGCCTTCGTGTTCACTCCGGTATCGAGCGTCTCGGCATCCTGCACCGAGCCGTTCAAGTAGCCCCACAGATTGATGCGCGTGCCCACGCCAACCGATGACAACCCGTAGGATGACCGTGTGCCGATCAGCGATTGACGGTCATTGACCACGCCTGCGTCCGCGAACAGGTGAAACTTCCAGCTCTGCACGGGCCGGCCAAGAATTTCGGCGATCGACGGGCTGCGGAGCTCGGTCTGCAGGGTCAGCCCGTAATCGCCGAGCGTCTCGGCTTCGAGGTAGCCGCGCACGCTGTCCGCGCCGCCTAGCGCGATCTGTTCGCTCGAGACGAGCGGCTCGTTCGTCAGTTGCCCTTGCACCGATGCCCAGGCCTGCATCCCGTAAGGCAGATCCTGCTGACGGACCACACCGGCGCGCAGCAAAGAGAAGCCCGGAACGGCACCGTAACGCTTCTGGTCGAATGCGGCGACGCCGCTGCCGAGATGCGGCAGGCCAAATTCGAGCCCGATCGTCAGGTCGGTGCTGGACCGGTCGCCGTTCCAGTTCGCCGCGTAGGAAGCGTTCAGCGGATAATAGGTGACCGGGGCCTGCGTCGCCGAGGGCGGGTTGCGGAAACTATCGAGTTCGTAATATTTTTTGTAATCCCAGCCGACGGAAAACGAATGGCTGAAGCCGCTTGTGGTGCCAAGCGGGATCAGCAGACGGAACCCCGCCGCGGTGCCGCGCCCGGCAACATCGGTGCTGCTCAGCGCAATGACGTTGCTGTTCGAATGCAGATAACTCAGCAGCAGCGAAAGCCGGCTGTCGGGGATGTGAAACAAATACGAGGCCGAAGTCACCTCGGCGTCGGCGACGTTCTCCGGCGCCACCTGGTAGGCCACCGTCGCGCTGTCGCCGCGCTGGAACAGATTGCCATAGGTGAGCGACGCCGCCACGCGCAGCGCCGATGTGTCGGCATTGTAGCGATTGTTCAGCTCAAGCGTGCCGTGGAACGGCAGCTTGTCGTTCACCGCCAGGTCAACATCCACCGTATCGGGGTCGCGGCCAGGTCTCAGGCTCGGCTGCACGGTCCGGTCCGGCAACTGATTGAGGCCGACCAGATCCTCCTGCACGCGGCGCATGTCGGGCACCGTGCCGGGCGCGAGCGAGGGCGCGCCCGCGCGAATCGCCGAGGGCAGAAAGTAGCGCGCGCCGGTCACTCTCAGCCGCCCTACCCGGCGTTCCGTGACAGCGAGCATGATCACGCCGTTCGACTGCGCAATGCTCTGGCGCGGAATGCTGACGCTGACGGTAGGAAAGCCGGCCTTCGCATAGGCCGCTTCGAGTGCGGCCCGCGCCCGCTCGATATCGGCGGCGCTGCGGTCGGGGCCCGTGAACGGGTAAACAACCTCCTCGACCTGCTCCACGGGCAGCGACTGGCTCCCTTCGACGCGGATCTCGGCGACGTAGAAGCGGGCATCGGCCAGGGCAGGCGCCGGTGCAGCAGCCAGCGCCACCGCAAGCACGGCGCCCGCGCGCGGCAAACGGCCGACCCCGGCCGACCGCGCCGGTCCGCGGGCAGCAGCGATCCCCCCCGTCATCACGGGCTAGCGCCGCCCGCACGCTCGCCGGAAGGCGTGCGCCGCGAGCGCACCCGGCGCCACCCTGGCCCTCAAGGCCGGGCGGGACTCTTCCCCTGGTCGCGTCATCGGATGTCCGGCATCGCCGATCTTGGCCGCGAGACCGGCGATCAATTCAAATGAAGGTTTTATGGCGCTCCGCCGGGCAACAGCCGGCGTCGGCGCGCCATAAAGCCGGCCGCCCGGCGCCATGGTTGCCCGGTCCGCGTCTGTCAGGTCTTGGGGCAGGATTTGTTCTCGATGCCATGGCTCTTGCCGAACGGTCCGGCTGCCGACCTCAACAGCTTCAGCAGCGGAGTCGGAGCCGGATCGAAGCCCTGGCTGCCGATGATCGGCTTCACGCCCGTATTATAGAGATACTGGATCGCCGCGCGCAGGGCGGTGCCTTTCGCGGGCGTGCCCACTTTGCCGCCGTCGTAGGAAGCCGAGTAGCAATTATAGGTGTCGATGAAAGCAAAGCCGACGATCGGGTAGCCTTTGCCGCCGGGGGCGACCAGACTGTCATTGAGCTGCTGGCCGATCGTCGCGGCATTGTAGGTCGCCGGGTAGCTGAGCTTCTTCAGCCGCGTCGCCACCGCATCCTTCGCCGTGCCGACCGTCTGCGCCGATACCACCGGCGAGATCTTGTTGATTGTCACCGGATACGCCGTGCTCGTCTGCACCACCGGATAGACGTAGTCGGGGCTGACGAAGCCGATCGCGCCCGCCGTGCTGGAAACCGTGCTCGCGACGCCTCCGGAACCGGAAACGGCGACGATCGGTAGATGATTGCCGTTCGCGCTGAACACCGCCGTCCAGTTCGGCACATTGCTCGGGAAACCGTTGGCCGCGTTGAAGCCGAGATTGGCCGGGCAGTTCTGCGCCAGCCAGTCGCCGAGCACAAAAGCCTGTCCGGAGCTGTCGGAACGCACCACAACCTCGGAGAAAGTCTGGCCGCCGGCGCTCGTGGAGGCTGAGCCGGAAAAGATGTTGCAGACGTCCGACGTGATCAGATTGACCTTCTGAACCTGCCCCACCGGCAGATCGATCGGCGACGCAATGGTCGGCACCTGGAAGATCCCGCCGGTAATGGCTGCCGCCTGGCTCGCCTGCGTGCTCGTCAGATAGGCGGCGCTGCCCGCAAACTCGATTTCCGGATACGGCGTGGCGTTCACGCCCACATTGCTGTTCAGGTAGGCAATGGTGTTGGTGGTCGAGGGCGAACCAAAGCTGGCCGGGTTGCCCGAAGTGAATGCCGTCAGGGCGGCGCCGCCGACAGGCTCGTCGGCGATCGCCTCACCGACGTTCTGCGGGCTCGTGCAAAGCGCGTTCTCGCCCACCGGATACAGCACGTTGGCGGGATTGCCCGGCGAGGTCGCGTAGATGCCCTGCGCCGCTGCCGAATAGCAGTTGAATACGTCGCGGTACACTTTGGCCGAAAGCGTGTCCCCGCCGCCGTAGAGCGTGGTGGGCGGCGTCTGGGCATGCGCAGCCGCAGCCGACAGCAACGAAACGCCGGTGAGCAATGCCAAGCGCCGGGTGTGATACGACATGTTCCACGCTCCTTCGAGACCAATAAACATAAAAACGCGATGCGAATGTGGATAATCGGGGTATGTACGAGCTGTCAACAAATATCTGACGGGATTTTCTATTCCACTATATATTGTTGTGGATACTACCTGAAGTTGTTGCTTCCGGGGCCGCGCACTGCCGGTTGAAACCTCATTTCTGTTTTTTAACAGACGGCCGCCTTGCACAACGCCCGGTCGCAGCAACGCAATCGCGCCGGTCCGTTGCAACCACGCAAGCGCAACCATGCGTAATGGACATGTCACACACAAGCAGCGTCGCCTCCGTTAAGGGGGGCTGCCGTTTGCCACACAGCAATGTCCACGGCGAAAGCCGGTGTCTTCGCAACTCAATGCGGGTCGCGCCCGTGGGGCGGCAACCAGAACATCACCTCAGGCAGGAGCACAGTCATGTTGACGCGTATTCTTCTCGCCGGCGTCTCCACCGTCGCGCTCGCGACGGCGGTAACGACCGCCGAGGCACAGACCCCCACCACGACTCTTTACGGCGGCGGCGGAACGCTTGCCGCCAAAGTGTATCGGGACGTTTTCAACTGCTACTCCAGCAGCACCCAGGGCGTGTATGCCACTTCGCCCGGCAACCCGAGCAACGTGACCTATCCCACTGGGCTCAACGCCAGCTGCAAAAGCCCGGTCGGCGCCAATGTCGGGATCGGCTACGAGCCGGTGGGCAGCGGTGCAGGTCTGGCCGCTTATACCGCGGGCACGCCCGCCAGTTTCGGCTCGCCGTCCACCACCAACACGATCGCTTACCTGAACAGCAACATCGGGCTGAACGCCACACCCTACCCGGAAATTCAATTCGCCGGCAGCGACGCCTATCTGAATTCCACCCAGGCGCAGCAGGCCGCCGCGGTTGACAGCGGCGCCTTCCAGTTGCCCACCCTCGCGACGCCGATCACGCTGCCGATCGGCAGCGTTCCGAAAGTGGCGCTGAAGACCGCGGATGTGTGCGGCATCTTCAGCGGCACCGAAACGAAAGTGGGCAAAACCGCCATCTCCGAGGTTGTCGTGCGCTCCGACGGCAGCGGCACGTCGTTTATCTTCAGCGACTGGCTCGCGCAGAACTGCCCGGCCAATCTCGGCTTCAACGCTGCGAACGGCTTCCCCAGCACAGCGCCGAACTGGCAGGCGGTGTTCACGGCGAACAGCAGCACGCAAAAGCTGGTGTCCGCATCGGGCAGCGGCGGCGTTTCCGGCGTTGTCAACACCACGCCCAACGCGATCACCTATGTCAGCCCCGACTACGTGCAGCCGGTGGTGAACAACAACGATTATCCGGCAACCGTCAACAGGTACGCGCCATCGGTCAAGAACGTGCTGATTCGCCTGCGCCGCACGAAATACCCGACCACCTATAACACGGCAACGATCGGCCAGACGATCAACGACAGCCTGGTGGCATCCGGCGGCCTCGGCTACCCGATCGTCGGCTTCACCTTCATCGACACCTACACCTGCTACGGCAATGGCAATTTAGGTGCCTCAACGAAGGGCACCGAGCTGCGCGGCGCACTCAGCTATCTCTACAGCGGCAGCGCCGATGTGGCCGCAATCCTGAACAGCCAAGGCTTCGTTCCGGCAACCAGCAGCATCGTCAAGCTGCTGAAATCCAGCGGTGGTCCGCTGAACACGAAGACGGGCATCCAGCACTCGGGCTGCTGACGCCATTCGAGGGTGCCGGCGGCGCGACACGCCCCCCGCCCGACGAAGCCAGCCCCCCC
>CAXUEX010000005.1:0-18020 GCA_964250215.1 uncultured Acetobacteraceae bacterium | reverse complement strand
GACCGTCAACATCCCCGTCGTGCCCGGCGTGTTGGGGGGGGGCGGGGGCCTCCCCGGGCGGCGGGCACTACGAAGCAAGCGCCGCCGCTTCCGCCGGCGTCCAGAGGGAAAGCAGTGCGGCCTCGAGATTGGCGGCGAAACGCACGCCGTCCATCAGCGGCGACGCCAGCAAGCGTGCCCGCAGCGTGGCGCGATATTCGCCCAGCCGCGCCCGGTCCCGCGCCAGCGCCACGGCCTTGGCGACATACGCGTCGGACGTGTCGGCGATCAGTTCCGCCAGCCCCGCCGCATGCAGGTGCGACACACCATGCCGGCCGGCGAAAGTTTCACCTCGCAGCGTGATCACCGGCACACCCATCCAGAGCGCCTCGAGCGTTGTTACGCCACCGGAATATGGCGTCGTGTCGAGCGCGATGTCGATGTCGCCATACCCTTGCAGCATGCTCGCGGGATCCCGGCCCTCCTCGAACGCGAGACGGTCGGCGGCGAGGCCGGCCTGCTCCGCCATCGCCGTCACCACGCGCCGCGTCTGCGGCTCGGCATAGCACGCGTAGCGGAGCACGAAGCGCGCATCGGGCAACTCGGCCGCAATGCGGGCCCAAAGTGCGAGAAGCCCGGTATTGAGTTTTGCCGCGCGATGAAAGCAGCCGAAGCGCAACGCTCCGCCCCGCGCGGGTCCTATGTCGGGGGCGCGGGCAGGGGGATCGTAGCACACATAGCCGTCGGGCAGCCGCAGCACGCGCTCGGCATAGGCATGGTCCTCCCCCGCCGGCACCTCGCGCGCGTCGGCAATCAGCGCGTCCATGGTCGAAAGCCCGGTGGTGCCGGTGTAGCCCGCCCAGCTCACCTGCAGCGGCGCCGCCCGGCGTGCGAACACCGGCAGCCGGTGCCGCGCGGTCAGCCCGGAAAGATCGAACAGGATGCCGATCCGTTCGCGGCGGATCAGCGCGCATAAGCCGTCGTCGTCGATCTCGTCCACAACATGCCAGCGCCAGGCGAACGCCTTGAAGCGCCGCGTGTAGCCATCCTCCTCCGATTGGTTGGCGAAACAGACGATCCGCGTGCCGTTCCGGGCCAAGGCTTCGAAAGCGCGCAGTGTCAGCAGGCTCACCGCATGTTGGCGCAAATCGCCGGAAACGATGCCGAGGGTCGGCAGACGGCCCGGCTGGCGCGGGATTTCCGGCAAACCCGGTTCCGCCACCGAAGCCAGGCTTGCCGCCCAGTGCCGATGGCGATCGAGCAGCGACGCTGCGGTGATGCCGGGCTGGTGCTGCAGCGTGAACAGCAAATTGTAGTGCGCCACGGCATGTTGCGGCGAAAGTTCCAGCGTGCGCGCCAGCACGTCGAGCGCTTCGCCGACGCGCCCCTGGTGCAGCATCGCCCAGGCGCGCGCCGTCAGGATTTCCGGGTCGGTGCTGTCCCTCACGGTGCGATCGAGGATTTCCAGCGCGCGATCGGGCTGGCCCGCATGGGCGCAGGCGAGGCCGAGACAAATGCGCGCTTGCTCCAGCGTGGGATCCAGCGCCAGAGCACGTTCCAGCGGCGCAATTGCTTCCGTTGCCCGCTTCACCTTCAGCAGCGTGACACCCAGATCGGAATGCGCGCGCGCCATGCCGGGCGCGCGCTCGATCGCGGCCCTGAAAGCGGCAATGGCGGCCTTGAACTTGTCGAGCCGGGCGAGCGCCAGGCCAAGCGCCCGATGCGAGGCCGCATCGCCGGGCGACCGGGCGACCGCGCGGCGGAATGCAACCGCCGCCCCCTCCCAATCGCCGCGGTCGAGCGCGGCGCGCCCACTCCAATAATGTTGCGCGGGATCCCGCGCGCCCCTTCGCGTCACATCAGCCTTCCCGGGTTAAGGACAACTCCAGGTTGTTGGCACGTCGCTTCCGCAACCGCCGTGTTGAAGTGAAATAAAAGTTTCACACTTGCTTCTCGGAGCCTTTGGAGAATAAACTATAAATTACCGTGGATTGCACGTGTAGATAAGGACCGCTCGGGCATGCTCGCGAACCCGCGTCGCTGCGGCTACCGCCACACGCTGCTTGGCCAGGCGAGCCTGGCAGCCTTGGTCGCGACAAGCGCAACACCCGCCGTCGCTGCGGGACCGGTCTTCCGCACGTTATCGCAAGCGCTGTCGGCACGCGCGAGCGCCTACACCACCGCGGTTGGCGGCAGCATGGCTGCTACCGCAGCGGGCCAGCAGGCGGCACTCGGCATACGCAACCTGCAAGCCGCCGCTGCGCGCTTCCGCACGCTGCAGGCAACACTCGCCGTGGACGCGGCGGCTGGCGCAGGCGCGGCCGGTGGGGCGGTGCCGAATGGTCTGATCAGCGGCGGCCTCGTACCCCAGGCCGGTTACGCCACGCCGGGCAGCTCGGTGTGGCAGGGTGTTTCCGCCACCGCGCCACTCACCCAGAGCGTCGCCGGCGGCACCACAATCGTCACCGTCGATCAGGCCGCGCCGAAGGCAATCCTGAACTGGACCAGCTTCAACATCGGCGCCCACACGAAGCTCGTGTTCGATCAGAGCGCCGGGGGCGCCGGTGCCAGCGGCTGGACCGTGCTGAACCGCGTGAACGATCCCACGGCCGCGCCTAGCCAGATTTTCGGTGCGATCTCGGCGCCAGGCCAGGTGCTGATCCTGAACCGGAACGGCGTGCTGTTCGGCGCCGGCGCCCAGGTCAGCCTGCATTCCCTGATCGCGGGCTCGGCGACGCTCGCCGACAGCGCTTTTCTCGGCGCCGGCTTCATCGCGCCAGCCGATGCCACGGTGGCCGCGCCCATCTTCACCCAGGCCAACGGGCCGGTGACGGTGGCAGCGGGCGCCGTCATCGCCACGGATGCACCCACCTCGCCCACCGAAGGCGGCGGCTCGGTCATTCTGCTTGGCCGCAACGTCGAGAACGACGGCCTCATCTCCACGCCGTCTGGCCAAACGATTCTAGCCGCGGGCCGCAATTTCGTGCTCCGCGCCGGCCATTCCGCGCCGCCCGGCAGCGCCACCCCGGCGCCCGGCACCTGCCCAACCGAATCGGATTGCTCGACGGTGCTCGGCACCGAAATCGAAGCCATCGGGCCGGGAAACGCCACCAACACCGGTCTCATCGTCGCCAGCACCGGCGACATCACCATGGTGGGTCAGTCCATTCTTCAAAGCGGCGGCCTTTACGCCACCACCGCGGTCAATCAGCGCGGCACCGTGCATCTGCTCTCCGATGTAACCACCATCGGCACCACAACGCTGCTCGACCCGCGCGCCACCATCACGCTGGCCACGGCCGGCGTGATCGCGATCACGCCCGATGCCAATTCGGCGACAGCGAGCGACGGCCAGCGGCGCGACGCGGCGGAGACGGCCTATGGCGGCCAGAATACGCTGCCCGACCAGGCGCCGTTGCCAGATCAGCCGGACCGTTCCCGCATCGAAATCACAACCGCCGGCACCGTGGTCTTCGCGCCGGATGCGCTGGCGCTCGCAACCGGCGGCCAGATCGCCATCAGCGCCGGCGCCGGTGCCAACATGGCGGGTGAACCGCCCGATTCGGGCCGCGTGTTCCTGTCCAGCTCTGCGATGCTCGATGTGTCCGGCCTGAACAACGTGTTGCTGCCGATGGCGGCAAACGAGATCACGGTGAGCGTGCAGGGCTTCCAGTTGCGCGACGCGCCGCTCAACCGCGATTCCGGCGACTTGTTCAACAGCACCATCACGCTCGATGCGCGAACGCTGGCCTATGTCGCGCCAAACACGGTGGATGGACAGGCTCGCGACTACACAAAGGGCGGCTTGTTCGAGGTGAGCGCCGAACTGGCGCAGCAGCAGCGCACGATCGACGAATGGTCGGCAGTCGGCGGCACCGTCACGCTCGCCGGCGCGAGCGTTGTGGCGCAACCGGGTGCCATGGTGAACATCGCTGGCGGCAGCCTCGCCTACCAAAGCGGCTTCCTGCGGCAAAGCTATCTGATCGGCCCTGGCGGCGTGCTCTACAATGCCAACAGCGCGCCCGCCAACCTGCTGTACACCGGCATTTATAACGGGTTCGTTATCGATCATGCCCGCTGGCAAACCATCGAGCGCTACATCAATCCGCTGATCGATCCGACCGAGATTTATCAGCCGGGCTACCGGATCGGCCGCGACGCCGGCGGCCTCGCGCTCGAGACGCCGACCGCGTTGTTCGAGGGCACCATCGCCGGCGGCGTGGAGACCGATCCGTTCCAGATCGCCGCGCGCAACGGCCGCGCCACCGACCCGGTATTGCTGCCGCAGGGTGTGGTGCCGCTTGCCGGCATGCTTTCGCTGCGCGGCGCGCCAAGCAGCAGCGGTTCGCTTACCGTCTCGCCGACCGATGTCGTGATCGCCGCCGCAACACCGACGCTGGCTGTAGCGCTTGCACCGGGCGACCGCCTGCCGCACGGCGCTGCCGATACGGCAACGTTCGGCGCCGCGCAGTTGAGCGGGCTTGGCGGCATCGATCTGGCCGTCGGCCCCAGCTCGCCGAACGGCGCCAAGAATGCCGGCTCGATCACCGTGGACGGCGCGGTGACGCTCTCACCCGGCGGCCTGATCGCGCTGGCGGCGCCGAGCATCGCGATCGACGCCGACCTCACCGCGCGCAGCGGCGCGGTGACACTCGAGACCGAAAACCCGGTGACCAACCTCGGCACCCTGCAAGCGTTTTCCAGCCTGGAGCGCGGCACGCTCGCGATCGGCGCCGGCATCGTCATCGACACGCGCGGCGAGTTCGAAAACGCAACTATCGGCTCCCCCGCGCCGTCCACCGCGGCCTACGTCAACGGCGGCAACGTGACGTTGCTGTCGGACGGAGCGCTCACGACAGGCGCGGGATCGCTGATCGACGCCTCCTCCGGCGCGGTTTTCAACGGCACGCTCACCGGCGGAATCGGCGGCAACATCGCACTCGTCGCCGACGATCCCACGCTGGTGAACGCCTTCACCGGCGAAGGCGCGGAGCTTGCCCCCGTGCTGCTCGCGGGCGAGCTGCGTTCGCTCGGCGCGACCGCAGGCGGCACGGTTTCCATCACGGCGCCATCGATCCTGATCGGCAACAATCCCGCGCCGGCAACCACGCTGCAAGTGGCGTTGCCGGCGAGCTTCTTCGCATCCGGCTTCAGCGACTATGTGCTGAACGGCTTCGCCACGCCGAATCCCAGCCCGAAAGCGCCCCCGCCCGGCACCGCCCAGGGTGTGATAATCGCGCCCGGCACCGAACTGGAGTTGCAGGAGCCGGTGCTGACGATCGGGCCGGCGACGCAGAACGCACCCACCGGCACCGATCCGGAAGCGGCGCTGAGTGAAACGCTGCTGCCCGATTTCGTGCTCGATCCCAGCCTCGCCACACTGCGCCAGCGCCCGGGCGCCAGCCTGACGCTGAGTGCCACGCTCGGCATTCCGGGCAATGCCGCGTTTTTGTTCCCGCAGCCGGGCGGCGGCATCACCATCGGCCAGGGTGCGAGCATCAACGCCGATCTCGGCCAGTCCGTCACGCTCACGTCGCCGTCGCAGATCACCGTCGATGGCACAATCCGCGCACCGTCCGGCACCATCGCCATCGAGAACCCGGCAAACGACGCGAACGGCATCGATCCGGTGAAATTCGGCCGTTCGATCTGGATCGGCGCCGGAGCCGTGCTGGATGTCTCCGGCGAAGCGGTCACCGGCACCAGCACGAATGGGCGGCCGTTCGGCCTGGTTACGGCCGGCGGCACCATCCTGCTCGGCGCTTCGGGCGATGTGAACGCGATCGACAATTTCGCCTCGGCCGCCGCTTATGTGTTCGTGCGCCCGGGAGCCGAGCTGCTGGCGAACGGCGCCAGCGGCGTGATCGATCCCTTCGCCGGCACCGTCGCGCCCGCCGACCCGCTGAACGTCGCCAGCGGCGGCGGCACGATCGCGATCGCATCGGATTTCGGCATCTATCTCGACGGCACGATGAGCGCCGCTTCGGGCGGCGCCACGGCACTGGGCGGCGAGCTGGCGATCCGGCTCGGCGATCCGGGCTACGGCGCGGTGAACGGCACCACGATCTATCCCGATTGGGCGTTCACACCGCACCAGATCCTGGTCTCGCAGCAGACGACGCCAACAATGCTGCCGGCCGATCTCGCGCCTGGCGATTGGCGCTTCGCGCAACAGAACGGCGCCAACGGCCAGGCGGCGATCTCCGCCGCGCAGGTAACGGCGGGCGGCTTCGCCGATCTATACCTTCTCGCGCGTGACCAGATCACGTTCGACGGCAACGTCTCGCTCGCCACGGCGGGCTCGATTACCCTCGCCGATTTCGCCACCTCGGAAACCAGCCGTTCGGCTAGCGTGCAACTCGCTTCGCCTTACGTGCTGCTGGCCGGCGCACCGCAGCCCTATCTTGGCAACGCCGAAGCCTCGCCGCTGCTCACCTATTCGCCGGGCAGCGGCGTCGGCGCCGCCAATGGCGGCCAGCCATTCTCCAAGATCGAGCCCTGCATTTCGGGGAAGGCCACCTGCAACAATTCGAGCCTGACGATCAGCGCCGACCTGATCGACATCGAGAGCAGTGCGACGAACATCTACGGTGCGAACGCGCTGCTCAACGGCGTCACGTTCAACGGCGCCTACGCCACCTTCGCCAACGAACAGGCGGCGCGGCCGCTCGACGCGGCGGGCTTCAACGATGTGACGCTGGCCAGCGCCGGCGACATCCGCTTCGTGGCGGCGCCGGCCACGCCCGCGCCGCTCGCCGGCAGCGGCGCCAACGGATTGACCCTGCTGCCGGACGCGCTGGTCACCGAAGGCAACCTGACGCTCGACGCGGCCCAGATCTATCCGGTCACCGGGGTGCAAGCTGCCATCGGCGCCGGCGTGAACTACTGGAAGCTCACCGACCGGCGGCAGGGCAGGCTGGCCGCGAACGGGCTTTATTACGGCGGCGTGCTCACACTGGGCCGGACTACGCAGAACGCACCCGCGCCGCCGCTTTCGGTGTTCGCCCGCATCGACTTCCAGGCAGCGACGATCGAGCAGGGCGGTATCGTCGAGGCACCCCTCGGCGTGATCGGCTTCGGCCGCGGCAGCGAGTTCACCGCCAACATCGGCGTTTCCAACGCGCAAGTCGGCACCGTGCAGTTGCTGCCCGGCAGCGTCACCTCGGTCAGCGCGAACGGGCTCACCGTGCCGTTCGGCGGCACCACCGATGGCACCAGCTACAGCTACGACGGCCAGGCGTTGGCGCCCGTTGCCGCATCGCTCGGCCTGATCGGCAACCAGAGTGCCACCGTGTTCTTCACCGCCGATCGCGTTGCCGGCGCGCCGGGATCGGTGCTCGATCTCTCGGGCGGCGGCACACTCACCGGCGGCGGCGGCGAGCTGCTGAGTGGCGGCACAACGCTCGTCTCGCAAGGCTTCATCCCGGGCCGCGGCGGCTCTGCCGACACGCTGGTTGCGCCGTTCCTGTCAAGCAATAACGGCAGCATCGTGCAGCCGACCATCGCGACCGATCCGATCTACGCCATCCTGCCCGGCTACGCTTCATCCTACGCGCCAACCACCGCGTACGACACTTCGCTATCCTATTACGGCAGCGAACCAGCTATCGGCCAGCAGATCACCGTCGGCAACGCGCTGCCGGGTCTGCCGGCAGGCACCTACACGCTGCTGCCGAGCTATTACGCCCTGCTGCCGGGCGCCTTCCGCGTTCAGCTCGACAATCCGGGCGCTGTTGCCGGCAGCCTCACCGCACCCGCCGCGGCTACAACAGCGATCGGTCCAGGCACGGTCGCGGAGACAGTTACGCTCGGCACGGCGAACAGCACCGGCCGCTCCTATCCCGTTCTCGCCGACTTCACCACCAGCGCGGCGGTGCGCGATTATTCCACCTATGACGAAGAAGGCTTCGCCAGCTTCGCGGTGCAGAACGCGGCCCTGTTCGGCAACGCGCGGCCTTTCCTGCCGGTGGATGCAGGCGACCTGATCCTCACGCTCACCGCCCCGATGGAGCAGGCGAAAAAGAACGGCAGGCCACGGCCGCCGCAGCCGTTGCCGGTCGGCTTCACCTTCGCCGGCACAACACAGGATCAGGCGGCAACAAGCGGCTACGGCGCGATCGTCGTCGTGCAGCCCGCGGCCGGCGGCAATCTCGAAATCCTGGGCCCCGGCGATCTCGCGCAGCGCGGCGCCGTTTCAGCCGATGCCGCGGGGCTCGACGCGCTCAACCCGGCCGCGCTTATCCTCGGCGACGGCTTTCAGCATTTCACCACCGGCAGCCCGACCGCCCCGTTCGCCGGCGCAGCCAGCACCGTCACGATCGACGTCGGCGCCCTCCTCCGCGCCGACACGATCGCTGTCATCGCCGCCAAAGACGTCGCGATCGATGCGGGCGCCACCCTCTCCACGCTCGGTGAGACGGCACTGCTGCCGAACTCCAACTCCGGCGAGCTGTTTTCCAACGGTGCCGACGCGCTCGTGCTGCTGTCGAACCAGAATTTCCTTGTCACGCCCAGCAGCACGGGCAAGGCCACCATTGATATCGGCGGCGGCGCTGGCGGCAACGCGCTGCTGGCCGCGCGCGAAATCGTCGGCCTGTTCACGCCGCAGAACCTCACCGTCGGCGCCAACGTCACCTTCGGCGCGCCGACGCTGACGCTTGGCAGCGGAACGATCACGCTGGAAGGCGCCGATGCGGGTGCTTCCCAGGCGAACGGTCTCGTGCTCACCCAGGCAAAGATCGACGCATTGCTCGCGGGCGGCCAGGGCGCGGGCGTGCCGGCTGTGCAAAGCCTGGAACTCGACGCCGGCGCCGGGCTGGCGCTGGCGGGAAATGTCTCGCTCGACCTCAGCGCCTCGGCAGCCAATACGCTGGTGCTCGCAACGCCCGCGATCCTCGGCCTCGGCGGCGCTGCCGACACCGCAACCATCCGCGACGGCACGGTGGTGTGGACGGGCGTTCCCGGCGCCACGCCGGGGGTGCCTGTGGCCGGAGCGCCCGGCACCGGTGTGGGCCAGCTCGCCATCGAGGCGGATCGCCTGGTGCTCGGCTACGCGGCAAACGCGCAGAGTCAGAACCAGACGGCGCTCTCCGACACGGTGCTCGGTTTCGCCGGTGTGGCGCTCGATGGCGCCGTCTCGGTCAGCGCCAACAACCGCTCGACGCTCACCGTGTACCAATCGGAGACCTCGAACGGCACGAGCACGACCGGCACCGGCGGCGATCTCACGCTTGCCACACCGCAGCTCACCACGGCGCCGGGCGCGGTGCTCGGCATCACGGCCGGCGGCGCAGTGGCACTTGCCGGCAATGGCACCGCCGCGGGATCCGCCGGCGGGCTGGGCGGCGAGATCGACATCGCCGCTTCAAGCTTCACCGACAGCTCCACCGTCAGCCTTCCCAGCGGGCGGTTCGCCGTCACCACCTCGGGCAACATCAGCCTGGCATCCGGCGCTGCCATCGACCTCGCCGGATCCGCCGTGAACATCTTCACCGCGTCGCGTGGCAGCAACGGCGGCACCGCCCTGCTGACCAGCACGGGGGGCGCCATCGACCTGGCCGCCGGATCCCGCATCGACGTCTCTTCGAGCGACGCGCCTTCCGGCACAATCGGCATCGTCGCACCCACGGGCGCCGTCACGCTCGGCGGTGCGCTGCTGGGCGCGGGCTCGAGCCCGGCGCTCTCCGCCTCCATCGGCATCACCGGCACAACGCTCGGCGATTTCGCGGCGCTGAACGGCGCGCTCGACGCCGGCGGGTTCGAACGCGCGCGCAGCTTCGAGCAGACAGGCCCAGGCGATCTCACCGTTACCGGCACCATCACCGCCGAAACCCTCGCCATCGCCGTCGATCAGGGCTCCCTCACCATCGACGGCATGCTCGATGCGAGCGGCTTGACCCCCGGCAGCATCCGCCTCGCCGCGACAGGAAACCTCACGCTCGGCGCATCCGCCGTGCTCGACGCGCACGAGACCGCGCTGCACACCGACTATTTCGGCACACTGATCGCCGCCGAGAATGTTCCGCACGTAGAGCTCTCAGTGGCAAGCAACGCCGCCAATCCCGGCACGCTCACGCTGTCCCCGGGCGCCTCCATCCTGATGGCGGGACCAGGCGGCCTGGCGCTCGGCGACCTCGAGCTCGATGTGCCGCGCAGCGCCGATAACGCGAACGCCAATATCGCAGCCGGCAGCCCGGTGAACGTGACCGGTGCAGGCACGATCGCTGTGAATGCGTTCCGCACCTACACGCCGGGCCAGACGGTGGCTGGCGACACGCTCACTGGCACGCTGACGCAGACCGATTTGAACGCCATTGCCACCGAAAGCCAGGCCTTCATCGCCAATACGGTCACGAACGGTGGGCTCGCCGGCCCGCTCGCGACCGAACTCGCCGGCCTCGCGAGACCTTACGCCAGCGTGTTCCACCTGCGCCCGGGCGTGGAGATCGACAGCAACGCCGCCTCTGGCAACGATCTGACGGTGAGCGGCGAAATCGACCTCTCGGAATATCGCTACGCGAGCGTCAACCCCTCCTCACAGCTCAATCAGTCGGTGTACGGCTCCGGCGAACCGGGCGTGCTTTGGCTGCGCGCGGCGGACAATCTCACGGTTGCCGGCAGCCTGACCGACGGCTTCCTGCCCACCGGCGCGATCACGCTCACGGTGGGCCGCGGCAAGCACCGCCATACCGAAACCCTCACCTCGGCATCGCTGGCGCCAATGCTGGACGCGGGTGACCTCTCGTGGTCCATGCGCCTGGTGGCCGGCGCCGATCTGGCCGGTGCCGATAGCCGCGCGGTAACGCCTGAAGCAGCACTTGCCGCCCAGGCGTCGGCAACCGATCCAACGCCGGGGAGCCTGGTGCTGAGCGACGCGCACAAGCTCGGCAGCCCCGTGCCGGGCGAGGATATTTCGTTCATTCGTACCGGCACGGGTTCTCTCGAATTGCTGGCGGGCGGCAATTTCAGCGAGGACTCGGCCTTCGGCGTCTATACCGCGGGCACGCAAGCCGCCGGGGCGCCCAACGCTGCCGGGCATTACTTCACCACCGGCGGCGGCGATGTGCTGCTCGCGGCGGGCGGCAACGTCGGGGGCTACATTTTCGAAACGGCGGCTTTCACCAGCAGCGACCAGATGTCGGTCTGGCTGCAACACGACAGCGCATCCTGGTGGCTGAATTTCGCGTCCTACACGAAGCTGAATGGCGTGACGGGATTTACCGGCATTGGTGCGCTTGCCGGCGGTAACGTCACCGTGATGGCGGGTGCGGATGCCGGGACCGGGCTTGGCATCAGCAAAACGACCACGACGGGGCTGCAGATCGTCGATACCACGACCGGCTACAAGACGGCCGGCGGCGCGGTGTCGGTGTTCGGCGGCGGCGACGTTTCGCTGACAGCCGGACAAGCCTTCAACCCAGGAACGAACATTCCTGGATCGATCAGTTCTGACGACGCGTTCGGCCTGATTTCCGATCTCCGCGGCAGTCTTTCGCTTTCGGCGGCAACAGTCGGGCAGGTCTTGCCGCAGTACAGCCCGGTTGCCGCCGATCCGCGAGCCTTCGATCCGTTTGTTGCAGAATCAGCATTCTTCACCGCGGGGCCCGTCCTTGTGCTCGGCGACACCGCAGCAAGCCTCGATGCGCGTGGCGATCTGGCGTTGTCGGGCGCCGGCGGCGAAGCCAACGCACCCACGAAGCAGCCCAGTTTCAATTTCGGCTTTTCCTTCTACCAGCCCACCAGCTCGCTCGCGCTGTTTTCGGCCGGCGGCAACGTTGCGCCGATCGGGGATAATCCGGGGTCGAACGACCCGGTGTTTTCGGTCGATTCCGCAGCTTATCTGACAATGTACTACCCAGCACAGCTCGACGTGACGGCGGCCAGCGGCAACATCTACCTGCTCGGCAAAAACGGCGCGATCGACAATCTCGAGCTTGCGCCATCGTCCCGCGGATCGCTGGCATTGCTCGCCGGCGGCTCCATCTTCGACGGCCAGGGAGTCGCCACGAGCCCGCTAAACTCGAGCCCCGAGCCGCTGCGCATCGAAGCCTCCGGTGCCGCGGTATCGGTATCGAGCGAACTCCCCAGCGCCATCATCGCAGGCGGCATCGCGCACAACAATCCCAATATCGTCGATAGCGCCACCGGAACGCTGCACGCGGGCGGCGACGAAACGCTGTTCTACGCGCTCACCGGCGACATCGTCGGGCTGGAGACGGGCGCCGTCACCACCACGGAAGCGAGAAGCGGAACCCCCGCCTATATCGGCGCGACCGCGGTGCAGATCGAGGCCGGACGCGACGTGGTAGCCACCGGCGGCGTGAGCTACCTGAGCTCCAGCAACGGCTCGCAAACACCGGCCGGCACGCCCCCCGATCTTTTCCTCGACAACAGCGCGACCGATTTTTCGGTGGTTCAGGCCGGACGCGACATCATTTATGCGAACGTGAATGTTGCGGGACCCGGCTCGCTTCTCGTCGAAGCCGGCCGAAACGTCTATCAGGGCGATCAAGGCGTGCTGGACAGCGTCGGCGAAATCGGCGCGGCGCTCACCGCGGCGACGCGCGACAGCGGCGCCGGCATCACCGTGCTGGCCGGCCTGAACGGCGGCACCGACCTCGCCGGTTTTGCAAAGCTCTATCTCGATCCGGCCAACCTTGCGAACCCCACGACGCCGCTGCAGGACCAGAAAGGCAAGGTGGCGCGCACCTATCAAACCCAATTGCTCGCATGGCTGCAGGCACGCGGCTACACAGGCAGCGGGGCCGGCGCGCTCGCCTATTTCCTCACGCTGTCCGAAGCGGAACAGACAACCTTCCTGCTCACTGTCTATTTCGCCGAGCTGAACCAGAGCGGCCTCGATACCAACAACCCCGCGAGCCGCTTTTATCACTCCTATCTGGAAGGCCAGGACGCGATCCATGCGCTGTTCCCGAACACGGATGCAAGCGGTCGCTCGCCGCCAGCCGGCGGCAACCTTACGCTGTTCAGCGGCGAGGTGAGCGGGCGGAATGGTTCCGGCCTGTTCACCAATCTTTACGACAGCGCAATTCGAACCAACTTCGGCGGCGGCATCACCACGCTCGTTCCCTACGGCCAAACGCTGCTCGGCAATTACGGCATCGTGCCGCAACCAAGCGCTGGCGTGCTCACGCAAGGCTCCGGCGACATCGAGATGTATTCCTATGGCAGCGTCACGCTCGGCCAGAGCCGGGTCCTGACCACGTTCGGCGGCAATATCCTGATCTGGATGTCGTCGGACGGCGAAATCAACGCCGGCCGCGGCGCCAAGAATACCATTCTCGTCCCGCCGGTGGGCATCAGTTACGACGGCTACGGAAACATCCAGCTATCGCCCACCACGCCCAGCGCCGGCGCCGGTATCGCCACGCTGGCGCCGATCCCCTCCGTGCCGGCGGGCAGCATCAATCTCGTGGCACCGTTCGGCACCATCGACGCGGGCGAAGCCGGCATCCGCTCCTCCGGCAACGTGAACGTCGCGGCGCTGACCGTGGTGAACGGCGCCAACATCGCGAGCGGCGGCAAGACAACCGGCGTGCCAACCGTGAGCGCGCCGAGCGTCAACGCCGTCGCCGCAGCCGCCTCCGCCGCCGGCGCCGCTACCGCCGCCGCACAGACCACGCAGCCGCAGCAGGCCGCCGCCGAAGAGGCCTCGATCGTGGAGGTGGACATCCTTGCGATCGGCAGTGACAACCCGGACACCCGCCGCAAGGGCGGCATCTGATAAGGGTCGTGCGACGGCCATTGTGAGGCCGTGAGCTGGAAGCCGCCAATTAGTCTGTTGCAGTTTTACGGTAGGCTTTTTGGGGGAAAAGAAGGCCAGGTCTCCTCCATGGACCCACCGGGGCATGATGCCGCAGCCCCGGCTAGTTACGCCGCCACAACTCTTCGCTCAGCAGCGTGGCAAAGGCGGTCCATAGGGCGAGTGGCGCCATCGCGCCAGCGGCCACGGGATCGACGCTGGCTGCGGTGATGGACGTGGTGGTGGCGGCGGCGCACATCGCGGCGGAGGCGGCCGCACCCGCGACGGTGCTGCGTTCGCCGAAAAATGCCGCGGGGTAGCCGGCAAGCCCGCTCACGGTTGCCGCCCAGGCGGCGATCGCCGGGGCGGCGCCGCGCTGATGGCGACGCGCGAGCAGCCGATAGCCGGCATAGGCGAGAAAACCGTCAAGCACCATCCACGCGGCACCTATTGCCGGCCCCGGCGGCGTGTAGCTAGGCTTGCGCAGCGAAGCATACCAGCGGGCAGCCCGTTTGTTCCGTGGTGAAAACTGGCTACCCGCCAGCGTGGCTGTGAGCACGGTGCCGGCGGCGATGGCGGCGGGCAGAACCCGGTCTTTCGCGGTCATGAACGCTCGCCGGTATGCGTGTGGTGGCGGTCGCGTTCGCCGCCGCCGCCGGAAACGCGGCTGCTGCGGGTGTTTGTGGGCGAACCCGGCGGAAGCGGCGCACCGGCGCGTTCACCGCCGAATTTATGGCCGGTGGGTTGATGGTTTTTGCCCGGCTGATCCCGGTCCTGATGGCTGCTGCCGGGGCCGCCGAAGCGTTCGGTCTGGTCATTCGCCATGATTCAACGGTCCTGCTGATAGCCTGTGTTCGTGGTGTTTTCGCGTATGTTTCCTTGGGTGCCCTGCTCGGCGGTGTTGGTATCGCCTCGGCGAGACGGCGGCGGCACAGCGGGATCGGGTGCATTTCGGCCGCCCGCGTGCGGGGCTTGTTGCTCTGGTGGAACCGGCGGCTTGTGGGCCGACATGGGCGCGCTCCTGCTTTCTGGCATGGCGAGAACGGCCGGCGCCCTTGCCGGTTCACCCCCGGCCGGATCAGGCGTTCAGGCGGAACAGCAGCGTCGAGCGGGCCGTGACGTCGTACACATCGCCGATATCGAACGGCTCCTCACGCGCGGCATCCGGCGTGTTGGTGTCGAACAGCAGGCGCCAGTGCTTGCCGTCGGTGCAGTCAGGCAGGGTGAACTTCACGACGTCGTGATACGCGTTCAGCACCAGCAGCAATGTGATGTCGCGGCTGCGGCGGCGGATGCCGGTTTCCTGGCCGCGGCCGTCCATCAACATGCCGAAGCAGCGCATGTTGCCGTCGCCCCAATCAGCATCCCCCATCTCCTCGCCATTGGCGTTGATCCAGGTAACGTCGCGCAGTTCCAGCGCTTCGTTGTAATCACCGCTCATGAAGCGGCCGCGGCGCAGGATGGGGTATTCGCGGCGGAGGCGGGTGAGCATCTGGACAAAGCGGATCATCGCCTCGCCCTTCTCCTGGATGTTCCAGTCCACCCAGCCGATTTCGTTGTCCTGGCAATAGGCGTTGTTGTTGCCGCTCTGCGTGCGGGCGAATTCATCGCCGGCGAGCAGCATGGGCGTGCCCTGGCTGAGCAGCAAGGTTGCGAGCATATTGCGCATCTGGCGTTCGCGCAGCGCGTTGATCTCGGGATCCTCGGTGACGCCTTCGGCGCCGTGATTCCAGCTTTCGTTGTTGTCGTTGCCGTCGCGATTGTCTTCGCCGTTGGCTTCGTTGTGCTTGTCGTTGTAGCTGACGAGATCGTTGAGCGTGAAACCGTCATGCGCGGTGATGAAGTTCACGCTGGCCCATGGCTTGCGGCCGCGGCGGTTGAACACCTGGGCGCTGGCGCAGAGGCGGTCGGTTAGGTCGCGCACGGCGACATCGCCTTTCCAGAAACTGCGGACGGTGTCGCGGAACCGGTCGTTCCACTCGGCCCAGCCGGGCGGGAAGCCGCCCACCTGGTAGCCGCCGGGGCCGAGATCCCACGGCTCGGCGATGAGCTTGGCGCCGCCGAGCACGGGGTCTTGGCTGCAGGCCTTGAGAAATCCGCTCTGCTCGTCGAAGCCGTGCGGTTCGCGCGCCAGTATAGTTCCGAGATCGAATCGGAAACCATCGACATGCATCTCCGATACCCAGTAGCGCAGGCTGTCGGTGACCATCTGGATGACGCGCGGGTGGGACAGGTTCACGGTGTTGCCGGTGCCGGTGTCGTTGATGTAGTAGCGCGGGTTGTCGGGCATCAGGCGGTAATAGCTGGCGTTGTCGATGCCTTTGAAGGAGAGCGTGGGGCCCATTTCGTTACCCTCGGCGGTGTGGTTGTACACCACGTCGAGGATCACCTCGAGCCCGGCATCGTGCAGGCGGGCCACCATCTGCTTGAACTCGGCATGCGCGAAACCGGGGCTCATGGCGTAGCGCGGTTCGGGCGCGAAGAAGCCTATGGTATTGTAGCCCCAGTAATTGCGAAGCTGTTTCTGCTCCAGATAATCGTCGTTCACGAAGGTGTGGATCGGCAGCAACTCCACCGAGGTGATGCCGAGCGCGCGCAGGTAATCCACCACTTCCTGGGTGCCGAGACCGGCGAACGTACCGCGCATCGCTTCCGGCACGGCGGGATGCCGCTTGGTGAAGCCGCGCACGTGCATTTCGTAGAACACCGTGCGTTCCCATGGCACCTGCGGCTTGTTCGCGCGGCCCCAGGTGAAAGCTGGATCCACCACCTGGCATTTCGGCATGAAGGGCGCGCTGTCGGTTTCGCTGAAGGACAGATCGGCTTCGTCATTCCCCACTTCGTAGCCAAACACGGCGGGATCCCATTTCAGCTCGCCGACATGGGCCCGGGCATAGGGGTCTAGCAGCAGCTTATTGGGGTTGAAGCGGTGCCCGGCTTCCGGTGCGTAGGGGCCGTGCACGCGATAGGCATACACGGTGCCCGGCCGTGTATCGTGCACATAGCCGTGGAAGATTTCGTTGGTGTATTCGGGCAGTTCGATGCGATCGGTTTCGCGTTCGCCATCGGCATCGAACAAGCATAGTTCCACTTTGGTGGCATTGGCCGAAAACAACGCGAAATTCACGCCCAGCCCATCCCAGGTGGCGCCCAGCGGATATGGCGAGCCTTCGGACATACGCGACCTTTTCGGGAACGAGATCATGGGCGGGGGGCTCCGGGAATTCCCGGCCACAACGAGACTGCGCGCGAAGCGGTTGCGCCTTATATAAGAAGTTTCGGGTCCGGTGGCGGGCCGGACGCGGCCGGATCGACAGAAAAACGACGGCGGCCGAGTTTTTCCAGGAACGGCAGCAGGGCCGTCACGTCGCTTCCCGGCGCGCAGAACAGGAACTGCCGTGCGGTGGGGCTTTCGGGCGCGGGCAATCCGTCATCGCCGAGCTTCTGCGGCGACAGCCCGAGATCCTGATAGATTTTCGCGAAGTGGCTGCCGGCGCGCCATACCGCCGCTTCGCCGCCCTCTTGCACCGCCAGATCGCGCAGCCGCCAGATGGCCGAAACGCGATCGGTTTCGGCGCCGGCGGGGTCGCCCAGGCCCAGCAGCAGCCGGCCGAAGCGGCGGAACGGCAGCCCGGCGCGTCCGGCCTCGCCCAGCACCAGCCCGTCGGCCTCGGGCGGCGGCAGCGCGCCGAACGCGGCATAACGCAGCCTGCCCTCGGCGTTCCAGGGCACGTAGCGCACCCGGCCGGGACGCATCACGCCCCACAATGCGGCAACCCCGAAGGCCGCCGCCAGCGCCAGTGCCAAGCGCAGTGGCGTGGGCGTGTGGCGCGAGAGCACCACTTCCCACCAACTGGTTTTCGCAAGATTGCGCACGCGCGGCTCGAAGCTAGCGAGCCACACCACGCTCGCCAGCAAGGCGAGCAGCGGCAGCAGCGTGCTGCGGCGCAGGGGCTGGCTGATCAGGCGCGCATGACGGTAATACGCATCGCGGAACGGCGCCATGGAAAGCGCGGCCACCACCAGGATGCCCGGCACCCAATCGGGCTCACCCTGCAGCGCGGTGATGCCGGCGCCGGCGAGCAGCAGGCCAATGGCCGCACCCCAGGCCAGCGTGACGCGCTGCGACAGGCCGATGGCGAGCACCATGAGCGCGGTGCCGATGAGGGACGGGATATACTGGCCGGCGCTGGCTGCAAAGTCGGCGAGGTCTGTATCGAGCCAGGAATAGTCTGGATGAGTATCGAGCAGGCCGATGGAGAGCAGCATGGCGCCGCAG
>CAXUEX010000004.1:0-49450 GCA_964250215.1 uncultured Acetobacteraceae bacterium | reverse complement strand
ACGAACTGGATCATTGTGTAGATCGTGGCCCAGGCCGTGCCTATGCCCTGCAGCACGGCCTGGGCCAATGGTGCGGCGTCGCCGAACCATTTCGTTGGCAGTACGGCCGTTAACCGCGCCGCCATGTCTTCTGCGTCCCCCGTCATTCAGTTCACCGTCACCGCCGCCGCGATCAGCACGCCATCAGGCGGCGCAGTCAGATCGGCGGCCGCACCATTGATCAGCAGGTTCTGCACACTCAGGATGCTGGAATCCACCGCATGTGTCACCGCATCGATCTTCGAAGCCGCGAGCGTACCAGCCATCGGCAGTGCACCGATCCAGGTCAGAATCGCGGCCTGGACGGCATTGGCGACACTCTGATGTGTCGCAGGATTGTTCGTCTCCAGCACAAGCGAGACGCTCACCGGCGTCATCACTGGCCCGGCGACCCGGTAGGTGGAGCCAATGGGACGTATCGCATCCACCGCCGTTTGCACGGCGGCCAGCAAGTTGGCCGAAGGCATGCCCGTGCCATCGTCCACGCTGACGCAGAAGTTCCCCGGCAGAAAACTGCCCGTGGCATCCAGATTTTCAAGCACGGTATAGCGCAGCCCTTGCTGCACCGAGGCGATGGCGAACTCAATCGCATCACCCGTGGCCTGCGCCCGACTGTTGATGTAGAGCTGAAAACGCTGGCGCAACGCTGCGTCGGGTTCCGCGTCGATACCGCCCGTAAACGGTGCGGCATTGTTCACCGTGTCTATACCCGGAATTGCGGTCGCCAGGATTCCAATAGCGTCAGCCTGGATATTTCCCGTGCTGCCCACCTCCAGCGCCTGCACCGGCACATCCACAGAGGCTGCCATGGCGCCCAGCGCGTAGCCCGTGCCGTTCCAAGCCGGGTTCGATGGCACCGCTACCACGGCGAAAGTTTGCAATCCGTCGCTCGTACGCACCTGCGCACCCACGGGGACATTGGCAGCAATTCCGGTCGTATACCGGCCAAAAGAAACGATGCCGGACGAAGCAGCACCTGGCAGGCGGAACAGTCCATAATCAGCCATCCAGCTGTCCAGATCGGCGCCAGCGCTGGTCGCCGCCCGTGTCACGGTGAGCACTTGCAGGATTAGCCATTGCAACCACAACGCCGCCGAAGCTGAGGCCTCCAGCAGCGCTCGCAACACGCTGCCAACCGAGAGATCGATAAGCTGTGATGCCGCGCCCTGGACAGCGGCCGACATCTGCTGCACCAGCGCCGTAAAGCTTTGCAACGGAAGCTGCATGGTTAGGCACCTACACTGAAGCTCAATACCTGCGTGCTACCGCTCATGGCGTCCACGTAAAGCAGGTTCACATAGATCGATCCATTGCCCGCCGGCTGCACATCGATCGAAGGCGCCGGACTTGTCGCCACACAGGACTCCTGGAAAATCTGACTGCGGATGGCAGACTGGATCGCCTGCGGATCGGCGTTGTCGCCGACAAACCGACCAAGGCCGGCGCCGTATGCCGGTTGCCACACATAGTCGCCGGGATTCGTGAGCAATCGCCGCAACACTCGTTGTTGACCCAGTGCGGTCCCGGCAGCCAGTGAGATGTCGCCGGTAGCGTCTGACGAAAGGTCGGAATTCCAGAGCAAGGCCGCGTCATACATGCAAGTATCCGATCATCAATCCATCGGCGACGCGGCAGCCCCGCTCGGCGGATGCGTGTGCTCGTTGTAATGCGCGCGCAGATCGGCAAGCGTGCCGTGCTCGTCGGAAACATTCCCGGTTACATGCAGATCGCCGGTGTGCGTCCAGGTGCCGGCGGAACTCTCGATGGTGCCGTCGTTCCGTAGCTTCAAAAAACTCCCACTGCCGTGCACAAGCCAGAACTCACCCACGGCCGCGGCCGGCGGCGTCGCCACTCCCGACCACAGCCGGGCCACGAGAATGCCATGTTCCGCATCGCCTTCCTGCCATAGCACAACCACCTGATCACCAGGCGCCGGCGGGCACGCCATTCCCCACCCATTCCCCACCCATGCCGTCGCAATCGGCAGCCAGCCGGAGAGCACACCCTCCGGCTGAATCAGTACGCGTGCAGAAAAGCTTACTGTGTCTACCGAACTCACCACGGCAAGACGTGGCTGCGCCGCCGCTTGGTCTAATACTTGCGCTTGACCCTTCAGTAGATTCAGGAAATGGTCCATGCGGGCAGCCTCGCTTCAACGGTCTGCATAAAACCACCGCGGAATGAAATCCGGCGCTCCACCTCGGCGATGACATAGGTATTATCAAAATCAGTTCCCGTGCCGCTCAGCATCAGCGTGCCGCGTGGCATTGTGGTTAGATCGCCGGGCATCTCTACCGCGACATTCCGGGCATGAGAAAGCATCTGTGCTAAAGTGCGTTGTGCCAAACTTTGGGCATCGGCCGACTGCAAGTTCGGCCGCACAATCACATACCGCGCGGGCTGGATCGTCAGGCCGCCAGGCGAAGTCGCCGTCTGTTCCACCAGCGCCTGCGACCGGCTGTCCCAGCTCTTCACCACTACTTCCAGTCCGCCCTCAAAATCCATCGCACGATCGAGCTGCATCGAAATGCAATCGGTCGGCTGAACGACAATCGGTGTTATCGCCGCCGAAGGCGCAAAATTCAGCGTCTGCCCGGCAACCCAGACCTCGAACCCCTCGGTCGCCGCAAGCCAGATCAGCAGGTCCCATTCTGTCGTCGTCCGCGCATGCTGATCCAGCGTGGTGCGCGCCCGATCATTGCGATAGTAACGACCTACAAGCGTGAATGTCGGCACCACATTGGCCGCAAGCCCGTGGCGCCCCGCCAGCGTCACAGCGATATCACTGGATGTGCGGTTTTCGAAAGTCTCCTGCGTCCGTGCGCTCATCAGCCGGGCGGCAAGATCTCTCCCATCCAGTTGGACCTCGCCCGAAATCACATCGATCGCAACCCGGTCCACATCCCCAGTGATTAGGCTGGCCCAGGCGCCGTCCAGCCCAAAGCGGACTTCCGCTTGCAAGGCAGATTGTTGCCAAACCGTGGCTCCGGAGGCGTTGAGTGAGAAACGCACGCGGAACCGGTCCGCGGCGAAGTGATTGGTGCTGTTCACCTGTGCCGAAATCGCGCCCGCTACCTGCGAGCCGTTGATCAGCACCTGCAGCGACGGTGCCCGCACCTCACTGCTGGCCAAGGCCGCCTCCCGCCTGCGGGTTTGTGTCCGGCAGTAGCAACGTGTTCACACCGCTCAACCACGGATCATCGATGTGGTTGAGAGCCGCAATGCGCACCCACTGCGTGGCATCGCCAAGATATTGCGCCGCGAGCGCAAACAGCGTGCCGCCGGTCACGTCGATCGTGCGCATTCTGAACCCCCCGGCCGTGCGCCCCTTGCAACACGTCACTCGGACGCATTTGCAAAATTTGTTATCGCACGGCCCAGATAGCCTTGCGCCGCGATAAGCGACGCAAGCGAGCCCGCCGCGCTCACCACGCTACTCAGATCGCCGCCGGCAAGCACCAGTTCAGCCTGCGCGATCTGCGCGTTGATGCCTGCGCTCGTGCTCTGCAAGGCACCGCCGGCACTGGCATAGGCCGCCGAACCTGGGATCAACGCGCCACTCTGCATCACGGCACCGAGCGCTCCGGAAACATTTGTCAGCTCACCGGCAAGTCCAAGGTCGCCAAGAATTGCGTTCGCGTCGGTAATCGCCGGCGCCAGCAAAAGCTGCGCGCTATCAATAACAACCGTGCAGGCGATCACGTAGGGAATCCACCACGGATTGGCGTAACTCATGTCCAATCGCCGTATTACCACGGAATAATAGAATGCATCCCAAGCCAGCGGCACCACCTGGCCGGAGATACGCATCAGGTCCAGTGTGCGTGCGCGATCCGCCGCCGCGCTGCCGGACAAGACGCCGGACCACGCGAGATCCGCATCGTCCGGTCCCATCGCATCCACCACTCGTGTCCCGCCCGGTAGTTTGTGCACCGCAAGCGCCTGCTTGCCGCCGAAGCGTAGGCCTCCGGGAATTTCGAAGCCTTCGAGTGTCACGCCGCCCAGGATTAAACCGCTCATGCCACCCCCAGCGTCGCGCCCGGTCGCTCTGGGCTGCGACGCGGATCGAAACCCGTCGGCCCGCTCGAAGGCAGTCCGGCTTCGCGCGCGAGATGCCGAGCGATCCAGCGTCCCATCAGCATGCCGTCAAGAAACACATCACCTCCGGCTGGCGTCGGAGCATTGTCGGCAGCATCCACTTTGGACAGTCCCGAAGATCCAGATTGCGTCAACTGCGATGGCGCAATAGACTTAATCGACTGTGCCGCCGGCGTGATCTGCCGTACAACCAAAGCGGGCGAGGACATTGGCGCCGCCGATGCCGGCAGCGGCGCAGTCGCAACCAGGGAAGTCGTCAACGTCGCCGTGGCCGGCTTCGCCGACCGGGCCGCCGGTTGCGCCGCCGGAGCCACAACTGGATACGCTGCAACTACGAAAGGTTCGGACAACGATTTCTCAAGGGGGGGGCCCGCCCCCCTGCCGCCCCCGGGCCCGGGATGAGTTTGCGCCACCGCCGTCGGCAAGGGTGACGATGTCGCTGCTGGCGATACGACTGGCGCGATCACTCGCGGAATTTCCAACCTGTCTTCAGCCGGCGAACCGAATGCCGCCGCAGGTGTTGCTCCGGGCTGTGGCGCCGCCGGATTGGCGACCGAGGCCGAGCTGGGCGCTATCATCTCAACCGCTTGCCGCGTCGGATGCGCAATCGGCAGTGCAGCGCGGACCGGTTCGGGCGGCGACATCGCCGGTAGCGACGATGCTGGCGTAATCAAGTCACGAGCCACCTTCTGCGTCACCGGCTCAGGCCCGCGCAGTTCTGCCTCTGCAACCGACGCCGGCAGCGCCTCCTGTTTTGCAACAAGCTTCGACTCCGGGCGCGGCGCCTCCGCTACCGGTAGCCGCCCGGTGGCCATGCGCCGAAGCTGGTCCAACGTGGCAAAGCTTCGCCCTACCGCAAGCTCCACGGCCGCCGCGTCCCGGCGTGCCGCGGCAATGCTCTCTCCAACCCCGCTTTGCAATGCGATGGAAATGCCGATTTCAAAGCCTTCGCTCACACCAGGCCGTCCCGCAGTGTCGCCCCGAGTGTCTCAACCAGTTCCGGCAACGCTTGCCGAAGTGCCGGCGCCAGAACGGGTGAGGGCGCCGCACGAGCGCTCCCCCGCTCGCGCCGGATCAGCACCGCATCATCACATGTGATTGCCACTTGCGCATCGCCGATTCGCAACTGCAGTGTCGAATCCACGCCTGCCGCCTGCAGCGCGCCTTGCAGCGTCCGGGTCAGCGTCATTCCAGCCTCATGTATAGCCTTGCTCACGAGTTGATCCATGTGCGCGTCACCCAGTCGAATTGTCGTCCATCGAGTTGTGCGATCGCCACGATCCAGGCGGTTCGCTCCTCAGCCGGCAACGAAAACGCAACGTCGAGCGGCACCCCGTTCCGAACCAAGTACAGACAATCTACCAGATCGGGGTGCCCACTCAGTTTCCCGGATCGGCCTCCGGCATGGCGGCCAGCACCGCCGCAACCGCCGCAAGGCCTGGATTTCCTAAACGTTGCACTAGCGCTTCGAGCTGTAATTCGTTGCCGGGCGCCGGCACCGGTACGCCATCTATCGCGGAAACCGCAACCGCCAGCATTGCAATACCTAGATAGGCGGTGTTCTGCGCCAATTCCGGGCCGAGCGCCTTGAACATGCGTAGCCGGTCCACCGCGCCCGGCCGCCGAACAATCATCTCACGTCCCGTGGAATCTCGAGCCACAGCCGTCTGCGCGGCGGCGGCCAAAATCTGCTCGCTCATTAAAGGCATCATACGCGCTGCCGCTGGGTCGCGAAGAACTCCAGCTTCTGCTTCACGCTGGCATCGCCACGCCACGTGCCGGAGTTTGCCAGCTTGAAAACCACCCCGTTGTACTGATATGTAGACGTAGAGCCATCAACCTCGGTCACATACTGGTAAACCGTGCCGGCCGGCAGCGTGCCACCGGCGAAAAAGGCCTGCTCCGCTGCAGCAATGAAATCGTCCACGGCGCTTGTGCCGCGCTCCACCTCAAAACTGCCTTCCCAGCCTTTCGGCAGCTCCGCGCCCATCGGCACCCCGTCCAGGCGGTCCAGGCGAATGGCTTGCGTCACCTGGCGGCTCTCGAAACCCGTGACATAACTGAGATCGACGCGGCCCTGCGGCCCCATCACCACAAGTTGGCAGTCGCGACCGATGGAAAATGAGTTTATCGGCATTGCCGTTATCCTTCCGTATGGCCCTGGGCCGGCGCGCGAATGAGGGAGATCGTGCTATGCGGCATGGCAAGCATCCGCGACGTCATCAGCCAAGGCCGGGCAAAACCTGCGTTTGCACCAGCACCGTCTGGCCGCCTTCCACGTTCACGATGAACTTCTCATTGATGCCTTGATACTGCACTTGCGCATCGCTCTGCACATAGCCCAAGCTGGTCCGGCTCAGCGGGTTGTTGGAACTGTCGCAGATCACCGAAAAGGGCAGCGAGCCGTCCACGCTGCCAAGGATCCCCTGCGCCAGAAGAGCCTGTAAATAAGCAAGCTGAGTCGCCCGAATCTGCTGGAACAAGCTCGAATCGATCACCTGGCCTACGAACTGGCCCATCCCCGCTGCCAGCGTCGCGGCAATGAAGTTTGTCATCCGAGCATAATTGTCGCCGTTTGTCGCGGGATTGGCGGAAGTGTTGTGCCCGCAACGCACGCCCCAGAAGGCGCCCCCGGGTTGCGGGTTGGCGATCACGTCAATGCCGCTTTGGAACAGCATCTGCAGTTCGGCTTCGCTATAGGTAGCGCTCTGGCCGCTGCCGGGCACACCGGATCGCTGCGTGCCGATCACGTTGTACAGCGGCTTGTTCAGGCTCGATTGCTCGGGTGAAAGATTCCCCAACCGTCCTGCCACGAAACCTTGCGGTGAAACCAGGCGCGTGATGCCGTTCGCCTGATCGTTCCAGAAAACCCAGTCGCCGAACATAAGCTTGGCCGAGGTGCTATTCAGCCCTGCCGCCTGTATAACTGAAACCGCATTGCTGATCGTATCGCCGGCAGGCCCGGTGAGGATCATATAGACGCCTTCGGACGTGCCGAAGCCCGCCTGCGCACTCCACTGCGTCGGGTCGTCGGCGTCGGTCAGCAAACCGATGCTGCAACCTTGCCCCCGCAGCACATACAAGCCGGTGCGCGGCAACACATCCTGGCCCACCAGCGTCGCCGCGCTCACCATCGTTGCACCGTCCGTCCCGCCGGCCAGCAACTGGTTACTCAATGCCGTCACCGCGGCCCCCGTGGCCGTGCCGGCGCTCGCCACCACCAGCATCGAAGGGCCGCGCAGCGGCCCTGTTCCGGTATTCACCGCCGAAATCAGCGCCGCCCAGAAGGCTTGCGGCGTCGCTGCCAGTATATTGTCGAACACCTCAGGCAACTGGCCGGGAATCGCCACAGTCAGTCGCCAGGCGCCCGCGATTGCCGCGGGTGCAAGGTTGACCACAAGGCTGTTGCCGAGTGAGCCAGTGTGATGGGCCGTCAGCAACACCGCGTAGCTGCCACCCGCCGCCGCCAGCGCCAAGCTGGCCGCGGTGTCGGTACCGTCGCTCACACGCACGCAGCGAAAGTTGCTCGCCCCCTGCTGCACGGCAGTCGCAAGCTGTGTGCCCATATCATATTTCCGCGGCACCACGGGGCCAAAACTCTGAGCGTAGTCGGCCATGCTGGAAAGCACCACTGGCTGGTTGACCGGCCCCCAGGCCGCGGTGCCAACGATACCGATCACGTTCGTCGGAACGCCATTCAGAACGAGGTTCTGCGGCGGCACGATCTGCACATACAAGTCGGGAACCACAAGCGCGGTGGTATTAAGCGTACCCTGTTGCAGTATGGGCATGGTTCAGTCCTCCGCCGTTTCGTGCGGCGGCGCAATCGGCACTGCTGCCACCGAAACCAAATGGTTGGCGTGCTCGCTGCACAACACCCGATCGATCTCGGCCGTATCCCGGATCGCATCGCCCTTGGCATAGCGGCCGAACGGCCGCACCACGATCAGTAATTTTTGCAAAGCCAGGCTCCTCAGCCGTAGTAATGCACGCCGTTCCAATCCAGATCCCCGAACAGCATCGTCGCAAGGTCGGCCGTCGTGGTCGTGGCGTATTCCACGTCATAAATAAGGTCGCGCCGATACAATGACGCGTCGCGATCTTCATCGATCGTCGTCGTCGCGCGATACCGCAACCGCGCGGCGGTCCCATCTACCAGTGTCAGGAACGCAATTGGCGCCAAACCTTTGCCGATGGCGCTGCTCAGCGTGTCCCGCGCCGCCGGATCGGATGTCCAGACCGAAACCCGAAAGCCTTGCTCCTGGCGCGCCCACTCCGAAACTACGCTCGTCGCCGCCACCACCCGTGCAATCAGGCTCGGCGCTGTCGGAAAAGTTAGTTGGCTTGCCGCCTGCAAGCACGGAAATTCCGCCTGGGCCAGATCAGAAAGCCCGGCCGCGATGCTCGTCGGCGTATCGACGGCTTGAACCGGATATACGTAGGGCGTCCCACCGATCAGCAATCCCACAACGTCACCCGCAGCGGGCAAGCCGCCAATCGTTAGCGTATTCCCAACCACCACCACGCTCGTGCCCGGCATGGAAGCCGGACGGCTCCTCTGCACGCCCCAGCGCGTCGTGTTGCGCGTGCTTTGCGGCACCGCAAAAACACTGACGTTCGGAATGCCTGCCGCAATATCGGCGCTAAGCGCGGCAGTAACCGGCCAGCCACGATACAGCCGCGGCGCGCCACCCACCACGCTGGGTGCTCCCAAGCCCTGCGGAAACAGGTTGGTCGAAAGCAGCGCCAAAAGCGCCGTCTCAACATCGGAGAGATCCGCCATTCTGAACCAATCTGTTGCCCACGGCCCCGGAAGTGGCTGCCCGTCGCCGAAAACATCACATGCAATTATCATCTTCGCGGCGCGAGCGCAGGTATAGATCCCATTCGCGCTCCAGCTCCGGCTTGTTGCCCGCCCACTCCAGAACGCCATGGCTGTTGCGCTTCAAATCCGTATCCGGATCGAAGCCATGCCGAACGAACATATCCCACCGGCCCAGATAGCCGCGATTTTGCTTTGCACCGTGGAAGCGGTGCTCCACGATGCCAGGTAGCGCCGCAATCCGACCGTTCACATAGCGGCGCGCCCGATCTTGCCAGCGCCGCAGATGCGCAGCGTAGCTCGCGCTGGTGCCATCCGGCCAGCTCCGCTCAACATGTCCCACCAGTCCCAGCGCCATGTGATGATCGGCGCTGCCCATACCGGCCAACTCGAACAGACCGCCGGTCCAATCCAGCAGTTCGCGACGGCATGCCCAGAAATACCCGCTATGCGGATAATCGGCGTAGCCGCCATCGAATTTCCAAAATCGTTTTGCTTCAGAGACCAGCGGCGCCCCGATCATGTACTGTGAACAGAACGAGTTGTGCACGCCTATCAGTTCGTCATTCGGCCCCAAATCGAGCGCACGTGTCCAGGTCTGCAGCACGCGGTAATGCTGCAAATACTCCACGGTTTCGCGCGCCCAATCCGGCTTCCGATGCCAGATATCTGCGTCACCCCACGCAATATATTCGGCCTCCGGCAGCCGGCGGACACCTTCGTTCAGCGCGCATTCCTTGCTCCAAGCCCAGCTCTCGGCCCGCAACCCTACATGATGTACATGTGGCAGGTCGCAGGCGAAAGCCCGCCTGCCATACTGCACCTCCACCACCGTTAGCCGCGCACCCGAATCCAGGACATGGGCCGCCCAATCGCGATAGTGCCGGTCGGGAGCCACCCAACGCAACGGATTGAACCGCGCCGTAATAACGTGCAGTTGCTCTGCGTGCATATTCTTCCCGATCAGGCGGCGATCTGCCGCACCAGCAAGCGCCATCCCAAGTCGCTCTGCTCCGCCGCGCCCACGCTGTAGCGGCCGCCAGCATCGTCGCTCACGATGTCGCCAATCTGCGGCGCCACCGGAAGTCGCGGCAGCAACAGCCTCCAGTTCCCAAAATGCGTCGTCGCTGTGCTCGGTGCACTTCGATCGCCAGCCTCCAGCACGCTAGCCGGCCAACCGGATAGAAACGGCGCAACCGCAGCATCCACCTGGCCCGCATAGCCCAGATTGGCCGGCCCAGCCGTGCGTTGCATACTCACAACACAATTCGTCCGCACGCATTGCACCGGCAATGCGGGGCGCTGCGCACAAACGAAAAACGTGCTGCCTGAGCCCACCAGATAGTCCCCAGGCGCAGTGTAGGACGCATCGAACACGCCCCACCACACGGCCTCTCCGTAACCAGAGACCCGACGATAGCTCGCATCCTCTGCATTGAATGAAGCGCAAAGGCGAATCACACGATTTTGCGTCGAGAGCGGCGTCAGCGCCCCCCGCGGGCGGTACACCACAAAAGGCAATCCCAGCTTGCGCGCGGCAACGCCCATGCCGTAGCTGATTCTGTCCTGCAGCCTGGTCCCGTCCATCAGACAATCCAACTCACGCCGCTCTGCGCCAGACCCTCACCCGGAGGTACCCCCAGAAACGCGCAAAGCCGTCGCCGCCAGCCATCCAGCAAACGAAGCCGATCGCCGATCTCATAGCGGTTGTGCGTCCAGGCGGAAGCGCTGTCGCTGTCCAGATTGTCGCTGGCCGTCGGCACCGCTGCTTCCAGCGCATTCAAGGTCGCCAGGTAGCTCAGCACCACGGCCTCTTCCTCCGGGGCCAAGTTGTTCATTCGGTATTCTAAAGTCCCGTAGGCAACATAAAATCGCCACCCCGCAAAGCCTGCCGCAGAAGCGCCATAGGCGGAATAACCGCAAAATCGCCTCACATCCACCTTTTGCGCTTCGCTGAACATGGTGCTGTCTCCCGGCAGAGTCGCCGTTGGATCCGGCTATCCCAGATGCTCGATCATCACGGCGCGCTTGAAGCTGGCATTCGTCGCGGTCGGAACTGTCTGGCTTGTGGTCGTCGTGTCCGATGGCGCGCAGAAGCCGCCGATCCAGTACCATGATTGCGCAATAATCTGCTGCAGCCGATCAATCGGCTCGCGCGTCACCATGCACACGCCGTCCACTAACGAGACGATGGCGCCTTTCGGCGCCACATCGTCCGCCGCCATGCCAGCGAAATCCCCCTCCACCAGCGCGCCCTGGCCCACCACGATCGGCCGCCGGATCAGCGCGCCGGAAATCAGGGGATGTGGTTGCACGTAGGACTCGGTCGTCAGCACAAAACGCAGACCGAGAAACTCGTTGATCACGCCTTGGCCCGGTCGGAACACCTCGTTGGCCGATGTCGAGCCGATGAACAGGCGTTGGAAATCCTGATCCGCAAAAAGCTGCCGCGCGCTGATCGGATCGAGGTAGCAGTTATACGCACCGTCGATGTCCGGCACCGCGTTCAGCCGCAGATTGGCCACCGCATCCAGCACGTTCGTCATCGACAGCACGTCGCCGGCTACGATCTGGCTGGTATTGCCGCGCGCGTTCGGCCGAAGAACCAGCGAAGCCGTTGCGGCCTGCACGCTGTTGCCAGCCGTCGCATCACTCACGCTCACATTTGCAGAAAACGTCAGCGTGCCAGATACACCGCCTGGCGCCGTCGAAATATTCGTCGCATCCACGCTGGTCCCGATCAGCGTGTAGATATCCGCGCCAACCGTCACGCCCAGCGGGTTGCTCGCTGATACGCTCTGCTGCACACCGTTCACGAATGCAGCCTGGAAACCGCGGATGTCATCCACCGCGATCGTCGGACCAGCACTGCCCAGCGTCGTTCGCACTCGCGTATTGCCCCCGAAATACGCCGCAAAAAGCGAGTTGCGGGCCAGATCGTCCAAGCTGCGTGCCGCCTGCTCGCCGTTCACATAGGCATTCTGCAGAAACTGGCTGGCAATCCCCACGCGGCTCGTCACCATGTTCAAATCCATGGTCGATGCGTAATGGTTCAGCGTCAGCGTGTATTGCTCCACACCCCACGATCCAGGCGTCAAGCCGTTGTCCAGATTGGTATTCATGGAAGCCGCCAGCGGAACCGTAACAGCCGGACGCAGGCCGGCCCGCGTCTTGGTCAGCGTCTCGCCGATACCCACCGCAAATTCCTCGCGGTCGGCGGCAGCGCGATAGCCAATCCTGGATCGCAACGCCTGCTGGAACTCGCGTTCCAGGAAGCCTTGCTGGATGATCGGCTGCAACGCGGCAGGAAAATTCGAAATGCTCATGAAGGTCCCCACGAAAAGCGGGGGTCACCCCGCAAAAAATGCCCTCGGATCAGCGCCTACGGATTAGCTCCGCGCGCGCCGTCCGCCACTCTTCCAGCGTCATTTCCGTTGCGTGCTTGCCGATCGCCGGAGAAGACGGCGGTGCCGCAGCCGCGCTGCTGGAACTCGGCTGACCGAACAGCCAAGGCTTGTCGCGCCGCAACCGTTCGATCGCGGCTCGTGCGCCGTGCACGTCGCCCTTGTCGTCCAGGCTAACCGCTGCGTCATCGATCAGCTTCAACCCGTCCAGATCCACCATGCCGGCCCGCACTGCCTCGGCCTTGAGCTCGGCGCGCAACAGTCGCGCGCTTCCAGTCGCCTGAAGCTCGATCAGCCGCTGCTCCAAATCTGCATTGCGCTGCAGCAACTGCGCAATCTCGTCACCGCTCTCTGGCTCTTCCAACGCATCGTTCATGTCGTGCTCCCGGCATCGATGCGGGCCAGTTCGGCACCCACATCCTCGATCCCCCAGGCCGGCGCGAGCACGCGCAATCCCGTCTCGCGCGACATCTGCCCGGCGCGGACAAGCCCGTTCACGGTTTCTGCCTGCCGCTGCCGGTCCAGTGCATCCGGCGGATACCATTCCGGCCAGCGCAGGCTAAGTGGCGCTTCCGCATCCAGCGCCGGCAGCTCCCGGCCTTCCACGCGTAGCCGATAAATGCCGCTCGCGCGCAGGATCATGCGCGCAAGTGAAAGCAACGCCCCCTCACCGTATCGAATACGCAGATTGTCAGCGAGCCAGAGCAACCCCTGATTCATCAGTTCCAGCGCACGGCCGCTCGCCGGCGTCGTCAGCCGGCTCACATCCACGCGGTTGCCGTGCACGCTCTCCAGCGCCAGTTCGCGCAGAACGCGCACGTAATCAATCACCGCCTGGCTCGCCGTGCCGCCGATCTCCAGCAGCTTCGCGTCGCCCTTCTCGCTCACCACCAGCGCATTGGCCGCCCCATGTACCATTTCGCCGTCCAGCCCTGCCGGCTCACGGATCAGCAGCGTCGGATCGCTGCTGTATTTCAGGCCGCGCCCCGCTTGGCTAAGCTGGTAATCGATTTCGATTGACGTCTCGATCGCGGCACGGAACGTACAGCCGCCGTCGATGCCGTCGCCGCCCGGCAGATTGCGCACCCACACCAGCGGCACGAAGCCAAGCCCGTGCCGCACGCTGCGCGCGTCGTCCACCAGCGCCGGCGCCGTGCTGTCCACGCGCACTGGCATGAACCAGATTTCCCAATCGCTGTCCCAGCGGCGCATGAACCAGTACTCGGCGCCGGGATCGGCAATCGCATAGCCTTGCAAACCTAGCACCGCACCGGAAACCTTGTAGCGTTCCGTCACGCAGGCCAGCGTGTCCGGTGCTTCCGGATCCCATTCCGGGGTCAAATACAGGCTATCCAGCGCATCGACAAAGATACGGCCACGTAAAACTCTCAACAGCAACGCCACCGATCCCACGCTGCCGCGAATCGCCGCTTCGGTCATCACGGTGTTCAACCGCGCATCGCGCGCAACCGCAGCCAAGCCGTCACGCACCGCCGGGTCGGCGCTGTCGATTACCGGAAAATGTCCGTCACTGAACAACAGCCCTACACTGTCCTCCACCACAACGCGCGCCAGTGCGTATCGAACCGAAGGTCGGCGCTGCCGCAACGGAATGTAGTCGCCCGACGCGGTCCTCTCCTCATGGAATTCGTATGGGAGAGTGTCATAAATCGAGCCGTCCAGCACCCGGCGCAGCATATCCAGCCGGCGGGTCCGTTCGGGGTAGGCGCGATCGAACGGCACAAGGTCGCAGATCGTGCGGAACAAGTTTGTCTCCTCGTGCAGTCCGGAACTGCCCAGCGGTCATCGCCCGGCAAACGGGATCGTCGCGTAGCGGGCCGGTGCTGAACGTTCCACCAGCATCGCGAAAGCACGTGCCAGCGCATCTACCTGATCGTCCTTGCGGCCGTTCGGAAATGCCGCCAGTTCCTCCACGAAAGCCGCGTTCCACATCCCGCGCCGCAGCCGCAGATTGCCAGCCGAAACCTGCGATGCGACCGCAGCGGCTCGCAGCGGCTTCGATTCCTTCTCCGGCGAGGAGGTCACGCGATAGCCGATCAAGTTCCTCGTCAAGAACAGAATTTGCGACACACCGGCCTGCCCGGGGTCGCGCGGCAGGCCGATCGGCACCCGTTCGCCGTCGCTCTCCGCAATGCTGCGCACCAGGTCGGCAATCTCGGCCGGGCCGCCGCGCACCCGCACCACGTCCTCAACCACCAGCCCGCCCTGCCCATCGCGCAGCAGCCGCACGCCCACCGTCCAATCCGGATCTCCGCTGCCGTCGGCCGTGGCGGCCAGATCCCAAGCCCGAACGGCGAAACCTTCCGGAACCGCATCCAGAAGGGTGATTTTGCCCACGTCGAAAATGCTTCCGAACTCGCGTTGCGGCGCCTGCTGAAACAGTGCCGCGAACGCCCGCTCGCCCAGCATTTCTCGTTTACGCAACAATTCTGCGCGGTCTTCCCACGCCGGCCACAAAGCCGCGCCCGGCGCGCGGCCGAGCGGGTCGCCCAGCTCTGCCAGCGCGGGAAAGCGCAACACCTGCCAGCCGCCCTGCTCGATAAGCCGCCCCGCCAGATCGTCGGCGTGCCAGCGCGTCATGATCAGCACCACTCGCGCCCCGGGTTTCAACCGCGTCAGCAGTTCGGCACGGAACCAGTTCCATAACCGGTCCCGAGCCGCCAAACTCTCCGCCGCCGCAAACGACGGCACCGGATCGTCGATTAACGCCAGATCGGCCCGCCGCCCGGTTACCGCACCGTGCACGCCAATCGCGAAATACTCGCCGCCCAAATCGGTCAGGAACCGTCCCGCTGCGCGTGAATCTTGTCGCACCTGCAACCGCAGCCGCGGCGCATGCTGCAACAACAGCCCGCGCACACCGCGGCCGAAATGCTCAGCCAAGCTCGCGGTGTGACTCGCCGTGATCACCGCGCAGCGAGCGTTGCGTGCCAGAAACCAAGGTGGAAACAGCAGCGTTGCATACGTGCTCTTCGCCGAACCCGGCGGCAGCAGCAGCATCAGTTGCCGCGATTCCCCCCGCTCCAGCCGCTCCAGCGCTTCGATGATGGCGCGGTGGTGCGGCGCCGGTTCCTGTTCGTAGTCCCGCAGTGCATATTCACACCAAGTCGAAAGCCGGGCCCGCACCAACTTCCGAACCAGCCGCTCGCGCTCCGGGCTGATCCCTCCGCTCATCCCGCCGCCCGTCTGTCACCGTTGGCAAACCGCGCCCTGAGGTCTGCACCGCGGTTCACCGATACGAATGGCGGCGCGCCGCTATTGCGTCTCGGGCGCGCCGCGCCGTCTTATGCGGTGAGCGGCCACGAGGCTTCTGCCGAAGACAGCGTAACATCGCGCTCCAGGCCGGCGCTACAGACGCAAACCCGCATCATGCCGGAACTTATACCTAAAACTGGGGCGGTCGGGCAAGAGGAAAATCGCGTGGAGAGAAAAAAAACCTTTGGGGCCTCCCTTTGTGCGCCGTGCAGTCGCAGAACGGCGTATCGACGGCCCAGACCTCTTTGGGCAATTCTGGCCGCACCGCTCGCCCTACAGGCTTGCGCCCTGGAGCAGCAGGATATCGTTTTTGCCGGCCCGGTCACGCCGCTCGCCGGAACCTGCGATCCGGCAACCCGCGGCACGCTCACCCTGCGGCACCGCGCGGTGCAGTTTGCGCCCAGTTCCGGGGTGCTCGTGCTCGCTGGAACCGTGGCATCCGACGGCTCCCTCGCCGCCTCGCTGAAGCAATCCGGCATCGACAAGGCGTCGTACCAGCTTCAGTTACAAGCGCGGCTCACCGGCGAGACAGTCGTCGGCGAATACCGCACGCCGCGCTGCCGATACGCCGTGCGGCTCAGCAAATCCTGAGCCCGCCAATCCGGCCAGGCGCAAGCCGTTCATCGCCGCCGCAATGCATGCAGCGCCGCCACGATCATATCGATGCCCGTTGCATGCCAGCGCTGCACCGCCTTGTGGTCGGCGCCCAGCAAGCCGCCCAGGCGGCGCCAGGAATAAAGGTGCCGTTCCGTCACGGGGCTCACCAGACTGCGGGCGCCCAAGATGCGACGCAGCACGTAGCGGTCGCGCGGAATTAGCGGAATCCAGCCCAGTGCCTCGTCCATGCGCGAAATCCGCGCCGCATCCGGAATCGCCGGCCGCAACTTTGCGCCGCCTTTCGGATACGCCGCCTCGGCTGCCTGCACGATATCGAGCTGGCTCAGCCGCAACCGCGGCGAATAGCCGGTTCCCGGCAGCGAAAGCAGCGTCGAGCCGGCCTCCTCCAGCCGATACGTCACAGCGGCGGCGTCCAACCCTTCAGCCTCGCCCGAACGCCGCCCAGCCGACATCAGATAGCTTGCTTGCTCGTTAATATTCATGTTTTGTTCTCCTAAAGAAAAACCGGATACGGGTAGGCGCAGCCCTCCAGAACGGTGCCTTGCGTCAGCAATTCCCAGCATTCTGGATGTCCGGGACAGCGTGGCGGCCGCTCCGGATCCTCGAGCATGGGCCGCAGCCGTGGCAGCTTGCGGCGCGCGCCAAGCCGACGGCCGCGCTCCAAAACCGTGTTTCGCCCCAGTTGCATGGCCTCCGCGATCGCCGTCCAGGTCATGCCCGCGCCACGCAAGTGCCGGATCCGCGCATCCTGATCGTCGGTCCATCGAACACGCACGCCCATGGCCACCTCCATCAGCTTCGAGCGCAAGTTAGTCATACTAACAGCTTTGTGTCAACATTTCTAACTGTATCCGGCCGCGCGGCTGCGGCAGGGTGCGGCATGACCCCTGATCCCGAATCGGTCGGCAACCGCATCCGCAACCGCCGTCTTGCGCTGGAAATGACGCAGCAGATGCTGGCCGAGGCCTGTGACGTCAGCCGCAGCGCCGTCGCGCAGTGGGAAACCGACCGCGCCGGGCAACTGCGCGACAACATCACGCGCATCGCCGATGCCCTCGGCACCACCGTAGAAACCTTGCTGCACGGCGAACGGCCCGGCGCCGAACTCACCGGTGACGAACTCGCCATGCTTCGGCTGTATCGCGATTGCTCAGGCGCCGACCGCGCCTTTCTGCTGCGCACGGCCCGCAAGCTTGCTGGCCCACGCGAGAAGCCGCGTGGAAAGCCAGTCTTACGGCGATAAGCGGAGCGCTACATCAGCCCATCGGCAAACTCCGCAAGTCCGATCTGTCGCGCCGCAGCCGTCCGGGCCGCCGACAAAATCGACCGCACCTCGCCTACGCACCGGTCCAGCGCGTCGTTCACCAGCAGATGGTCGAACTCTCGCCAGCGCGAAAGCTCGGCCGCCGCCGCCTGCAACCGCCGCTCGATCTCCGCCGGCGCATCGCCGGCTCGCCGCACCAACCGCTCGCGCAGCGCCGTCGCAGAGGGCGGCAGCAGGAACACGCTCACCACATCGCCAGGCAAGGCCGTGCGAAGCGCACGCGCACCCTGCCAATCGATGTCGAACACCGTATCGCGCCCGGCACCGAGCGCCGCCTCCACGGAAGCTCGCGGGGTGCCATACTTCCGGCCATAAACCTCAGCCCATTCCAGCAAAGCGCCGTCCAATACAAGGCGTTCGAATTCAGCCGCCGTTCTATAATAGTAGTCCACGCCCTCCCGCTCGCCTGGTCGGGGCCTCCGGGTGGTCACGCTCACCGACAGGCTCAGTCCCGGCTCGGCCTCCAGAAGCGCGCGGGTTACTGTGCTCTTGCCCACACCCGAAGGTGCCGAGATAACCAGGCATATTCCACGCCTGGGAGCGGCATTTTCTGCGATTTGGCCTCTGCCCCGAGTGGATTCTGGCATCGCAACTCGTCATTTGTGTGGTACCCACCCGTTCGACACACGGCACGGGACGGCGTCAACCCGTTACCTGATGAATGCCATTGTCAACCAGGGCGCGAGTTCGTTGCGGCGCACCAAATTTCCTTGCGTTCATACCCGCATTTAAGCCGCCGACTGTTGTAGTGACTACTCCTACTAAACTGGTATAGTTCCAAGTCGAAAAATGCCTCGACCGCGATAACCGTGCTTTAAGCCGGTCCATGCTAGAAAAATTCGCGTCGCGAGCAATTCGTTGTTGTTCCAGGGGTCCATCTTTGATATGACCTCCCCGGGCCGCAAAGGATTGATGCGGCGCAGCGTGTTCTTGATTTTTTGATTTTGGGGTGATTCCAATGGTATCAGGCTACGTATCGGTTGCTACGGGCACCCACTCCTCGCTCGTATTCTCGGTCTCGGGCCAGCAGACGCTGGATTTCGCGAGGTCCTTCGCCGCCGCCGTTGCCAGCGCCCAAAACTATACCGACATCGCTACTCAGCCAGGCGCCATGCACCAATTGCCTGGCCAGTCCCTTGGCATCACCGAATATCTCCTGCTGCAATCCAACAAAGCGGGGCCAGTCACCGCCACAATGCCGGGGTCGGGCTACCTGCTCGATAATTGGAGCGGCCCTAATACCATCACCGGCTCGGGTTTAGGGGATACGGTCCTTGTCGCCGGCATCAACTCGGCCGCCACTTACGTGGACAAGGGTGGCACGAACTCGATCATCTTCACGTCCGGCAACAACCTCTATGTCGGCAGCGACACCGTCAGCTCGCAAGTGGTCGACACCATCGTGGCTGGCCCGGGCAAGGATACCATCATCACCGGCAGTGGCGACGCGTCCGTGTTTGGCGGCAGCGGAAACGCCCTCATTTTCCTGGATGACACCACCACGGGAAGCTCTTCTGCGAACGACATCGTATACTTGAACGACACCACCGGCCACGGCGTTGTGGTGGCGAACGGCGTGAATGATTATGTTGTCAGTAACGGCATCGGCAACCAAATCTTCGGCAGCAACACGGCAGGCACCCAGATCGGCGTCGTGTTCGGCAGCGCGGGGCTCACGGCAGCCACCAATACCGCAGACCTTTTCGTCGCCAATGCCTCGAACAGCACGGTCTATGACAACACCAGCGGCAATGCCGTGTTCGGTGGCAGTGGCCAACTCGTGTTCATCGCCGGCACGGGCGTGAACGGAGTTGTTGTGGCTGGCACGGGCGAGAATATCGTGTTCGGCAACAGCGGCTCCGACATTAATATCTACACCTCCGCCGCCGATACGGCCGGAAACATCATCGTCGCCGGCAGCGGCAACGAATCCCTGTTGGGCGGCGCCAGCGCCGGCAACCAGATCTTCTGGGCAAACACCACAGACAGCAGCGCCAGCGCGCTGATCACAGGCGGCCAGGGCAACGATACCTTCGTCTCCGGCACCGGCAGCGAGACCGTGAACAGCGGCGCCGGCGCCAATATGTTCGTGATCGCCGACAACAACGGAATGAACAACATCACGATCAACGATTTCGGAACGTCCGCGAACAACTTCGTGCACTTCAACTACGATCAGGCCACTTTGCAGCAGGCGCTCGAAAACGAGAAGGAAGTGAACGGCAACCTCGTTCTGCAGCTCAACGACACCACAGTCACCTTCGTCGGCATCAGCTCGCTGAGCGGTCATATCAAGTAAGGCCGGCAAGCGCGTCAGCAACAAGAAAAAGGGCCAGCCACTGTGCTGGCCCTTCTCTTTTCCGGCCTCTGCTCATCTCCGGGCGCGAAGCGCCTCCACATTTCGAAGGTGCGCCGCAAGCGTGTCCGCGAACACGTGGCCGCCTTTGCCGTCAGCCACAAAATAAAGTGCAGCCGTTTGCGCCGGATGCAGTGCCGCCTCAATCGCCGCCCGTCCCGGATTGCAGATCGGCGCCGCCGGCAGCCCGGCAACGACATAGGTGTTATAGGCATCCTTCCGCGCCAGGTCGGCCCGGTCGAGCGCCCGTTCCAGGCTCATCCCGCCGCTCGCCCCGTAACCCGCGGTCGGGTCCGATTGCAGTTTCATGCCGCTCTGCAGCCGGTTGAGGAACACCCTCGCCACGATCGGCCGCTCGCTCGCGATCCCCGTTTCGCGCTCGATCAAGCTCGCCAGGACCAGGGCCTCGCGCGCATTGCGCAATCTCAGCCCCGGCGCGCGGCTTAGCCAGGCCCCACTCAGCATCGCGCGCATCGCCGCTGCGGCACGAGAAATCGCCTTGTCCCGAGACGTTCCACGCTCGAACGCATAGGTTTGCGGCAGCACGCTGCCTTCCGCCGGCACGCGCACCGGTCCCGTAAGCCAAGCCGCGTCGGCCAGCGCATGTGCAACCTGCGCCGAGGTCAAACCTTCCGGTAGCGTCAGCCGGTGCAGAACCGGGCTGCCGGAGCGCAGCTCGTGCAACACAACGGCAAGGCTCGCATGCGCCGGAAACGCCAGCTCCGCCGCATGCAATGGGCCTTCATAGGAAGTCAGTATCGCCGCAAGCTCGAAAACCCGTTCGTGACGGATTACCCCCTCCGCCGCCAAAACTCCCGCAACCCCCCGCACATTGCCGCGCGGCACCACCACGGCCGAAGCCACGGCAAGCGGTCCCGGAGCGAAATACGCATCTCGTGCAACCGCGATTCCCGCCGCCGCCGCAACCACTCCGGTCAGGACCACCCACAGGCCGCGCATGTCAGAAATCGAACCGCCGAGCCGCCGAGCCGCCGTTCAACTCAAACCCGACGGAAAATCACGCTCGCATTCGTGCCGCCGAACCCGAAGCTGTTGGAAAGCGCGCAATCGATCCGCCGGGCCTGAGATTCGCGTGCCACGCGATCAATCGCTGTCTCCCGGCTCGGCGCATCCAGGTTGAGCGTTGGCGGCGCCACGTTGTCGCGTATAGCCAAAAGCGAGAAAATCGCTTCCACCGCGCCAGCCGCCCCAAGCAGATGCCCAGTCGCGGACTTCGTTGAAGACATCGCAAGCTTCGAAGCCACATCGCCGAAGAACCGCTCCACGGCCTCCAGCTCCAGATCATCGCCCAGCGGCGTCGATGTGCCGTGCGCATTCACATACTGCACATCCGCCGGATCCAGATCTCCGCTGCGAAATGCCGCCCGCATCGCGCGAAACGCCCCCTCATGCCCCTCAGCCGGCGCCGTGATGTGGTGTGCATCGCCCGACAGTCCGTAGCCCACCACCTCGCCATAGATTTTCGCGTCCCGCGCCCGCGCATGCTCCAGTTCTTCGAGCACCACCACGCCGGCCCCCTCGCCCATCACGAAGCCGTCACGATCCCTGTCCCAAGGCCGAGAAGCCTGCGCTGGCGTGTCGTTAAATGCCGTGGAAAGCGCACGGCTCGCACAGAAGCCGCCGATCCCCAAAGTACACACCGGGGCTTCGGCACCGCCCGCCACCATCACCTCGGCATCGCCCAGCAGGATCAGCCTTGCCGCGTCCCCGATCGCGTGCACCCCGGTCGCGCAAGCCGTCACCGCTGAATGATTCGGTCCCTTGAACCCGTACTTGATCGACAAATGGCCCGACGCCAAGTTGATCAGGGCCGAGGGAATGAAAAACGGCGAAAGCCGTTTCACCTTGCCCTCATGCACCTGCACACTTGCCTCATAGATCGTCTGCAGGCCGCCGATGCCGGAGCCGATCATAACTCCGGTCGCCTCGCGATCCGGTTCGTCTTCCGGCATCCAGCCGGAATCCTCCACCGCCTCGGTCGCCGCCACCAGCGCCAAATGGATGAACCGGTCCATCTTCCGCTGGTCCTTCGGCGGGATCCATTCGCCAAGCGAAAGACCGCCCTCTGCCCGCGTGCCAGCCGGCACCTGACCAGCAATCTTCGCCGGCAGTTCTGCCACGTCGAAAGACTGGATCGCAGCGATGCCAGACAAGCCCGCCACCAGTCGTGGCCAAACATATGGCACACCCACGCCCAGCGGGCTCGCAATGCCCATGCCAGTCACCACCACCCGGCGATCCCCTCCGAGCATCCGAGCGGGTCCGGCGTTCGCCTTCAGGCGGCCTTCTGCTTTTCGATGTAGTCGATCGCGTCCTTCACCGTGCTGATCTTCTCGGCGGCATCTTCAGGAATCTCCACGCCGAACGCTTCCTCAAACGCCATCACCAGCTCCACCGTATCCAGGCTATCGGCGCCCAGATCATCGATGAACGAAGCTTCCGGCGTTACCTTGCTCTCCTCCACGCCGAGATGCTCCACCACAATCTTCTTCACCTTGTCGGCGATATCGCTCATCGGTCCTGAACCCTCGTCTGCCATGTTCCATTGCTCGACTGTCCTTGGGGCAGACGCATGGCCGCGCGCACCCGCGCCCCGGAAAGAGTGCTGCGGCGCTTAGCACGTCTCCACCGCACCGCAAAGCCGACCGCCGACGCCGCGAAACCTCGAAGCCGAATTAGAGCATGGCCATCCCGCCGTTCACATGCAGCGTGGCGCCGGTCATCCAGCCCGCCTCGTCGCTGGCCAGAAATACAACGCAAGCCGCCACGTCCTCAGGTCGCCCCATTCGCCCCAGCGGGATCGCCTCCAGCAGACGCGCCCGCTGCGCGTCAGGCAGCGCATCGGTCATGGCAGTCTGCACAAAACCGGGCGCCACCACGTTCACCGTAATGCCACGGCTGCCCACCTCCTGCGCCAAAGCCTTGCTCATGCCGAACAGCCCTGCCTTGGCTGCCGCATAATTCGCCTGCCCCGGATTGCCAGTGGCGCCCACCACGCTGGAAATCTGCACAATCCGGCCGGCTCGGCGCCGCAACATGCCACGCAGCGCCGCCCGCGCCAGCCGGAATGGTGCGGAAAGATCCAGGTCCAGAACCGCCTGCCAGTCCTCGTCCTTCATCCGCAGCGCCAGCCCGTCACGCGTGAAGCCGGCATTGTTTACCAGAATCGAAAGCGGGCCTCCCGCCGATTCCGCGGCCGCGATCAGGCCATCGGCTGCCCCCGGGTCGCGCAGATCGGCAGGGCACACATGCGCCCGCTCACCCAGCTCCTCGGCCAACCCCTGCAATGCCTCCGCTCGCGTGCCCGAAAGGCAAACGGTCGCGCCTTGCGCATGCAAACCCCGCGCGATTGCCCCCCCTATCCCACCCGAGGCGCCCGTCACCAGCGCCGTCTTTCCCGCCAGCTCGAACATCACATCGCCTTTGCAAGCTGTTCGATTTCGGCCGGATTCGCTGCCGAATGCGCTACTGCCTCCGGCAAAATCCGCTTCACCAGCCCGGTAAGCACGCGTCCGGCGCCAAGTTCGACAAACCGGTCCACCCCCATGACGGCGCAGGCTTGGACGGATTCACGCCACCGCACCGCGCCCGTCACCTGCGCCACCAACAAACGGCGAATCTCCTCCGGCGCTGTGGCTTTCGCGGCCGTCACGTTCGCCACCAACGGCACGGCCGGCGGCCGAATTTCGGTCTCGGCCAGCTCGCGCGCCATCGCCTCGGCTGCCGGCGCCATCAGTTCGCAGTGGAACGGTGCAGATACCGGTAGCAGCATCGCCCGTTTCACCCCCCGAGCGCGCGCCAAATCCAGCGCGCGTTCTACCGCTTCGCGATGGCCGCTGATCACCACCTGACCGCCGCCATTGTCGTTCGCCGGCGCCACCACCTGTCGCAGATCGGGCTCGCCTTCCCGTTTCAGCATCGCCGCGTCCCGGCAGATCGCCTCGGCCGCCGCCATTTCCACCCCCAGCAACGCCGCCATGGCACCTTCGCCCGGCGCCACCGCCGCCTGCATCGCCTGCCCCCGCCGCCGCAACAATCGCGCCACTTCAGCCAGGCCGATCGCCTCGGCCGCCGCAAGCGCGCTGTACTCGCCCAACGAATGACCCGCCACCAGGGCCGCACGCTCGACAACGCGGATCCCCCCATGCCGGGCCAGCACTCGCGTCACCGCCAGAGAAACCGCCATCAGCGCCGGCTGCGCATTCTGGGTCAACGTCAGTTCGTCAGCCGGCCCCTCGAACATCAGCTTCGAGAGGTTCTGCCCCAGCACATCGTCCACCTCCTGAAATACCTCGCGCGCCGCCGCGAAGCTCGCTGCCAAATCGCGCCCCATGCCCACGCTCTGGCTGCCCTGGCCAGGGAAGATGAAGGCATATACTGGCATGGAACGCTTCCCGGCTGGAAAGGCGCGCCGGTATCGCCTGCCTCCGGGACTGTCAATCGAACGGCCGGGGAGATGCTGTGGCTTATCTGATCGAAAAGCTCGTCGGCGAAGGTGCCAAGCGCCGCGACGAAAAGCGCATGATAACGTTCGTCCGGCCCTTGCCCAGCCGACCCCGCGACTTGTTCGATCTCATCGCCGCGCAGGGCCAGCACATCTCCTTCGAAAGCCTTATTCGCGGGGTCGGCCTCAAGCAGGCGGAACCCGCCGGCCTGGTGTTCACCACCCTGGGGCGATGGCCCACCCGAACCGAACTCGCCGAACTCCCCACACCCTACAATCCGCGACAGCATTTGCGTCAAATGCTGCTCACCCGCGAATTCCGCCGAGGCTTCACACGCCGCCTACTCGATGCCTTTCCGGAACGCAAACGCCTGGTCCATGTGCGAATAGCGCGCTCGGCCAATGCCTATATCGACGCGATCGCCCCCTCTTCTCATCCCGTCCTGCCGCTCAATCTCGGCGTAGCCGAAGAGATGGACCTCGCCGCGCTGCTCACCAGCCTCGGCGCCGCCTTGCACCGGTTCCCTATCGCCAGCACGGTGTTCATGAGCACCGATCGCGCCGAACCCTGGCTCTTTCCGGTCAAATGCCGCCCACTCGCGCCCGACACACTCGACTGGAACTTCGATCCGCCCGCGTATCGCCTAACCGACCTCATCTTCGCAGTGCTGCGAGACCCCGAGGACATCCTGATCAGCCAGGCAAACGCCCTGGCCAAGACACTACAAGACAGCAACGAAAGCAGCAACTCCAGCACCCAGGCCGGTTCCCAACCTGCGCAATGGCGCCAGCGCCTCGGCGCGCTGCCGCCGCGCGGTGATCGTGCTGGCTGGAAGATGGTCACGCAACGCATCCTCGCCCAGCTCGATCTGCGCGATCCGATCTGCACCGCGCTCGGCGACGGAACGGCAGCTACGGCGCAGGAACATTGCCGCATCGCGGGCATCACGCTCGTCGGTTTTGCGCGCCTCACCGAGTGGGTGCACACGGCTCTTGGCTGCGAACCCGCCGAACCGATGAATGCAGCGCCTCCCCTTCTCCGTCGCGAGGACCTTGATGCCGAACAGAGAGCCGGAATGCGGGCGAAGGTCGCCGAAGACCGAGTTTTCTTCCAGCACTTCAGCGCTGTTTTCAAACCGAACGAGGTGGCCGGCATCCGCGGCTCGATGTTGTAGGCTCACGTCCGCGCCAGTATTCTTATGCGTTCATTGCGAAAGCAGCCTCAAAAATCCAGGTCCGCATAATGCTTGGGCGGTTCGATGCCAGCCACGCGATCCAGCAACAACGGCCGGAAGCACGGCCGCGATTTCATCCGAGCATACCATTCGCGAGCCGCTACGCTGACCGACCAATCCACTTCGCCCGCGAAATCCAGCGCCGAGAGATGTCCCGCCGCGGCAAAATCCGCCAACGAAAGAGAGCTTCCTGCAAGCCACTTCCGTGTTTCCGCCAGCCAGCCAACATACTGCAAATGGATTTTCAGATTAGCATACCCGGCGCGCAGCGCCGTGGCATCCGGGCCACCGCGACCGAACAGACGCTTCATGAACTTCTCGCCAATCAGATTGCGGGTCACCTCCGCCGCGAATTGTCCATCCAACCAGGCCACAACCCGCCGCACCTCCACGCGTTCGGCAAGCGTCCGTCCCATTAGCGCCGTGTCGGGATAAGCCTCCTCCAGGTATTCGCAAATCACGCCGGAGTCCGGAATCACCAGCCCGCTCTCCTCCACCAGCGTCGGCACCGTGCCGGCGGGGTTCAACTGCAAATACGCAGGACGCCGCTCCCATACTTTCTCAAGCTTCAACTCGAACGGCAGCCGCCGCTCCGAAAGCACGAGCCTGATCTTCCGCGAATACGGCGAGAGCGGTAGATGGTAGAGGATGCGCATGCCGCCGCTTCTGGCACGCCAGCCGGCACCGCCGCAACGCCGCGGAGGGTCGCGCGAAGGGAAGTGAACGCATGGACACCGCCAAGCTCGTATCGATGGCAAATCAGGTTGCCACCTTCCATCGCCGCAAGCCTGAAGACGCGGCAATCGCCGAAATTGCCCTTCACTTGCAGAAGTTCTGGGAGCCCCGAATGCGGTCCCAAATCAGGGCCTATCTGCTAGCCGGCGGCCAGGGGCTCGATGCCAACGCGCGTCAGGCAATCCTAACGCTCGAACTGCCCGCATCACGCCCGTAAGGCTTGCCGATCGTCCAGCGCGATCGGCAGATGCCGTTCGTAGCCTTTCGGAACAATCTGCCAGAATCGCTCCCGGGTTCCGGCCCAGTCGTGCAGCAGCCGAAAGGCAAAGGCGCTGCTCGTCTCCCGCACATGTTCCTCGATGAACGCCCGCAGTTCCGCCTCCCAATGAGCCGAAGCGATCCGTTGCCACTGCACGGTCTCCGGATTAACCCGGCTCGCAAAATTATCGTCCGGGTCGTAAACGAACGCCATTCCGCCAGTGAACCCGGCACCAAAATTAGCTCCTACGGGCCCCAGCGAAACCACCGTGCCGCCGGTCATGTACTCGCAACCGTTCGTGCCGCAACCTTCAATTACTGAAACCGCCCCGGAGTTGCGAACCGCGAACCGCTCCCCGGCCTGTCCGGCGGCGAATAGCCGCCCGGACGTTGCGCCGTATAGGCAGGTATTGCCAAGAATGACATTTTCCTGCGTCTGCAAAAGCGAACTCGGCGGCAGACGCAACACGATCGTCGCCCCCGACAGCCCTTTGCCAACATAATCGTTCGCGTCTCCCATGAGCTCGATGCGCACGCCCTGCACCGCGAACGCACCGAGCGACTGTCCGGCCGAACCTCGCAGCCGGATCGTCAGATGACCCGGTAGCAACCCTCCCATGCCGAACTGCCGTACAATTTGCGAGGAGAGTCGTGTCCCTATAGCCCGGTGCGTGTTGCGGATGCTATACTGCAACTGCATCTTCTCGCGGCGGTCGAACAGCGGTCGGGCATCCTGCAACATTTGTGCATCGAGAGTGTCCGGAACCTCGTTTCGACCAATACGGGTGCAGTGCCGCGCGTGTGGCCCGGCATCCGCCTGCGCCAGGATTGGGTTGAGATCGAGATCGTCGAGCAGCTCGGAGCCGCGGCTTACCTGTTGCAATAAATCGCTGCGGCCTACGATATCCTCAAGCCGCCGGAAACCGAGGTCCGCCAGAATGCCACGGACTTCTTCCGCCACGAAGGAGAAAAGATTGATCACCTTTTCCGGCGTACCCTCGAATTTCGTGCGCAACGCCTCGTCCTGGGTGCAAACACCAACCGGGCAGGTGTTGGAGTGGCATTGTCGAACCATAATGCAGCCCATCGCCACCAGCGAGGCTGTGCCGATGCCGAACTCTTCGGCCCCGAGCATGGCTGCAATCACCACATCCCTGCCCGTCTTGATCCCGCCGTCCACACGCAGCCTTACTCGGTGGCGCAGCCGGTTGAGCGTCAAAATCTGATGCGCTTCCGAAACCCCCATTTCCCAGGGCAGGCCGGCATAGCGGATCGAACTTTGCGGCGAGGCCCCAGTACCGCCGGCATGGCCCGAAATCAGAATCGTGTCGGCCATGGCCTTCGCCACCCCCGCGGCGATGGTGCCGATGCCCGACCGCGCCACCAGCTTTACGCACACATCCGCGTCGGGGTTAATCTGCTTTAGATCGTAGATGAGCTGGGCTAAGTCCTCTATGGAGTAAATGTCGTGATGCGGTGGCGGGCTGATCAGCATTACACCTGGTGTCGAATGGCGCAGTGTCGCGATCAGCTCCGTCACCTTGAAGCCCGGAAGCTGCCCGCCCTCACCGGGCTTCGCGCCCTGCGCCATCTTGATCTCGATTTCTCGGCAGTGGTTCAAGTATTCCGCAGTCACCCCGAACCGCCCCGAAGCAATCTGCTTGATCGCCGAAGATGCGTTGTCGCCATTCGGCCGCGGCTTAGCCCGCGCCGCGTCCTCACCGCCTTCGCCACTGTCTGACCGCGCGCCGATTCGATTCATCGCAATCGAGAGCGTCTCGTGCGCCTCCGGACTGAGCGCACCGAGCGATATGCCGGGCGCCACGAGCCGTTTGCGGATTTCGGTGATGCTCTCTACTTCATCCACCGGCACCCTGCTGCAGTTCTCCCGCCGGAAATCCAGCAGATCGCGTAACGTGACCGGCGGCGACTGCCGCACAGCCTCGGTATATCGCCGGTAAATCTGGTAACTGTCGCTTGCTACCGCGCTCTGCAGCAGGTGAATCAATCCACCGTCATACGCGTGCGCTTCGCCGCGCCGGCGCAGCTTATACAGCCCTCCAACCGGCAACGTCAGCAAATCTTCGCGCCAGGCAGTATGATGCAACGCTAGCAGCCGCTGTGCAATGCCTGAAAGCCCAATACCCGAAATCCGTGACTGCATACCGGGGAAGAACTCGGCAACCAACGCGCGCGAAAGTCCGATCGCCTCGAAATTGTAACCGCCGCGATACGAGGAAATCACCGAAATCCCCATCTTCGACATTATTTTAAGCAGTCCTTTATCGACGGCAGCCTTGTATCTCCCCACGGCCTCCTTCAACGACAGCGGACCAAACAGCGACCGGCGATGCCGGTCGGCAATGCTCTCCTGCGCCAGATAGGCGTTCACGGTAGTCGCCCCCGCGCCGATCAGCACCGCAAATGCGTGCACATCCGTGCAATCCGCACTGCGCACGTTCAGACTCGTGAACGTACGTAGGCTGCTGCGCACCAGATGCGTATGCACTGCAGCCGTCGCCATAATCATCGGTATGCCAACGTGCTCCGGCCCTTGCGCCTCATCACTTAGAACCACATGCGTGCATCCTTCGCGCACCCCCTGCTCCGCCTCCGCCCGCACGCGCTCGATAGCACGACGCAGTCCGGCCTCACGTTCCACGACCGGATACGTGCAGTCCACGCGAACCGCCGAATTCCCCATCGTCAGCAACATCGCATCAAATTCTGCTGTGGACAGAACCGGACTTTCCAGTTGCAGCAGATCGCACTGGCTCGCAGTCTCGTCCATCACATTTCCGAGGTTGCCGAGCCGTGTCTTCAGCGTCATCACGCTCTTCTCGCGCAAGCTGTCGATCGGCGGATTCGTCACCTGCGAGAAATTCTGCCGGAAGTAGTGGTGCAGCGCGCGATACTGGCCGGATAGCACGGCCAAGGGCGCATCGTCGCCCATGCTGCCCACGGCTTCCGTCGCATCGGCTACCATCGGATGCAGGATCGCTTCGAGTTCCTCCAGCGTCATACCTACGGCAAGCTGCCGTCGACGCAGCGTCTCGCCGGTATAGCGCACCGGCTCGGGCGCGTCGGTTTTTACGATGTGATCGATTTTACGCACTCTCGCCGTCCATTCGGCAAAAGGCTGCCGTCCCGCCAAAAGATCTAGCAGCGCCGCTGGCTTCAGCAATTCGGGCGCATCAAGATCCACCGCGATCGTCTCGCCGGGCCCAACGCGCCCCTTCTCCACTATCGCGCTTTCCTCCAGAGCCACCATGCCGGTTTCGGAGCCTACGATTAGCAGCCCATCGGTGGTCACAGCATAGCGCAGCGGCCGCAATCCGTTGCGGTCCATTCCGGCAATCACCCAGCGTCCGTCCGTGGCACAGATTGCCGCCGGACCGTCCCAGGGTTCCATCACAGAGTTGCAGTAAAGGAACATCTCCGCCCACGCCGGGTCCATTTCGCCAACCCCGCCAATGCTCGCAGGAATCATGAGCGCCTTCGCCATCGGCGCATCACGCCCGGCGCGCACGAGCATCTCGAAAACGTTGTCCAGCACTGCAGTGTCGGATCCACCCACCTGAACGATCGGCTTGATATCATCTACGAACCCGCCCAGTGGCCCCGCGTCCAGCCGCGTCTCATGGCTCTTCATCCAGTTCGTGTTGCCGGAAATCGTGTTGATCTCGCCATTATGAGCCAGCATGCGAAACGGCTGCGCCAGCCGCCAGGTCGGAAAGGTGTTGGTGGAGTAACGCTGATGGTATATCGCGAACCGGCTCGCGAAGCGCGAATCGATCAGATCCGGGTAGAAATCCGTCAAATTTTCTGCCAGGAACATGCCTTTGTAAATCACTGAGCGGCAGGACAGCGAGCATATATAAAACTCGCCGACCTGCGCCGCTATAACCGCCTTCTCGATACGCCGCCGGATCACGTAGAGGTCGCGCTCGAATGTCGCATCGTCGCTGCCCGGCGCATTGCGGATCATGATCTGTTCAATCTCCGGGCGCGTTGCATTCGCTTTTTCGCCGATCACGGAAACGTCGATCGGCACTTGCCGCCAGCCGTAGATCTCATAGCCAAACAGCAGGATCTCGCTCTCGGTTATCTGGCGGCAGCGCTCCTGCGCTGAAAAATCTGTTTTCGGCAGAAAAACCATGCCCACCGCGATCCGGCCGCCACGGGCTCGGTCGCCGCCACGCTCGATCGCTTCTGCAAAAAAATCCTGCGGGATTTCCACATGCAGGCCGGCTCCATCACCGGTCTTGCCATCGGCATCAACCGCACCGCGATGCCAAACGGCGCGCAAGGCTTCGATACCGGCCTCCACCACACGGCGGCTCGGCTTTCCATCCAGCGCCGCGATCAACCCCACGCCGCAGGAATCGTGCTCCATCTCAGAGGCGTAGGTGTGCCGCAGTCGCGCCACGTTCTGTCGCCAGCAGCTCACGAAATCTTCGCTGCTCATCAAATCACTCCGCCGCCACGCGCAGCCCGGTCGCGGTGTTCTGTTGCAAATACAAGTGCATCTTCGCGGCCGCATCTCTACCGTCGCGGATCGCCCAAACAACCAGGCTCGCGCCGCGAACGATGTCGCCAGCGGCGAATACACCGGGCAGCGAGGTCTGAAAACCGTTCCGATCTATCCGCAGCGTGCCCCGCCCGCCCACAGCCAGCCCCGCCTGCGCCCAAAGCCCGGGCAGATCCTCCGGGTCGAACCCCAGCGCCTGAATTACCAACGACGCCCGCAACGTGTGCCGGCTGCCCGGCACCGTCTGCACCGATCGTCGGCCGCTCGCATCCGGTAATCCAAGGTGCATCCGCATCGCCCGCACGCCGCGTACGAAAGGTCCGCCCAGAAAGGCCTCCGGCGCCGCAAGCCACGCAAAGCGCACACCTTCTTCCTCCGCATTCCTAACTTCTCGGAAGCTGCCCGGCATATTGGTCCGGTCGCGACGGTACAGGCACGTTACCGATTGCGCACCCTGCCGCACTGCGGTGCGCACGCAGTCCATCGCGGTATCGCCACCACCCACCACCACCACCTCGCGCCCGGCCGCGTTCAACGTTCCATCATCGAACAACGGAACCACGTCGCCCAATCCCTTGCGATTCGACGCAATCAAATATTGCAAAGCCGGCACAACACCGTCCAGCGCAGCGCCGGGAACGCCTGCTTCGCGCGCGCGATACACACCGGTGGCGATCAGCAGTGCGTCGTGGCGGGCTCGCAATTCGCTGAACGTAACATCCCGACCCACTTCCACGTTCAAATGAAACTGCACGCCGGCTTCCGCCAGCAGCGACCAGCGCCGCAACACGATCGGCTTCTCTAGTTTGAAACCCGGAATGCCATAGATCAACAGGCCGCCCACACGATCGTGTCGATCGTACACATGCACCGCATAGCCCAGGCGCCGCAGCTCCTCGGCTGCGGCCAGCCCCGCCGGGCCCGCGCCGACAATACCTACCGACTGCGCCAGATTTTGCCGCGGCAACGCCGGGCGCACCCAGCCTTCACGGAACGCCGTATCGGTAATGAACCGTTCCACCGCCCCAATCGTAACGGACTCGAAGCCCTTCTCGATAACGCAATTGCCTTCGCACAGCCGGTCTTGTGGACATATCCGGCCGCAGATTTCCGGAAAATTGTTTGTCGCCGCGCTTACAGCATACGCCTCCTCCAGCCGGCCCTCGGCCGTCAGTTTCAGCCAGTCCGGAATATTGTTGCCAAGCGGACAGTGCACCGCGCAGAACGGCACGCCGCACTGGCTGCAGCGGCTGGACTGTGTGGCCGCCTGCTTTGCCGCAAAATCGCGGTAGATCTCGGCGAAATCCTCCCGCCGCTGCACGGTGTCGCGCTTCTCCGGCGGAAGCTGCGGCCGCCGCGTGAATTGCAGCATTGTCTCATCCACGCCGGGATCCCTCGCTCACGTCGCTGCAACTTAAATGCGCAATCGCGCCAGCGCGAGCAATAAAACAGCAATACGGCAGAAAAGCTGTCTCGAACCGGCCCCCCGCCGAGCCGTCTAACTCCTCAGAAGGGAGCTTCTCGGATAATTAGGACCGAAGCGGCACCATGTCGCGCTTCCCACGCCGCCCACCTTTCCGAAACCGCGCCAGATACTCCGGAACCACCAGATCGATCGGCGTTGGCACAATCCCCAAAGCTTCCAGCCCGGGCAGCGCCGGGTTCGCAACATTGTCGCGCCGAAGCAGCCGTAGTTGATCGGCCGTCAGGCCACTGAATGGCAGCGCGGCGAGCACCGAGGCGACTGGCATCGGCAAATTCACCAACGGCCGCGTGCGCTCGATCTGCGCCAGTATCCATCCCAGAATATCGCGAAAACTCATCACCCGCGGCCCACCCAGCTCATACATTGGCTCCGGTAGCGGTGCGGTCAGCGCCGCCATCACCGCATCGGCCACATCCCCTACATAAACCGGCTGGAAGCGGCTCGATCCTGCAATCACCGGCATTACCGGGGAGATCGCCGCCAAGCTTGCGAACCGGTTGAAGAACTGGTCCTCCGGCCCGAACACCAGCGATGGCCGCAGAATTACCGCGCTTGGAAAGGCCTGCCGCACCAGCGTCTCGCCCTCGCCCTTCGCTCGCGCGTAACGAGAATCCGATCGTGAATCGGCCCCGATCGCTGAAACATGCACCATCCGGCCTACCCCGGCCGCCGCTGCCAGTCGTGCCACTCGCCCGGCACCCTCGGCCTGCACCCGCGTGAAATCGCCCCGCCGTCGCTCGGCCAGGATCCCCACCAAATTCACGGCCAGCGCCGCGCCCTCCAGCGCTCGCGTCGTGCCCGTATCCTGCGTGATATTGGCGAACAGCGGCACGATCTGCCCCACATCGCCCATTGGCCGAAGCTGCGCCGCGCGTTCCGGATCGCGTCCGGCCACCCGAACCACATACCCCGCCGCCGCCAGCCGCTTGACGACATAGCGACCGATGAAACCGGCCCCGCCGATCACCGTCGCGACACTGCGTGTCTCCAACATCGCCACCCTCGCCCGAAAAGCCGGGGGGCTTTTACCAGCCCGGCCAAGGCGGGTCCAAACAGCGAAGCCTCCGGCGCAGCGTCGTAGGATGAATCCACCCGCAGGCGGTCCACCGCCAGATGATAGCGACGGCAGTCCACCCGAACGAAAGCCGCTCAGCCGCGGAACCAGAAGCGCCGCTGCTTCGCATGAGTGCCGGCCGCGCGCAGCGCATCGGCCAAGCTCGCGTAAGCGGTCGGAAGACATCCCGCCTTCTGACCCGCCACACCGGCCTCGGTCCGCCATAGCGTCAGCACCCGTCGCCGTCGGTCCCGCGTCTGAAACAGCAGCATTTCCTCGAACTCCGCGCCGTCGACCACCCGATCCAGCGCCACCGTTAGCGCCAGCCGCTGCCGCTCCGCCCAGCACCTTGCCGCCTGCAACTCCTCAATCGCGAAGCTGAGCCCATACGGCGCATTGCGGCGCGCCTCCACCCGCTGCATGCCATTTCCCCGTTCCCATCCACGGCCAAGTGTCGGCCGCAAACGTTTATATTTTGTTCTCACGGCCACCCTTCCGCTCGGGTCGCAAAGCTGGCCTTATGCCGCGCCAAAATGCGTAACCGTCTAAGAAGGAAAAAAGCCGCATGTCACGCGTCGCACTCGTCACCGGTGGCACCCGAGGCATCGGCGCAGCCATCAGCATAGCTCTCGCGGCCGCCGGCCGCCGCGTAGTCGCCAATTACGCCGGCAACGAAGACGCGGCCAAGCACTTCGAGAAAGAAACAAATATCCCGGTGCTCCGCTTCGATGCAGGCGACTTTAGGCAATGCGAGTCCGCCCACGCGAAAATCCGCACCGAATATGGGCCGGTCGAGGTTCTCGTGAACAACGCCGGCATCACGCGTGACGCCACAATGCTGAAAATGACCCGCGACATGTGGGACGCGGTGCTCGACACAAACCTCGGCAGTTGCTTCAATCTCTGCAAGCTAACCTTCGAGGACATGCGCGCGCAGAAATTCGGCCGCATCGTGAATATCGGCTCCATCAACGGCCAGGCCGGGCAATACGGGCAGGTGAACTACGCCGCCGCCAAATCCGGCATCCACGGCTTCACGAAAGCCCTCGCCCAGGAAGGCGCCCGTTTCGGAATCACTGCAAACGCCATCGCGCCGGGCTACGTGGATACCGACATGGTGCGCGCGGTCCCGCCGGACGTGCTGCAGAAGATCGTCGCGCGCATCCCCATGGGCCGTCTCGGCCAGGCCGAGGATATCGCGCGCGGCGTGATATTCCTCACCGCCGACGAAGCCGATTTCATTACCGGGTCAACGCTCTCGATCAACGGCGGCCAGCATATGTATTAGCCGGCCGCAAATGCCGCGAAAACAAGCGCACGGCCCCTCCTCATCGCACAGCAACGCCGCATGCCGGAAACCCGGATTGACGGGTGTCGACCTCCCCCGGTAGCATCATCATCAATCATCCGCGCGCCAGCCTTGCGTGGCTCGCAGGCACAACCGCAGGGGGAAAGATGGCGATCCACGCAAAGCTGCTGGTCTGCGTGAGTTCGACTGGTCTGGCATTCGCTGCGGCCCCGGCGGCCCTGTCAGCAACCACGGATTTCCTCTACGCCGACACCGCCCAGCTCGTGCCCACAACATTCGCCAGCGGCAACTACCAAGTCGCCGACCCCAGAGTGAATCCGCACGATTTCCACTCCCTCGCCGAGATCGCCGGCGAATCGGCCGATGGCCAGCAGATTGTCGAGATCGGCTGGATCGTCGCCAAGGATGTGAACGGCGACAGCCTGCCGCACCTTTTCATCTTCCATTGGATCGACGGCAACCCGACCTGCTACAATGGTTGCGGCTTCGTCTCCACGTCGAAAACGATCAAGCCGGGAATGACCTTGCCGGTGTCAAAAACACCGCTCGGCTTCGCAATGACGTTCCATAACGGAGGCTGGTGGCTTTACGCGGGAGGCACGCCGTTCGGCTATTTTCCTGGCAGGCTCTGGAAAAACAGCTTCACGCAGCTTGGCCTGGTGCAGTGGTTCGGCGAAGTCGCGGCTTCCAGCATGTCGCCCAAAACCCAGATGGGAGACGGTATTCTGGGCACCGACCCGGGATCGGCGCGGATCGCAAGCATGAAGGTGGGCAATCTCTACTCGGGTAAGAACGTTCCTGCCACTGCGGCGATCAACGCGGTGACGAACCCCGCTTACTACGATGTCGGCGCGTTTCAGCCGAGCCACTTCCGCTTCGGCGGCCCGGGTGCGCAATAGGAGCGCCTAACATGAAACGTTCCATGACTTTCGCTGTTGCCGCGTTTCTGTCCGCCGGCGTTCTCCCTGCGCTGGCCGCCGCGCCCGTTTGCGTGCCGCTCGCGCAGCTCGCATCGCCACCGCCGTTGCTGCAGGGCATGGGGCACGTGCCAGCTTCCTTCGCAACTACCGACCGATGCCCGCCCGGCCAAGTGGAGCAGCCAAGCTGCCGCGGCGTTTGCACCGGACCGAAGGGAATGCCGCCTTTCCAGCGAAAGCCGGGCCAACCTTGACGCCCGGCCGCCTAAATCGCCACCCGCACCCCTAGCTCCACCACTCGATCGCTCGGTATCCGGAAAAATTCCGTGGCCGGAACTGCATTGCGCGCCATAAGAAGAAACAGCCAGGTGCGCCACAGCGGCAGCTTCGGCGCCATCGCCCGCACCAACACTTCGCGCCCCAGAAAATAGCTCACCTGCATCGGATCGTAATCCACGCCTTTGGCGCGAAGATCCTCCAGCGCCCGCGGCAGATTCGGGCTCTCCATGAATCCGTAGCGCAGCGCCACGCGGTGAATGCCCGGCGCCAGCTCCGTCACTTCCGTGCGCCGCTCCGGCCCCGCCTCCGGCTCATCCAAAGTCGTCACGGTCACGAACAGCACACGCTCGTGCAGCACCTTGTTGTGCTTGAGATTGTGCAGCAGCGCGCCCGGCACGTAATCCGGCTGCCCGGTCAAAAACACCGCCATCCCCGGCACCCGGATGGTACGAGATTGCGGCAGCCGCGCCAGGAACGAGGCCAGCGGCAAGCTGTCCTGACGCCATCGCTCCAGAATCAGATCTCGTCCGCGTTTCCACGTCGTCATCATCGCCATCAGCACGGCAGCAATCACCAGCGGCACCCAGCCGCCATCCACCACCTTCAGCGCGTTCGCCGCAAAAAATACGCTGTCGATCGTCAGAAAGCCGCCCCACACCAGCACGGCCACAATCACCGGCCAGTGGAATTGCCGCCGAAACACGCCCAGCGCCAGGATGCAGGTGCAGATGAACGTGCCGGTCACCGCAATGCCATACGCCGAGCCCAGCGAAGCGCTGGTGCGGAACGTCAGCACCAGCAGCAGCACGCCCAGCATCAGCAGCAGGTTCACTTGCGGCAGATAGATCTGCCCTTCCTCTTTCTGGCTCGTGTGCCGCACCACCAGCCGCGGCAGGAATCCCATCTGCATACATTGCCGCGATATCGAAAAAGCGCCCGAAATCAGCGCCTGACTCGCAATCACGGTAGCCGCCGTTGCCAGCAAAACCATCGCCAGCCGGTATTGCGGAAGCACCATGAGATAAAACGGATTCCTAGCGGTCTCGGGGTGCGCAATCACCAGTGCGCCCTGGCCGAAATAATTCAGGATAAGCGCCGGGAACACGAAGAACACCCAGGCCAGCCGAATCGGCCGTGCGCCGAAATGCCCCATATCGGCATACAGCGCCTCGGCCCCCGTCACCGCCAGTACCACCGCGCCCAGCACGGTGAACGCCAACGCGCCATGATGCAGGCAGAAGATCACGCCGTGCTGCGGTTCCAGCGCATCCAGCACGAACGGATTGCGCATCACCTCGAACAACCCCAGCGCGCCGATCACGGCAAACCACACCACCATCACCGGACCGAACAGCTTGCCCACCGCGCCAGTGCCCCGGGATTGCACGGCGAACAGCGCCACGATCACCAACGCCGCGATCGGCAGCACCAGTTCCTTCGCTTCCGGCACCGAAGTCTCGATGCCTTCGATAGCCGAAAGCACCGAGATCGCTGGCGTGATCACCCCGTCGCCGAACAGCAGACAGGCGCCACCAATGCCGATCAACGCGATCGTGGCACGCACATGCCGGTTGGCCGCGCTGCGCTGCGCCAGCGCCATCAGCGCCAGAATGCCACCCTCGCCCCGGTTGTCGGCGCGCATCACCAGCAGCACATATTTAAGCGTAACGATCAGCGTGAGTGCCCAGAAGATCAGCGAAAGGCAGCCCAGAATTTCGCCGTTCGTCGCCCGGTGGCCGTCGAAAAATCCCAGCACCGCCTGGAACGCGTAAAGCGGGCTCGTGCCGATATCGCCATAGACGACGCCCAGCACACCCACGAGCGCGCCCAGACTGGGCAGGCGGATGGAACCCGTTGCGGGAGCGGTCGTCGTCGCGGTGGATGCCATGTGCGCTCAAAGGCGCGTGCAGGCGCCCTGCCCGGAGGAACGCGCCGCCTTACGCTCGGCCGTGCGGCGATGCAAGAGCAGCAGGCCGGGCACCGAATATCGCGCTACCCACCCGCACCTGGGTCGCGCCATGCTGGATCGCCAGCTCGAAATCGGCCGACATGCCCATCGAAAGCTCGGTCAACCCATGCCGCCCCGCCAGTTGCGCGAGGAAGGTGAAATACGGCGCCGGGTCGCCCGCTTCCGGTGGAATGCACATCAAGCCACGCACCGCATCGCCGAATCGGGACCGGCAGGCCTCGATGAACGCATCCGCCGCATCCGGCATCACCCCTGCCTTCTGCGGCTCGGCCCCTACATTCACCTGCACAAGAAGTTCCGGCAGACGCCCCGAAACCTCTGCCGCCCGTTCTAACGCATCGGCCAATCGCGGCCGGTCCAGGCTTTCTATCACATCAGCCAGCCGCACCGCCGCCTCGGCCTTGTTGGACTGCAACGCGCCGATCAGATGCAGTCGCACCCCAGGCTCAAGCTCCCGCAACGCGGAAAACTTCGCCGCCGCTTCCTGCACGCGGTTCTCGCCGAAAACCATCTGCCCCGCGGCCATCGCCGCCACCACCGCCGCCGCCGGCTGGGTCTTCGATACCGCCACCAGCTTCACCGATTCCGGCGGCCGCCCCGCCGCCCGGCAAGCCTCGGCAACCCTCTCCCGTATCGCGGCAAGCCTGGCCGCCATAGGCTGCGCGGGGAGGGGCTGCATGGACGCGAAATTGCTGAGCTGGGCGCGGGCGGTCAAGGCGCGGCACCGCGCTCGCTATCCCGTGCTCTGGCTGTTCACCGATGCCGCCCGAATGCCGGACCCCCGTCCCGCCATCGCCGCTTTGCCACGCGGATGCGGCGTCGTCTTCCGCCACGATGCGGCCGCCAACCGCCGCGAAATCGCGCGCGACGTCGCCGCGCTCTGCCGCCGCCGCGGCTTGGCCCTCACGGTCGCCGGTGATGCCGTTCTCGCATCCGCGCTGCGCGCCGGCATCCACCTCCGGGCGCGTGAGCGGCCGCCGCGACTTCGCCGTGGCCATCTCACCGTTTCCGCCCACCATCCCGCCGAACTGCGCCGCGCCGCCCGCCTCGGTCCCACGCTCGCCTTCCTCTCTCCGGTATTTGCCACCGCCAGCCATCCTGGCGCCCCCGGCCTCGGCCCGGTCCGCTTCGCCAGCTTTGCGCGGCGATGCGGCTTCCCGGTACTCGCTCTTGGCGGCATAGACGGGCTTCGCGCGCGCTCGTTGCCGCGCCGGTTCTGTGCCGGCGCCGGCGCCATCGCCGCTCTATCCTAGGATAGAGCGCCAGCTGTCTTGGAGACCGACTATGCGATCTTGGCTCCGCCTCGCTCTCACCGGCGCCGCGCTGGCGCTCCCCCGCATCGCCGCCGCCCAAATCGACGACAGCACGGTGCTCGTCGATCAGAGCAATGACGGGCAGACAATCGGCGGCCCGGAGCCAGGCCAAGTCGTCGTGCGGCTGAATGGCCGCTTCCGTTTCTTCGCCGGCCTGTTCGACGACCAGGACCTCAACCGCAGCTACACCAACACGAATGTTACGTATTCAACGTCAACAATCACCGTCGGCGGCAAAACCGTCATCGTCCTCACGCCAACAACCAGCTCGGCGGCCACCGAGAACAAGCAGGCCGATTACGGCTTCGTCGAATACACCCGCCTCTATCCCGGCTTCGATGGCCTCACCCCCGGTGGCATCAAATACGGCGCCAGCGTCGAGATCCGGCAGGACGGCACGGTCGCGCCCGGCGGCGGCGGCGCAGGCACCATCGACGGCGTCGATCCCTACCGTGGCGGCCTCTATGTCCGCCGCGCCTGGGGCTATCTCGGCACGCCCGATCTCGGTGTGCTGCGCTTCGGCACCATCGACGACGTCAGCTCCCTGTATCTCACCGGCGTGCTCGAAAACTTTAACGACGGTGGCTGGAATGGCGACGTCCGTTACGGTCTCGCCGCGAACGCGCAGCTTCGCTGGCCATTCCCCGACGACGGCAGCGCCTACGCCACCAGCAAGCTCGTCTATGTCTCGCCGGCGCTCGGCGGCTTCGATTTTGGCGTCAGCTTCGAGCCCAGCAGCGCCGGCGAGAACATCAACGATGGCAACTGCGCGGCCGCGGATGCATCGGGCGCGATCGGCACGCCACCCCCCGCGGTGCCCGCGCCCATCAGCACCATCGTCGGCTGCGATCGGCTGGAATCGACCACAGTCGCGCTGGAAAGCGGCCGCCGCCGCAACACCGTCAATATGCTGCTCCGGTACCGGCACGCGTTCGATAACGGGGTCGGCGTGGCGGCAACGGTCAGCTACACCGGCGGCGGACACGTCCATTATGTCGGGCCCTACTACGTCAGCACCGGCAACGAATATGTCCGCCCCGTAACCTATAACGGCCTCAGCATCGGCGATATCGGCGTGCAGGCCACCTATGCTGGCGTCCTGATCGGCGGGAATTACCAATGGGGCCGTTTCAGCAACGCGCTCGCCACCGGAATCGGCCAGAGCTATTCGTTGCAGCCCGTCGGCGCCAAGCCGGCCGATGCATGGAGCGCCGGCGCGCAATACAGCATCGGCCCCGTCATCATGGGCGCCTCCTGGGTCAGCACCGATAGCGCCGGCGCCTTTGCATATTCGGCCGGCAAAACGCCTGCCCTCAGCGTCGAAACCCCAGGCCTCGGACAGCGTCGGGAGGAGGGGCTGAATGCCGGCGGCACCCTAAAAGTCGCCCCCGGCCTGGGTGTCTTTCTCACCTATCTCTACGATGAGCGAAAGCAGGACGGGTACGATTTCCAAAGCTCCGCGATCGTCGCCGGCACACCCGACGCCAGCACCGCGAACCACATCCGCGCCCAAGCCCTCACCCTGGGCACCAGCCTCACCTGGTAGGGCCCGCAAGCGTGGCTTGGCGCCATTGCGACCGCTGCGCTACAGAACCTCGTCGAACATCGCCGCCGCGTCGCAATCCCCAGGATACCATGCCCTCCAGCGCGCTTATCTCTCGCTTCGCCCTTGCCGCTGCGCTTCTCGCGCTGGCCGGCTGCGGCGGCAACGGCCCGGCCGTCAAGCCGGTCGCCGACACCGAGTACAACGACTACCGCTATAAAGACCCCAACAGCGGCACGCTGTTCGGCGACGCGGGGATCGTGCTCGGCCCCGCCAAGGACAACAAGCAGCAGGAAGCCGGCGCCGCCCTCGGCGTAAACGCCTATCTCTGGCGCGGCGCGCTCGACACGCTCGGCTTCATGCCGCTCGCCTCCGCCGACCCGTTCGGCGGCGTCATCATCACCGACTGGTACTCCCCGCCCACCACCAGCGGCGAGCGCTTCAAGGCTACCGCCTACATCCTCGGCCGGCAGTTGCGCGCCGATGGCGTGCGCGTCGTAATCTTCCGCCAGACACGCGACGGTGACCAGTGGGCCGACGCGCCCGTCAGCCCGGCCACGGCCGCCGACATCGAGAACAAGGTGCTGGCCCGTGCGCGCGAATTGCGGGCCGAAACCGCCTCGCGCTGATCGGCAACCCTGGCGCCGCCGCGGCCTTGCCTGCTACGCAAACCGCATGGACGCGCCGACCGACCCCGAGATTTACAACTTCGCCGCCGAGGAACCGCGCTGGCAGCGCGAATGGGCCGAAGCCGCCTGCTTCGCCGCCACCGATACACCGCGCCCCGGCCAGCCCAAATACTACGTGCTCGAGATGTTTCCGTATCCCAGCGGAAAAATCCACATGGGCCACGTGCGCAACTACGTGCTCGGTGACGTCGTCGCCCGCTACAAGCGCGCCCGCGGCTTCCAGGTGCTCCACCCGATGGGCTGGGATGCATTCGGCCTACCGGCTGAGAACGCGGCCCGCGAACGCGGCATCCATCCCGGCGAATGGACCCGCGCCAACATCGCCGCGATGCGAACGGAATTGCAGCGCATGGGTCTCGCCATCGATTGGTCGCGAGAATTCGCCACCTGCGATCCGGAATACTATGCGCAGCAGCAAGCGCTGTTCCTGGATTTCTTACGCGCCGGCTTGGTCGAGCGCCGCGAAACCTGGGTGAATTGGGATCCCGTCGATGGCACCGTGCTCGCCAACGAGCAGGTGATCGACGGCCGCGGCTGGCGCTCCGGCGCTCCCGTCGAGAAAAAACTGCTGTCACAATGGTTTCTTGCGATCACCCGCTTCGCGCCGGAACTGCTCGCGGCGTTAGACGATCTGCCGCGCTGGCCCGAACGCGTGCGAACCATGCAGTCGCGATGGATCGGTCGCAGCGAGGGCGCCCGCCTGCGCTTCGAACTTCCGGCAGCGCCCGCCGGCCTCGACAATATCGAGGTCTATACCACCCGGCCCGATACGCTGTTCGGCATGTCGTTCCTGGCCGTCGCCGCCGAACACCCGGTCGCCACCGCCGCTGCCGCAGCGAACCCGCAGGCCGCGGCGTTCGTCGCCGAATGCCGCCGCATGGGCACCAGCGAGGCAGCCATCGAGACGGCCGAAAAACTCGGCTTCGACACCGGCTGGCGCGTCCGCCACCCCTTCCTGCCGAACGCCAGCTTTCCCGTCTGGATCGCCAATTTCGTGCTCATGGAATACGGCACCGGCGCCATCTTCGGCTGCCCGGCGCACGACCAGCGCGATTTCGAGTTTGCTCGCAAATACGATCTGCCCATACCCCCGGTTGTTCACCCCGAGAACCCCGAACTCCACGATTTCGCCATCGCCGAACATGCCTATACCGGTGCCGGAACAATAGGCAACTCTGGCTTTCTCGATGGCATGACCACGGAGGACGCCAAGCGCGCCGCCATCGCCAAGCTCGAAGCCCTCGGCGCCGGCCAAGGCGTGGTAAACTGGCGCCTGCGCGACTGGGGCGTCAGCCGACAGCGTTATTGGGGATGCCCGATCCCGATCGTCCACTGCCCCGCTTGCGGTGCCGTCCCGTCCGCACTGCCGGTGCTGCTGCCGGAAGATGTGCATTTCGATCGTCCCGGCAACCCGCTCGATCACCATCCCACCTGGAAGTTCACCGCCTGCCCGCAATGCGGCGCGCCCGCCATGCGGGAAACCGACACCTTCGACACCTTCGTGGACAGCTCCTGGTATTTCGCCCGCTTCTGCAGCCCGCACGCAGAAATCCCGGTCACGCGTGAAGCCGCCGATGGCTGGTTGCCGGTCGATCAATATATCGGCGGCATCGAACACGCGATTCTGCATCTGCTCTATTCGCGCTTCTTCGTCCGCGCCATGCGCCAAACCGGCCATCTCGGCCTGGCCGAGCCGTTCGCCGGCCTGTTCACGCAAGGAATGGTCACGCACGAAAGCTATCGCGCCGCCAGCGGCGCCTGGCTCTACCCTGACGAGGTCGAACGCCGGCCCGACGGCACCGCGTTCCAGCCAAGCACCGGCGAGGAGGTGGAAGTTGGCCGCGTCGAAGCCATGTCGAAATCCCGGCGCAACACCGTTGCCCCCGAGGCGATCATCCAGCGTTACGGCGCCGACACCGCGCGCTGGTTTATCCTTTCCGACAACCCGCCAGAGCGCGATATCGAATGGACCCAGGCCGGGATCGCCGGCGCGCACCGCTTCCTGCAACGGCTGCACCGCCTCGCCCTCGCCAGCGCCGCTCCCGCCGCCGCCGCAATTTTCGGCCCGGAAGCGCTCGCGCTCCGCAGCGCCGCCCACCGCACGATCGATGCCGTCACCGCGGCGCTCGAAGCTTTCGCGTTCAACGTCGCGATCGCAAAACTATACGAACTCGCAGGCGCCATCGCCGAAGCCGACCGCGCACCGGAAGCATCCGGCATGCAAGCGGCCCGGCGCGAAGCCGTGGAAATCGCCATCCGGCTTGCTTCCCCGATGGTGCCGCATCTCGCGGAATCGATCCACGCCCGCCTCAATCCCGGCGCACCTCTGCTGGCAACTTCCACTTGGCCGGAAGCCGACCCCGCGCTCACTGTCCGTGCCAGCGTCACCATCGCCGTGCAGATCATGGGCAAGCTGCGCGGCACGGTCGAGCAGCCGCCCGGCGCGCCGGAACCGGAAGTCATCGCCGCCGCGCTGGCCGAGCCGAACGTGGCACGCCAACTCGCCGGCCGCCGCATCGTCAAGCAAATCTATGTGCCGGGCAGGATCGTGAACTTCGTGGTCGCCGCATGAAAAACCGCTTTGCCGCCCGGCTGGTCTGCGTCCTGGTCTCCGCCAACCTTGCCGCCTGCGGCTTCCGGCCGCTTTATGCGCCGTCCGGCGCCAACAACGCGTCACTTGCCGGCATTTATGTCGATGTCATCGCCAATCGCAACGGCCAATTGTTGCGTCAAGCCTTGCAGGCGAGGCTCGAAGGCACCAGCAGCGATGCGCCGAAAGCCTACATCCTGAGCGTCGCCCTCAATCAGAGCGCCGACGCCCTGGCCTACGCGCAAGACAATTCCACGTCGCGCGAGCGCGATACCGCCACCGCCACCTGGTCGCTCCGCCGCGTCGCCGACGCGCCTTTCACGAAGGTCACCTTCGGCACCGCACGCGCCGTGGACGGCCACGATGTTCTCGATGCGCAATTCTTTTACGGCGATCTGCAAAGCGATTCCGCCACCCACCGTCTCGCCGATGCCGTCGCCGACCAGATCGCACAGGCGCTCGCCGCCTATTTCCGCACGCATCCCGCCGCGGGGCTGAACCGCGCTTGAAACTGGATGCACGGCAGGTCGAAACTTTCCTGAAATCCCCCGGCGCGATCCGGGCCGTGCTGCTCCACGGCGATGACGAAGGCCTGATCCGCGAACGCGCCCACGCGCTCACGCGCCAGATCGCAGGTTCGTTGAATGATCCCTTCCGCGTCGCCGAACTCGAACGCGAAACCTGGCCGCGCATGGCCGACGAGATGGCGTCGCTATCCATGCTCGGAGGCCGCCGGGTCGTGCGCGTGCGCGAAGCCACCGATGCCGCCACCGATCCGGTGCGCATGGCGCTGCGGGGCCCGGGCGAAGCGCTGCTCGTGATCGAAGCGCCCGGGCTCGGCCGTGGCCGCCTGCGCACACTCATCGAAGCCGCTTCGGATGCCGCCGCGATCGGTTGCTATCCGGACGAAGGCGCAAAACTCACCGCCATCATGCGCAACCAACTCGCCGAACATGGCGTCGGCGCCGATCCCGATGCGTTGGCCTGGCTGGCTGAAACCATCGGCGGAGATCGCTCGGTGGTGCGCGGCGTCATCGAAAAACTCGCACTGCTCGCCGGCGCCGGCGGCCGCATCACGCTGCAACTCGCACGCGATACCGCCGGCGACGGCGCCGCGCAATCCGCGGATGCCGGTATCCTCGCCGCCACCTCCGGCGACGCTCCCCGGGCCGACTCAGCCGTGGAAGTCGCGATCGCGGAAGGCCTCACCGGCGTCGCCCTCCTGCGCATGGCGCTCGCGCATCTACAGAAGTTGCACCAAGCCCGGTTGCGCATGCAGCACGGGACGTCTGCGGCCGAAGCTGTGAAATCGATCCGGCCCCCGGTGTTCTATAAATCCCTGCCCGGAATGATCGCCAGCCTCAACCGCTGGAGCGAACCCGCGCTGCTGCACGCGATCGACGAAACGCGGAACGTGGAAGCCGCTTGCAAACGAACCGGTGCGCGCCAGGAACTGCTCGCCCGCCGCCATCTCGCTTGGCTCGCCCGTCAAGCGCCCCGCTGAAAAGCCCGCCTCAGTCCGAGCCGTATTGCGGCGTGAGCAGAGCCGGCGCGCGCACCACTGACAACGCGGGCCTGCGCGCCCGCGCCGGGAACGCCGCCACAACCGCCACCGTCACCGCCGCCAGATAAGGCAGCGACTGCGTGAATAGAACCGCGCACCACAGCTTCGCCTCCGGTGTCGCGAAATGGTGTGCGAAGCCCACTCCCAGCAGCGCCGCCCAGGTCAACAGCAGCAGCACCAATTCCTCGCGCGCCATCACCAGTCCCTGCACCAGCGCCGGCGCATCCACCATCTTCGGCGTGCGCAGAAATGGTGCGCTGCGGATCGCCAGGCCCTTCCACACCGCCTTGCCGATCGTGTGGCTTAACGCCAATCCGGCGATCGCCGCGCCAGCGCGATCCGCCATCCCGCACCGCACCCGCGCGGCATACAACGAAAAGATCTGCGCAATCTTGCAGAGGAACAACCCGATTGAAGGCAGCATGAACAGCACGATCGGAAACTCGAATCGCATCGGCGCCACAATCAGCCCCACCGACCACAGCAAGCCCATCAGCAGGAACGCCAGCCCCAGCCCGTCGCCGATCCAAGGCAGCCAGCCGGTGATGAAGTGCCAGCGCTGCCCCAGCGTCAGCTCGCGGTTGAACGGATTGAACACCGCCGTCGCATGGCCGCGCAGGATCTGCATCGCGCCATAAGCCCAGCGAAAGCGTTGCTTGCGGAACGCCGCGAAATCGTCCGGCATCACCCCGCGCCCAAAGCTCCGCGGCGAATACACCGCCTCCCAACCCGCGCGGAACAACCGCAAGCCCAGCTCCGCATCCTCGGTGATCGTCCACTCCGCCCAGTTGCCGGATTGCACCAGCGCGCCCTTCCGAATCAGGCACATCGTGCCGTGCTGGATGATCGCATTGCGCTCGTTCCGCTGCACCATGCCAAGCTGAAAGAACCCGGCATATTCCCAGAACATCAGCCGCTTGAAGAAGCTGCCATCGTTGTCCCGGTAATCCTGCGGCGACTGCACGAACCCCACGCGGGGGTTGGCGAATTGCGGCACCATGCAGCGCAGCCAGTCCGCATCCACAATGTAATCGCTGTCGAGCGAGGCCACGATCTCGGCGTCTGGCGCCGTTTCGCGCAGCGCAAAGTTCAATGCCCCCGCCTTGAACCCCGGCCACTTGCCGAGATGGAAAAAGCGGAACCGTGCCCCAAGCCGCGCGCAATGCTCCGCCACCGGCTCCCACAGCGCCGGATCGGTGGTGTTGTTGTCCACCACCAGAACCTCGTAATCCGGATAATCCAGCCGCGCCAACGCATCCAGCGTCTGCCGCACCATGTGCGGCGGCTCGTTGCAGATCGGCAGATGCAGCGAAACTTTCGGCAGCACCGTGCCTGGAGCGGCGGGCAGAATTGCCGGATGCCGCCGCTTCTCCACGCCGAAAACCGTTTCCGCCAATTCAAAACTATCCGCCAGCAGCAGGAACATTAGCAGTGCCTGCCCCGCCGCCAGGCCGCCCCACACAAACCCTGCAAACATCGAGAGATACTTGCCCGCCATGGCCATCAGCACCAGCGTGAACGTGGCACCAAAGCCCTGCGCCAGCCCGGCCACCAGCAGCTTGCCCGGAAACCGGATGTCCGGCCGCCGCGCCAGCAGCAACCAGGCCAGCAGCGCCGCGCCAGCTGTGCCGGCGAACGCCCACTCCGCCCAGTCCGGATTTTCCATGACCGGTCCCGCCATCGACCACTTGGCGTGCCGATCGAGGTCGTACATGCCCCAATAGCCGGCCGCACGCCCCTCGAAACCGGTTTTCCAGGGCTGGTCAAACGCTTCCATAACGAAATAATCCATTCCGCGCGCGGAAGCGAGGTTGAAGAACTCGCGCAGGAAGATCGCCTGGTTCACCCGGCTCGCCACCGCACCGCCGATCGTCACGCCATTGGAAGGCCAGCCGACCTCGCCGATCACCACGTGCTTGTCCGGATAGGCGCGCTGCACCTGCTCGTAGCGGTTCACCACCTCGGTCAGCGCGTCGCGCAGCCTGGCTCCTTCCCAATACGGATGCAGATGGATCGTGATGAAATCCACCGCCCGCGCCAGCTCGGGATGCTTCAACCACACATGCCACGGCTCGCCGGTGGAAACCGGCACGTGCACTTGCGCCTTCACTTCGTTAATGTAGCCGATCAATTGCGCAGGCTTCAGATCGTCGCGCAGCAGCACCTCGTTGCCCACCAGCACGCGGTCCACATCGGCGTTCGCATTCGCGGTCTGGATCAGCCGGCGCACCTCCGTCTCGTCCGCCGGCAGCTTGCGATCCAGATAAGCGCCCAACGTCACCGATAGCGGGTAATCCGACGCCAGTCGGGGGATGTCGGCCATGCCGCCTTTCACCGTATAGGTGCGAATGCGGCTCGTCATGCGGCTCGCAAGCTGCAAGTCCTGCCGAATCTCCGCCTCATTCGGCGCCTGATTGCCCTCGCCCGACTCGCCGCGATGATATGGCGAAAATGCCAGCCCGCTCACCTCGCCCGTGTAACCGGACACCTTGTGCGGCTGGTCCCCCGCCGTCCAAATCCCCAAACTCGTCAGCGCCGCCACTGCCAGCGCCAGCAACGTGCCACGATGGAACATCCCGCCGCGCCGCCCGGTCTTCCCGATCGTCGCTACGGCGTCTTCATGGGTGGTCATGGTGCGATGTCCCCGGCACGGCACGGGCCTTCTGCCCGACGCCCGGGGTATTAAGGCGCTCAGTGCGGCGCACCTCGGGCCTGATTGCGGCGAAATCGGGGCAACCGCTTCACGCGCTCGCTAGGCTCTAGCTTGCGAAGCGTTTCATCTTGCGGTTGAACTGGTCCCCGTGTCGCTCGCCCGCATCCGCAGCTTCGCCTTCTCCGGCATCGAAGCGGTGCCGGTCGAAGTGCAGGTGCAGATTTCCTCCGGCCTGCCCGCCTTCCTCGTCGTCGGCCTGCCCGACAAAGCCGTCGGCGAAGCGCGCGAACGCGTCCGCGCCGCCCTCACCGCCATGGGTCTCGCGCTGCCGCCCAAACGCATCCTGATCAACCTCGCCCCAGCCGATCTGCTCAAGGAAGGCAGCCATTTCGATCTGCCGATGGCGCTCGGCGTACTGGCCGCCATGGAAGTGCTGTCGCGCGAAGACATCGCCGGCTACGCCGCGCTCGGCGAACTATCGCTGGATGGCGGCCTGAACCCGGTCGCCGGCGTGCTCCCCGCCGCCATCGGCGCCGGCGAGCAGGAACTCGGCCTCATCTGCCCCGGTCCGCAAGGCGGGGAGGCAGCCTGGGCCGGCAGCGTGGAAGTGCTCGCCGCCCCCGATCTGCTGTCGCTGATCAACCATTTCCGCGGCACGCAGGTGCTCACCCCGCCCGATACCGCTGGCCTCGCTATGCCCCTGCCCGAGCCCGACCTGGCCGATGTGCGCGGGCTGGAAAGCGCCCGCCGCGCGCTGGAGATCGCCGCCGCCGGTGGCCACAACCTGCTCCTCGTCGGGCCACCCGGCGCCGGCAAATCCATGCTCGCCGCCCGCCTGCCCGGCCTGCTCCCCGACCTGACTCCCGCCGAGGCGCTCGAAGTCAGCATGATCCACAGCGTCGCCGGCATGTTGGAAGGCGGCC
>CAXUEX010000003.1:0-49590 GCA_964250215.1 uncultured Acetobacteraceae bacterium | reverse complement strand
CGTACAGCGAGACCGCCGCCCCGACGAGCACGATCGCGAAGCACACCCAGATCGCGGTCCGCAGGCCGGTCGTCGGCGAGCCGCCGACCGTGGTGGCGCCGTGCAGGGGGATCGGGCCCGCGGCGACCGCCGCCGCCCCCCGGCGCCGGCAGGTCTTGCGCCTGCACCGTGCCGCGCGGTGCCGGGCTCACCGCCAGCTTCGGGCCGCCGCCTACCTGGTCCACCACGCGATGGCTCATGCCGGCATCCAGCGCCACGCGCACCGGAGCGGCCCCGGACGGCGCGATCCCCAGAAGCTGGCCGGCGCGCGGCGAAAGCGAAATCAGCCGTGCCGGGTCGGCCGGCCCGCGATCGTTCACCCGCACCAGGATCTGCCGGCCGTTCTGCAGGTTCGTCACCCGCGCGATCGCCGGCAACTGCACGGTCTGCATGGCGGCGGTCAGCGCGCCCGCATCGGCGGCCTCGCCATCCGCCGTCAAGCCGTGACCAGCATCGGCGACACAAGCGATGCCGGTGCGGTCGAAATCGTAGCTCTCATCGGGATAGAACCAGTGGCCGCCGGCCTGGTAAGCGGACCCGAGAACGTAATGCGGCGAGGGCACCGGCGCGGGTGCTGGCCGGTGGCGCACGCAGCCCGCCAGCAGTCCACCCAGCGCAAAGGCGGCGGCGAGCGCGAGGCCGGCGGCCAGCCTCACGCCGAGGCCTGGCCCAGCAAACCAACCGCGAGTGGATAGAAATCCGAGGGGTTGTAGCGCCGGATGGCGCCAAAATTCGCATACACCATGTAGGCCTCGCCGCCCGCGCCATCCGGCAGCAGCAGCGCGCCGGCGATGTCGGGGCGGGAGAAGCGCGCGCCGTCGATGCGCCGAACCCCGAGCCGCTCCCATTCACCGAGCATCTGCGCCCGGCTGCGGCCGATGCCGGCGGGATCGAGGCCCGGCGGCACGCGCACGGGCTGGCCCCAAGGCGCGCCGGCCCGCCAGCCGCTCCGCGCGAGATAGTTGGCGACGCTGGCAAACACATCCGCGCGGTCCGTCCAGATGTTGCGCCGGCCATCGCCGCTCCAGTCCACCGCGTAGCGCAGATAGGAGCTGGGCATGAATTGCGGCTGGCCCATCGCGCCGGCCCAACTGCCGGTCATGCCCGCCGGCTGCACGTCGCCGGCCTGCAATATGCGCAGCGCGTTCAGCAGCTCGCCGCGGAAATAGCCGGCGCGGCGGCCGTCATACGCGAGCGTGGCCAGCGCCTCGACAACACGATAATTCCCGGTCTTCGCACCGAAGCCGGATTCCAGCCCCCAGATGCCGACGACGATGCCGGGATCGACGCCATACCGCCCGGCGACGGCGTTCAGCAGCGCCGCCTCCTGAAGCCGCGCCGCGCGCGCAGCCGCAAGCCGCGATGGCGGCAGCACGCGAGCGCGGTATTGCGACCAGGTGAGCGTGAACTCCGGCTGGTGACGGTCGAGTTCCAGCACCTTGGGGTTGAGCTGCAGCCCCGCGAACGCCGCATCCAGCGTTCCGCCGCCGATGCCGGCCCGTGCCGCCTCGGCGCGCAGTCCAGCGAGAAAGGCGGCGAAGTTCCCGGGCACCGGGGCGACCGCGGCGAGGCACGCGGCCGGAGCAGCCAGCAAGAATCGGCGGGTCAACATGACCGATTTTCTGCCACGGAACGCGCCGGCAATGCCAGCATCGCGGCCAAAAATGGCTTGCCTCATGCATGGCCTTGTGCGACGCACCAACCGGCGATGACTGCATTCGGATAATCGGCCGGGGCGAGATGGATACGTTTGCTGGGCTGCTGAACAAAAAACTTTGCGTAAAAACTACGAACGTAAGTTACATGGCGGTGGAATACAATTTTTTCATCGATTTGATCGGCGATTTCATTTCGCGTATCGCGCTGGATGAGGCATGGTATCTCGAGCGTTACCCCGATGTGCGCGACGCAATCGCGAGCGGCGCCTATGATGACCCGCACGGTCATTACGTTCGGCACGGCTATTTTGAAAACCGGCTGCCCTACCGGATCAAGGTTGACGAGCCCTGGTATCTTGAAACCTATGACGACATCGGGCAGGCCGTGAGAAGCGGCATTTTCGAAAACGGCCAAGGCCATTTCGACGAGGTGGGTTTTCGCGAAGGCCGCCTGCCGCATCCGAATTTCGTGTTGCGATTGCGCGACCAGGCTTGATGCTGGAGATGGCGATGGCCATGGAGGCGAACGCGCTGCTGGAACTGGAGGCCGAACCGGCCACGCCGGCGCCGGAGCCCGTGCCAGAGGATTTCAACGAAGCTGCCTATCTGGCGGCCTTCCCCGACATCGCCGCATCGGTCCGGCGCGGCACGCTGAAATCCGCCTACGATCACTACCGCCAGCATGGCCGCGCGGAAAACCGGCTGCGCGACGCCCGCTATCTGCTGGCGCTTGCCGGCCAGATGCCGGGCATGGAAACGGAAAGCGCGGATTTTCCGGCCTGCGGCGTGGATGTGGTGTTCGTCTCTCCGGAAGGAACTTGTTGCGTAATCGGATGGGTCGACGATCGCGCCGCCAGGCTCGAAGCGGTGGCGCTGCTGTCGGATACCACCACCTGCGGCGTTTCGCGTAAGATCGCGCGGCGGCGGCGTGCCGATGCCGAGGAGGCGATGGGGCTGCCGGCCGGAAATCTGCTGGGCTTCTGGTCGATCGTGGCGACCGAGCCAGGCGCGCTCTCTGGCAGTGAATGCCGGGTGTTGCTGAATGCCGGCGGCAAACGCCGGGCGCTTGGCGCGCAGTTGAAGCCGATGGATGCGCCGCAGTTCCGGGATGTCGTTTTCGAATACCTCGCCGGCGCCACCTATTGCGGCAATCCCGCCGTGGAATCGTATCTCCAGCTCGATGCCGGACCGGGCAGCGATCTGATCCGGCTCAATCTGCAGATGTCCGCCCGCACCAAATCCGCGGCCTATGCCGAGCAGTTCGGCCCGCGGCGAAAGTTTCGCGGCTCCATCGTGGTGTGCCTGTATGGCAAACCGGAATTCCTGTTCCTGCAAAGTGCGCTTTTCTCCACGCTGCCCGGCATCGAGGAATACGAATTCATCTACGTCAGCAACAGCCCCGAGCTCACGGAGACGCTGCAGAAAGAGGCCGCGATCGCCGAGCAAGTGTACGGGCTCAGCCAGACATTGGTGCTGCTGCCCGGCAATGCGGGCTTCGGCGCCGCCAACAACGTCGCGGTGAATTTCGCCGAGAGCGATCGCGTGCTCATCACCAACCCCGACGTCTTTCCCCGCGATCACGGGTGGGCCGCCGCGCATACCGCAATCCTTGACGGGCTGCCGCGCGAGCAGACCGCGATGTTCGGTGCCCCGCTATTCTACGATGACGGGTCGCTCATGCATGCCGGCATGTTCTTCGAAATGGATCAGGGCCTCTCGGTGAAGCCGGACGGCATTGTCCGGCAAGCCCTGGTGCGCGTCGAACATTACGCCAAGGGCGCCCCGCCCAACACCGCGGAATTCCGCAGGAGCCGCGTGGTGCCGGCCATCACCGGCGCCTTCGTCTCGGCCGACCGGAAATGGTACGAGAAGCTCGGCGGTTTTTCCGAGGAATACGTGTTCGGCCACTACGAGGACGCCGATCTATGCCTGAAAAGCCGCGCCGCCGGCCGCGAAATCTGGTGCCACGATCTGCCGATGTGGCATCTTGAGGGCAAAGGATCCACGCGGCGGTTGGCGCATGAGGGCGGCTCCATGGTAAACCGCTGGCATTTCACCCGGAACTGGGGCGAAATGATCGCCGCCGAGCTGACCGGTCGAGTCCCCGGCCCGGCGCGCACCCGGTTGCCGCAATGAAGGCCGCCATACGCAAGCCGCGCAACGCCCCGCTGCCCGCGGCGAACCCGGAACTGTTGGTGAACGTCGAGCCTCGACGCCAGAAAATCCTGCTGGTGAGCCTGTTCCATCCGGAGCTGATCCGCGGCGGCGCGCAACAGGTAACCTACGAGCTGTTCGAAGGTCTGCGCGAGCGCGACGAGGCCGATGTAGTGCTGCTGGCTTCGGTCGATGCCAGCCAGCAGGCGCTGTACAAAAGCGGCGCCCGCATCACCGGTTTCGACGGGCGGCCCGACGAATACATCTTCCTTTCGGCCGATTACGATCACTGGTTCCAGAAAACCGCCTCGCCGCTGCACATCGCCGCTTTCGTCGAGTTCCTCGAAACGATCCGGCCGGACGTGGTGCATTTCCACCATTTCCTCACCCTCGGGATCGACCTGCTGACGGTGACGCGCCGCACCTTGCCGCAGGCGCGAATCGTGTTCACGTTCCATGAGTTCCTCAGCATCTGCGCCGCAAACGGCCACATGGTGCGCAAAACGGATCAGTCGCTCTGCACCCATGCGAGCCAGATCCGCTGCCACCAATGCTTCCCGGACCGTTCGCCGGAACAGTTCCTGATGAAGAAGCTCTGGTTCATGCGGCATTTCGCGGCGGTGGATGCGTTCACCTGCCCCAGCCGTTTCATGATCGAGCATTACGTGCGCTGGGGAATCCCGCGGGAAAAAATCACCTGGGTGACCAACGGCCAGCGCGATTACGCCAATGGCGAGTTGCTGCCGGCGGCAAGCCCGCGCCACTGCCGTTTCGGCTTCTTCGGCCAGTTCGTGGATGTGAAGGGCGTGCAGGTGATCCTGCGCGCGGTCACGCTGCTGCGGGCCGAAGGTTTCACCGATTTCGCGGTGGAGCTGAACGGCGACAATCTCCGTTACGCGAGCGCGCCGGTGCGCGAGGAGATCGAAACCTTCCTGGCGCTCGAGGCCGAACGGCCGCTGGACGAACGCCTGGTCACGAACAACGGCTCCTACCACGTCGATCTGCTGCGCGGCCGCATGGCCCGGGTGGATTGGTGCATCGTGCCGTCGATCTGGTGGGAAATCTTCGGCCTGGTGATCTCCGAGGCATGGATGTTCGGCCGCCCGGTGATCTGCTCCAACGTCGGCGGCATGGCCGAGCGCAATGTGCACGATCGTTTCGCGCTGCAATTCCCGGTCGGTGACCACCGGGCGCTGGCCGAAACCATGCGCCGCGCGGCGACCGAGGCCGGGCTGTGGGAGCGGCTGCGCGAGGCCCTGCCCCAGCCACCCGCCCGAACAACCATGGTCGGCGGCTATCTCGGCGTCTATTGGCCCGACCGCGCGGGTGAGCCCGCGTTGGCGGCGTGAACCGCAGCGGGTGCGCAGCTCACCGGAGTTTGTTGTGACGGAGAGTTGCAGCCAGCAGCCGGGCCGTGTGGCAACCACGCAACGGCGGCGCCGTCTGCCCGTAAGAGAAGACAGAATCTCCATAAACGGACGCTATCCGTGGTTGAAATCGAACCGTGTCACCTGTAATGGAACGAGCAAGGCTGGAACGATGCTGGACGCAGGCGGGGTGGCCGCCGGAATCTTCCGCTGCGTGCTGAAATCGAATCTGGAACAATCGGGCGGATAATGGCTGCGCATCCTCTATTTGTCGTCGGTTCGCCTCGCTCCGGCACGAGCATTCTCGTCCGCGCATTGCAGCGGTCCGGATACAGCGGCTTCAACGAAGGAAACTTTCTGTCGCTGATCCACCCGCTCCTGCGGGATATCGATCGGCATTTCGCCACGTTCGGCACCGACAATCCGCAGGTCCTCACATCGCGCATCGATCGCCAGGGCCTGAAGGATGTCGTGGCACGGCAGGTGGTGAATGCCGCGCTGGCGCAATACGAAACGCCGGTCTGGCTGGACAAGACCGGCAATCCCGAAATGATCGAAATCATCCCCATCATGCGGCGTCTGCTGCCCACCAGCCACTTCATCTTCGCCAAACGCCGCGCCATCGAGAACCTTGTCTCCCGTGTCGTGAAGTTTCCCAAGCACAGTTTCGAGTATCACTGCAACGATTGGGCCCGGAACATGGCCGCTTGGCGCAAGCTGAAGGAGGCGCATCCCAATGTGCCGGCCATCGAGGTGGACCAGCACGACATCAGCGAACAGCCGTCCGCCACCGCGCAGAAAATCGCCCAGTTCCTCGGGCTGACCGCGGAGGCGCAGGCGACGCTGGAGCGCACCTTCCGCTCCGAACGGCCGCAGCAATCGGAGCCCGGCAGTGCGCAGCGCACGCTGAGCCTGCAATCCACCGGTTGGAGCGCCGAGCAGCTTCGAATCTTTAACGAGTGCTGCGGCGAGCAGATGCGGGCATTCGGCTATTCCACGGATGCGCATTATCGTTCCGAGGTCCCAGCCGAAACCGTATAGGCCGCACGGTCGCCGGCCGCACCTCACGCCGATCTTTGAGATCGAGACCATTTGCAGTATCGGGGCGGTTCTGCCCCGAGGCGAGAGATCGAGCCGCATGGAAACCGCCGCCCAACCCGATCTGCCAGCCCGCCCCTTGAAGGTGTTCGTGCTCGGCCCCGCCCGCTCCGGCACCTCCATCCTGCTGCTGGGCTTGCGAAAAGTGTTCGGTCTCTCCGGCTATGGCGAAAGCCACGTCATGCCGATTTTTGCCCGTATGCTGCGGTCCTTCGAGCTTTACCGGGAAAACCTCCCGCCAAAAGTGGGCGTGAAAGACCTGCGAAACGACCAGCTGATGACAGGCTTCCGCGCGACACTGCGGGATTATTACACAACGCAGTTCCCGCACGGCCGTTGGATCGACAAAACCCCGGGCGCGGAATCCATCAGCGCCATCCCGATCATCCTCGATGTGTTCCCGCGCGCCCGCATCATCATCACCACCCGCAACGGCATCGAGGTGGTGCAATCCTTCACCCGAAAGTTTTCCTCCGATGTCGAAAAGGCCGCCACGGCGTGGTCACGCGCCATGGAGGCAATCGATCGCCGCAAGCCGCTGCCGGACTCGGTGCTCACGATAGATCAGTTCGACATTGTGAACGACACCGCGCGAATCGCCAGCGCCGTGGCGACACATCTCGGTGAGCCGAACCGCGCCGCGGAACTGCTCGATTTTTTGGCCACCGAGCGGCGCGACCAGCGATCGAGCCACGATTGGAGCCGCCGAATGACGCTGGCCGATACGAGTTGGACACAGGCGGAGAAAGAAACGTTCGTGCAGGTTTGCGGTCCGATTATGAGCGCCGCTGGCTATCCCATGTAGAAGCGAAGCTTTCAGGGTTGCCCTACTTCGCCGCGCGGAACTCGAAATTGCTCACCACCACTTCCTGCGGCAATTTTGCCGGCGGCGGGTTCACCTGTTTCGTTGCGGCCGGAAAATTGCCGAGCCACAAATTCATGTGAAACCGGCCGCAACCCGGCGCCGGCACGAACAGCCGGCTCTGATCGTCAGGCGTTGTCCAGCTATTGTCCGGCTTCGGCGGCAGCGTTGCGAGCGTGAACGCGCCATTATACTGCTCGAACGTCACGGATTTTCCCTGGCCGCGCCAGCGCATCACCAGCGTTACGGTGTTGGCGCCGGCGGGAATCGTGTAGCGGTGCAGATTGAGCGGGTCTTTGTTATAAATTTGTAACGTGAACTGCGCGTTGCCGTTGCACAGCGCCGCCTCGATACCACGATACGGGCAGTTGCCCGGCGGATATTTGCCCCAGGTGGAAAGCTCCGCAAGGTCGATCTCCCGCGCCGGATTGTTCGCGTCGCCCGTGCTGCCGCCGCCCACCCGCTCGTATGGGAAAAGCCCGAACGCCACATTGGGATCCAGGCTGTTCCAGTCGGGCGCCTTCGTTTCCGTCGCGGTCACCAGGTAGTCGCCATAGCCGAGATTGGCCTGCGTGCCGTCAGGGTTGAACATCAGCACCACCTCGGAACCGGCCACAACCGGGCCACCGCCGAGATCCCGCGTTTGCACCTGCAGATGCAGCCCGTCCGCCTGCACAAACGCATTGCGCGGCGCGAAAATCGTCTGCAGCCCGCCATTGTAGTAATAGCCGCCATAGGGGAAAATCGGATTGCCAGGCGGGCCGTAGAATTGAAAGCTCGTCCACCACTGATAGCCCTTGAAGTTCAGCAGGCAAGAAGTTCCGGGGACGCATTGTCCGGGCACCGGATCCAGGCCGAGCGGCGCCAGCGCCTTGTCGGCGGGCAATGTGGTCGGGCATGGTGGGTTGTTGTCGATCGGGCCCGCCGCCCCCGGCTTCGGGCCGGCGGCGGCCAGGGCGGCTGCGCTGCCGGCGTAGTATTGCCCTTCGCCGTGGAAAGTCAGCGTGGCCGACGATGGCTTGCCGCCCGCGGGCGTCACCATGCCGGCCGCGGCAATCGAGCACTCGGCGCGGCCGGCGCGCTCGGTCACCCGCACCGCCAGGCTGCTGAGCAGGAAGCTCAGGGTGTCGTCGCTAGACTGCCGTCGAAGAACATCTTCGACAAACTTGCCGGCGGCGGCACCGTCGGGGGTCAGCGCATAAATCGTCCGACCGCCGCCGCCATCGATCGCCTTGAAGGTTCCGCCGAGAAGCAGCTCGGTGTCGCGCGCCGCATGGTCGTCGCCGGCGGTGAGCACGAAGCGATCGGCGGCAAGTCCGTCCCGCGGCCCCGTCACGAAATTGCAGCTTCCCTGGTCGTGGTAGGAAGGCCCGGCCGGGTCCACCTCCTGGAAGTTGCCGTGCTGAAGCTGGCTGCTGGCGAACACGGGCGTGGCGAGACAGGTGCCGATCGCCAACCCGAGCGTTGCCGACCCGACGCGAAAACCTTGCGGATAGCGCATGAAACAGTTCCAACCTGGAGTGGAACAACTCTGCGCGCCTGCCGCCGGCCAGTCAAATCCGGGGCGGCCGCCGCAGCGCCCACCTTGTTACGAACCGGCCTTCGAGGCTAGATTGTCCACCGGTCCCGGCTGCCACGCCGGGGTTCACGCCGCAGGAGTTTTCATCATGCTTTCCCATCCCGCATTTCGCTCCGGCCGCCTATTGGCGCTGGCAGCTTCCACGGCCCTGCTGGCGGGCGCCGCCCCGGCGCACGGCGGCCCCACGGTCCAAAGCATCGTCGGCCTGTTCGCGAACGACGCGATCCAGCGCGGTCTGGCCGCCGGATTGACCGTGGCCGTGATCGGCGGCGGTGCGCCGCCCTACCTCGCCGGGTTCGGCGAGAAAGACGCGGTTTCCGGTGCGCCGCCGGACCAGAACACGCTGTTCCTGATCGCCTCGGTCACAAAGCCGTTCACCAGCAATCTGCTGGGCCAGGCGGTGAACGCCGGCACAATCTCGCTGAACCAGCCGCTCTCCAGCTACGGCGCCGTGCTCGGCACGCTGCCGCCCAATTCCGCCGCCGTCACGCTGGAACAGCTGGCGGATTTCACCGGCGGCTTTCCGTTCGTGCCGTCGAAATGCAAAGGCCACGAAACCCCGCCGCAGACCGGCTGCGTGCCGGGCAGCGGTCCGCAACCGATCACCGTTTATACCGCGGCCGATTTCGCCACCTTCTTTCAAACCTACCAAACCGGTGCGCCGCCCCCGCAAAGCTACATCTATTCCGATGCCGCAATGGGGCTGACCGGCTTGCTTCTGGGTGCCACGCCCGGTCAACCGCTGGATAATTCCGCATTCGAAAACTGGGCGAACCTGGTGGCGACGCAGATCACAACGCCGCTCGGCATGAACCACACGTTCCTTGTAGTTCCCGGCAAGGATCAGCCGCTGGAAGCTGCGGGCTATACCACGGCGGTGGGCCAGGCGGCGGTGAAAGCCGGCGGCGTCGTTTCGGTGAAGCTGTCGGATCCAGGTTCCGGCTACACAACCGCCCCGGCGGTCGCAATCTCCGGCGGCAACGGCACCGGCGCGCAGGCCATCGCGGTGCTTTCGGCCAAAGGCTCGCTTTCCGGAATTCAGGTGACCAATGCGGGCACCGGCTACGTCGCTCCGGCGAAAGTCTTCTTCCGCGGCGGCGGCAGCGCGGGCGCCGGGCAAGCCATCATCGCCAATGGCCAGGTGGTGGGGGTGGAAGTGGGGAATGGCGGCAACTTCACCTCCACACCCACCGTCGCGTTCAAGGGCGGCCGGCTCAGCGGCGGCCGCGACGCAACCGCGATCGCGCATCTGGACAACGGTGCCGTCGATTACGTCGAAATCACCGATGGCGGCGCCGGCTACGTGCCACCCGTCACCGTCTCGATCGGCATCAGCCCGCCTATCACCAGCGTGATCCCGATCTGGGGCGCATCGAGCGCGCTGAGTTCCTCTTCCGGCGATCTGGCGGCATTCACCGCCGCGGCGCTCGGCAACACCAGCATCGGCGGCATCGCCGTACCCCCGGCAATTACCGCCGGGTTCCAAATCGCGGAGACGCCGTATGCCTGCGTCTCCGGCAACCCTTCGCTATCGGGCTGCACCGGCTTGGAGACCGGCCTGGGGTGGAGCATCCAGCCTGGCAACCCCGAAGTCATTTCCAAGGATGGCGGCGTGCCCGGCTTCGCATCGTTCGTCACCTTCATTCCCAGCGCCAATATCGGTGTGGTGGTGCTGGCGAACACCCGAAACAGCGGCGGCGGCGCCCCGCCCGTCGTGGCGCAATCGATCCTGTATGCGCTCTATCACGAAGGCCTTTCGCCCGGGCACCCTGGCAAATAGTTACGCTTCGAATCGCGCCCTGTCGGCCGGCAGCAACCGCACCGTGACATGGGCGGCACGCTCGTCGTCGTGCCGCCCCAGCACCTCGCCGTGTTCGTACAGCCAAGCCAGACGCGATCCGTGCTCGTGCGGAATATCGTATTCGGCCTGCTCCATGCCCGTGGCAATGCGCGCGTCGAGAGCCTCGCGCAGCGCCGGCAAACCCTCGCCGGTGATGGCGGAAACCGCAACTTCGCCTCGGCGCGCGGCAATCCCGGCAACGCCGCCCATCAGATCGGCCTTGTTCAAAACTTCCAGCGTGCGATCGGGCCAGTCCGCATCCAGCGTGCCCTCCGCCTGCATCGCGGCCAGCACGGCCATCACGTCCCGCGCCTGCGCATCGCTGTCGGGATGCGCGGCATCGCGCACGTGCAGAATCAGATCGGCCTGCGCCACCTCCTCCAGCGTCGCACGGAACGCGGCCACAAGCTGCGTCGGCAGTTCGCTGATGAAACCTACCGTGTCCGATACGATCGCGCGCCGGCCGGAAGGCAGCGTAAGCCCGCGCATGGTGGGATCCAACGTCGCAAAAAGCTGGTCCCGCGCCGCCACCTCCGCGCCGGTGAGCGCGTTGAACAGCGTCGATTTGCCGGCGTTCGTGTAGCCCACCAGCGCCACCACCGGAAACGGCACGCGCCGGCGCGCTTCCCGGTGCAGGCCGCGCGTCCGCCGCACCTGCGCCAGCTCCCGGCGCAACCGCGCGATGCGGTCGGTGATCAGCCTTCGGTCCGCCTCGATCTGAGTTTCGCCCGGGCCGCCCAGAAAGCCGAAACCGCCGCGCTGACGTTCCAGATGCGTCCACGAACGCACCAGCCGCGAGCGCTGATAATCCAGATGCGCCAGCTCCACCTGCAGCGTGCCTTCCCGGGTCGCCGCGCGCTCGCCGAAAATGTCCAGGATCAACCCCGTGCGGTCGATCACCTTGCATTGCCACAGGCGTTCCAGATTGCGCTGCTGCACCGGGCTGAGGCCGGCATCGATCACGGCCACCTCCACGCCGGCTTCGCGCAGCGCCGCGTGCTCGCTCTCCACCTGGCCCGGCCCCAGCAACGTCGCCGGCCGGCGCGCCCGCAGCGGCAGGATCGCCGTATGCACCACCACCAGCCCGATCGAGGCGGCGAGCCCCACCGCTTCCGCCAGCCGCGCCTCCGCCGCGCGCGGCGCCGCACCCCCGGTCCGCTCCCAGGGCAGCAGCACCGCCGCCCGGGTGGCTTCCGTGCCGGACGCGGTGCCGTTCTCAGCCTTCGGGTTCAGCGTGCTCACTCCCGGCCTCGCCCTTCGCCGCATCGAAAAGCTGGATCGGCGCCCCCGGCATCACCGTGCTGATGGCGTGCTTGTACACAAGCTGGGTATGCCCGTCGCGCCGCAGCAGCACCGAGAAATTGTCGAACCAGGTGATGATGCCTTGCAGCTTCACGCCGTTCACCAGGAACACGGTGACCGGGGTTTTCGTTTTGCGGACGTGATTGAGAAACACATCCTGCACATTCTGCGGCTTCTCGGTTGCCATGGGTTTTCCCCTTGTTGTGCCGGACGAAAATTTGCCGGCAGCGAGTTGATCCACAAGTTTCTTGCCCCGGCCAGCGCAACCGGGCTACCGCAGTTTACGCCGAACGCCACCGGATACAATGGGCAGCCGGGCAGCCAGGTTCAATCATTACGCCCACCGATGGCACGCCGGCGGAAACGCGCGAACAGAATTTGCGCTACCGGGCCAGGCACGCCGCCGCCGATCGTTGCGCCATCAACCGCCAGCATAGGCTTTACGAAACTGCTGGCGGCACTCAGGAAAACCTCACGCGCACCACGCAGCTCGGCCAGCGTGAACGGGCGCTCCTCGAACGCGATGCCGCAACCCGCCATCTCCTCGATGAGCGCGGCGCGCGTGCAGCCGGGCAGGATCGCCTGGCTCAGCGGCCGGGTGCGCAGCGTCCCGGCGGCATCGACGATCCAAACCGTCGTGGAAGCGCCCTCGGTAACCAGCCCGTCGGCCGCCACCAGGATCGCTTCCGTCGCCCCGGCTTCCCGCGCCGCCTGCTTGGCCAGCACGTTCGGCAGCAGGGCCACCGATTTGATGTCGCAGCGCGCCCATCGCGTGTCCGGCGCGGTGATCGCCGTGCCGCACCACCCGTCCAGGCTTTCCGGCACGGGCGGTGCGCGGCGCAGCGTCACCACCAGCGTGGCGGCAGCTTCCGGGCCCGGGAAAAAATGCTGCCGCGGTGCGCTGCCGCGCGTGATCTGGATATACAGCAGCCCATGCGGCAGGCGGTTGCGCCGCACCACCTCGCGCAGCACGGCCAGCAGCGCGGGCCGCGGCATCGGCGCCGCCATGCCAAGTTCCCGCAGGCTGCGATCCAGCCGCGCCAGATGCAGTTCCGTATCGATCAGCCGGCCGCGATTGAGGAACACCACCTCGTACACGCCATCGGCGAACTGAAAGCCGCGATCCTCCACATGCACGGCGGCTTCGGCGAGCGGGCGGTAGCTGCCGTTCACATAGGCGATGCGGCTCATCCGGCGGTGATAGAGCCGCCGTCAGAATGCGCAAAGCCACCCGTCAGGCGATCTGCACTTCCGCCGCCGGGGCCATGAGCTTGACGATCCGCGCGCGGAGTTCGGCGAAGGTGAAAGGCTTGGTCAGCACTTCCAGCCCGGCCGCATCCTCGGGCCGCAGGTCGGCGAAGCCCGTGATCATCAGCACCGGCACGCCCGGCAGGTGCCCGCGCAACGCGATCGCAAGCTGCGCGCCGGTCATGCCCGGCATCATGTGGTCGGTGATCACCAAAGCCGGCAGCAGCCCGCCACGCACGGCTTCCAGCGCCGCGGCGGCCGATGCGGCTTCCACCACGTCATAACCTAGTTCTTCCAGCAGCGCGGCCGTGGTCGAACGCACCAGCGGCTCGTCATCCACCACCAGCAGCCGCACGCGCAGCTTCACGGGATCGGCCACCGGCGGCGCGTCCCGCATCGCCGCCGGCTGCTCGGCCGTCACCGGCAACCAGATCGAGGCGGTGGTGCCCGTCCCGGGCTCGCTCTCCAGGTGCAGCGCACCGCCGGATTGCAGCGCCAGTCCGTGCACCGTGGCGAGCCCCAGACCGGTGCCCCGGCCCACCGCCTTCGTCGAAAAGAACGGTTCCACCGCCCGCTTCAGCGTGGCCGCATCCATGCCGATGCCACTATCCGTAACCGCAAACCGGATATAGGCGGCCTGCGGCAAACCCAGCGTTGGCGGCGGCGTGCGGTCCTCGCGCACCTCGATGGTCAGCTGTCCATCGTGCCGTCCAGCGTCCTGCATCGCGTCGCGGCCGTTCACCGCCAGGTTGAGCAGCGCCAGTTCCATCTGATTGGGATCGGCCATCGCCGCCGGCAGTCCCGGCGCCACCTCCAGATGAAGCTGAAAAGCCTGGCCCAGACTGCGCTCGATGAGCTCGCGCAGGCCGCTCACAAGGGCGGCCGCATCGAATGGCCGCGGCGCCAGGCTTTGCTTGCGGGCAAACGTCAGCAGCCGGCCGATCAGCGCGCGGGCGCGTTCCGCGGATTGCTGCGCGCCGCCGAGCAGACGCTGGCTGCCCGCATCTTCGTGGCGCTGCCGCAACAGATCCAGCGAGCCCATGATCGGCGTCAGCAAATTGTTGAAATCATGTGCCACGCCGCCGGTCAACTGGCCGAGCATTTCCATTTTTTGCGCTTCGGCCAGCCGCGTCAGCGCCGCTTCCCGCTCGGCCACCGCATCGGCCACGCGCTGCTCCAGCGACGCATTCGCCAGCCGCAGCGCTTCCGCCGCCTCGCGCCGTGTGCGCGCCATGTCGAGATTGGCCGCCACCCGAGCCAGCAATTCCCGCGCCGAAAACGGCTTGGCCAGGTAGTCGTCGGCACCCGCCCCCAAGCCCTCCACCTGCGCTTCCTCTCCCGCGCGGGCCGACAACATCAGCACGGGAATGTCGGCCAGCGCCGCATCGGCGCGAATCGCGGCGAGCAGGCCGAAACCGTCCAGAAGCGGCATCATCACATCGGTCAGTATCAAGTCGGGCCGACGCTCGCGGGCGGCAGCCAGCGCAGCCGCCCCGTCCGCCACCGCCCGCACCGCATAGCCACGGTCCTGCAACAATCGCCCCACATAATCGCGCAGATCGGCATTGTCGTCGGCCAGCAACACCTCGCGCAGTCGCCCGGATGCGGATGCCGCCGCAGCCCCGGCGCCGGCATCGCGAATCACCTGCGGCACAACGGCCGCGTCATCCGGCAGCCAGCGCAGCGCTTCGTCGGCAAAGGCGTGCGCCAGCGCCGGGTTCGCGGCGGCAGCCTGCGCCGTGCCCACCCGATCGGCCGGCAGGTGCGCGCGCCCCAGTGGCAACTGCACGCGGAAACTCGTGAAACGGCCTTCCTGGCTTTCCACGTCCACCTCGCCGCCTTGCAGGCGCACCAGATCGTGCACCAGCGCCAGGCCGATGCCGGAACCCTCGAAACTGCGCCCGCGCGCACCCTCCACGCGGTGAAAGCGCTCGAACAAATGCGGCAATTCCGATTCCGGAATGCCCACGCCGGTATCCCGCACTTCCAGCTCTACCGTCGTCCCGTGCTCGCGCAGCGCCACGCAAATGCCGCCCTGCAGCGTGAACTTGAATGCATTGGAGAGCAGGTTGAGAACGATCCGCTCCCACATCTCCGCATCCACGAACACGTCCTGCGACATTTCCGGGCAATCGACGGTCAGTGTCAGGCCCGCGCGATCGCAGGCGGAACGGAAGGTGGAAGCAAGTTCGGCGGTCAGCCGGCTCAGATCCACCGGCCGATAGTTCGCCTGCATCCGTCCGGCCTCGATGCGCGAGAAATCGAGCAGCGCGTTGACCAGACGCAGCAGCCGCATGCCGTTGCGCTGCGCCAGTTCCACGCGCTCCGCCTGCGCCGCCGGCAGCGAAGCGCGGTCGGCTAACGCATCTTCCAGCGGCCCTAGCATCAGAGTCAGCGGCGTGCGGAACTCGTGGCTGACATTCGAAAAAAACGCTGTCTTCGCGCGATCGATTTCGGCCAGCGCCTCGGCCCGGGCGCGCTCGCGCTCGTATTCGTCGGCCCGCGCGATCGCGGCGGCGAGCTGACCGGCCAGCAGCCCGACGAATCCGCGATAGCCGCTCTCGAAGTTGCGATGCGGATTGAGGCCGGCGACGAGAAAGCCGACCGGCGTGCCCCCTTCGGCGCCGACGATCGGCACCACGATCGCCTGTCGCGGTGGCGATTGCCAGAACCGCAGCGTGAAACTGCCGGGCGGCGCCTCGAACGCGACCACCTGCGCCCCGGAAGCCAGCACCGCGCCGAACGGCCAGGGCGAGGCCGCATCTGCCGGATCGACCCGTGGCGCCAGCCATGCCGCGCCGCGATCCAATCCGTGCACCGCCGCAAGCTCGGCATGGCCCGCCTCGTGCCGCAGATACGCGAGTGCGAACGGAATGTCCTGCGGCAAAGCTTGCAAACTCTGCTCGAACGCCGCCATCGCCTCGGCGCGCGTCGGCGCGGAGGCGAGCCGGGCGCCCAGATCCCGCAGCAGCGCGAGCTGGCGTTCGCCGATTACACGCTCGGTCACTTCCGCCACAACACACAACATGCCGGCAATGGCCCCGGAATCGTCCGCCAGCGGCGAATACGAAAACGTATGATACGTTTCTTCCGCGAAACCGCTGCGCTCCAGATACAGCAGCAGCGCCTCGTCCCAGGTCGCTTCCCCGGCTTGCCGCACGCGCGCGATCCTGGGGCCGATATCCGCCCAGATTTCCGCCCACACAAGGTCGGATCGCGCGCCCAGCACCCAGTCGCGCTTCAATCCTGTGGTGGGCAGATACGCGTCGTTGCAAAAGAATGTGAGCGCTTCCCCCCAAGCCATCCACATCGCGAAGCGGGAGGTGAGCATGATCTGCACGGCCGCCTTCAGCCCCAGCGGCCAATCGGCGGGTGCACCTAGCGGCGTGGCGCGCCAATCGAATTCGCGCATCCGCGCGCCCATGGCGCCACCGCCCGCCAGGAACGACAGCTCAGGCGAAGGCGGCCCGGCGTCAGCCAGGAACCCGGTCCTCGGAGTTCACGCCGAGCTGCTTCAGCTTGCGGTGCAGCGCGCTGCGCTCCATGCCCACAAAACCCGCGGTGCGCGAGATATTGCCGCCGAAGCGCAGCAATTGCGCTTGCAGATATTGCGTTTCAAACATGTCCCGCGCCTCGCGCAGCGGCAGGCCCATCACGTCGGCCGTGGGATCGAAATTCAGCAGCGCCGGCGCGCCCTGGCCGATCTCCGGCGGCAGCATCTCGGCACGGATCGATTCCGCCGGGCCGCCCGGCGCCATGATCAGCAGCCAATCCATCAGGTTGCGCAATTGCCGCACGTTGCCGGGCCAATCGTAAGCCTGCATCGCGGTCATGGCGTCCGCCGAAAGCTCGCGCCCGGGCATGCCAGAGATTTCGCGCGAGCGCTGCAGAAAATACCGCGCCAGCTCCGGCACATCGTCGCGCCGTTCCTTCAGGCTCGGCAGCTTCAGCGGCACCACGGCGAGCCGGTAATACAGATCCTCGCGAAACTTGCCGGCAACGATTTCGGCTTGCAGATCCTTGTTCGTCGTCGCCAGCACGCGCACGTCCACCTTCACGCGGCTGGTGCCACCGATGCGCTCGAACGTCTGGTCCTGCAGCGCGCGCACAATCTTGCCCTGGGTTTCCAGCGGCATGTCGGAAACCTCATCCAGCAGCAGCGTGCCGGTATGCGCGCGTTCCAGCACGCCGGCGCGGCGCGGCACCGCGGCCGGATCGTTGCCGGCCTCGACGCCGAACAATTCCTCCTCGAACCTTGCCGGGTTCAGCGTCGCGCAATTCAGCACCACGAACGGACCCTCGGCGCGCCGCGAGCGGGCATGGATCATGCGCGCCGCCACCTCCTTGCCGCATCCCGCGGCACCGGTGATCAGCACGCGCGAGCCGGTGGGCGCCACGCGTTCGATCTGGTTGCGCACCTGGTGCAGCGCCGGGCTCGATCCGGTCAGCACGCTTTCCGGCCCGGCGCGCAGCCGCAATTCGGCGTTCTCGGCCCGCAGCCGCGCCGCCTCCAGCGCGCGGCGAACCACCAGCAACAGCCGATCGGACTGGAACGGCTTTTCCAGAAAATCATAGGCGCCGAGCTGAATGGCGCTCACCGCCATCTCGATGGTGCCGTGGCCGGAGATCATCACCACCGGCACCTGCGGCTCTTCCCGGTGCAGCGCGCGCAGGATGCCAAGCCCATCCAGCCGCGAGCCTTGCAGCCACACATCCAGCACAACCAGCGAGGGCCGGCGCGCCCGGAAGGCGGCAATCGCCGCATCCGAATCGCCAGCCTGGCGCGTGTCGAAGCCTTCGTCCTTCAGCAGCCCGTCGATCAGCAGCCGGATATCCGGCTCGTCATCCACAATTAGAATTTCATGCGCCATCGGCACCCTTGCCTTCCGCCGGCAGGGTGAGTGTCACCACCGCCCCACTGTGGCTTCCACGATCATCCAGTGTGACCGATCCGCCATGGTCCTCCATGATCTTCTTCACGATGGCAAGTCCAAGCCCCGTGCCTTTCGGCTTGTGCGTCACATACGGTTCCGTGAGCCGGCCACGATCGCGCGGCAGGCCTATTCCATTGTCGGTCACGGCGATTCGCACGAGCCCATTGGCTTCGTTCACCGAAACCTCGATGTGCCCCGCCGCATCGGCGTCGCCATCGGCCCCGGCCGGCACCGGCCGCATCGCGATCGCATCGGCGGCGTTCTGCAGCAAATTGGTGAGCGCCTGGCCAAGCAGCCGCCGGTCGCACACGCCCATCGGCCCACGCTCCGGAATTTCCGTGCACCATACGATCTGCGGCCGGGCACTTTTCTGCAGCACCAGCGCCTCGCGCGCCACCCTTCCCACATCCTCGCGCTTCAGCACCGGCACCGGCATCCGCGCGAACGCGGAAAACTCATCCACCATGCGGCCGATATCGGCCACATGCCGCACGATGGTATCGGCGCATTGTGTAAACGTTTCCGGATCGGAAGTGATTTCGCGCGCGAACCGGCGTTTCAGCCGCTCGGCAGAAAGCTGGATCGGCGTGAGCGGATTTTTTATCTCGTGGGCGATACGGCGCGCCACATCCGCCCAGGCCGCCTTGCGCTGCGCCGATTGCAGCTCCGTGATGTCGTCGAACGTCACGACAAATCCGGCAATGCGGCCGGCGGCGATCTCGGCGCCGATCCGCACCAGCAGCACGCGGCGGCGGCGGCCCGGACCCACCTGGATTTCCCCGGCGCTGGGCCGCTCCGGCGCCGCGGAGGCCGCGGCCAGCAGCGGTTCGAACTCCGGCACCAAGCCAACCAGCGGCGCGCCAACGGCGGCCCAGAGATCCCGGCCCAGCAGCTCCGCGGCGGCGCGGTTCGGCAGCTCCACTCGGCCCTCGCCATCCAGCCCGATCACCCCCGCCGACACGCCGGAAAGCACCGTCTCCGTGAACCGCCGCCGCTCGTCGATCTGGCCATAGGCGCTCATCAACTCGGCCCGCTGCGCCGAGAGCTGGCCGGTCATCCGATTGAACGCGCGCGAAAGCCCCGCCAGCTCGTCGCCGCTCTCGATCTCCGGCACCCGCACCGCCAGGTCGCCCGCCCGCACCCGCTCCGCGGCTTCAATCAGCCAGCCGATCGGGCGCGCAAACTGGGTGGCCAGCACCAGCCCGATCAGCACCGCGGCGGCCAGCACCAGCAGGGCCACCAGCGCGAAGATCAGCGCGAACGTCACCTGCAAGCCCGACCGGTTCTGATCCAGCCGGTCGTATTCCGCCACCGCCGCCTCGGTGCGCCGCATATGCGCCAGGATCGCCGGATCCACCGGACGCTCGATGAGCATCATCAGCGGCGGCGTCGAGGCGAGCTCCACCAGCGCCCGCACCTCGGTCTCCGAAGCCGTGCCCAGCACCGGCACCTCGCCGTCCTTCGCGGCCTGCAGCGCGGCCGGGCTCACTTCCGGCGGCGCGCTGCCGGCAAACAGCCCGGCCGTCGCTACCACCTGCCCCGTGATGGGATCGTAGATCACGGCCTCGTCCAGCCCGCGCAGCGTGGTTTGCGTGGCCAGCACCTGGCCGAACGCCTGCGGATTGTCCGAAAGCATCACGCCGGCCCGTTCCAGATCGGATTTCATGCCCAGCGCGTCGGTCTTGATCGCGTCGCGGTGCTCGGAAAGGTAGCCCTGGCTGGCCTGCAACCCCTCCTGCAGCGCCGTGCGCACGCGGTCGTTGAACCACGCCTGAATGCCCAGGCTGAACCAGGCCGTCGCGAACACGCCCACCAGGATGGTGGGGATCACCGCCACCACCGAGAACAGCAGCACCAGCCGGATGTGCATCCGGCTGCCAGCCGAGCCACGCCGGCGCTCCACCCAAACCTGCGTCAGCCGTCCGGCCAGCGAGGCGCCCAGCAGCAGCAGCACCGCGGCGTTCGAGATCACCAGCGCCGTCACCAGGTTCGGCCGGATCGTCAGCGGCGCGCCGTGCGACATCAGCACGAAGCTGCCGATGCCCAGGATGGCCGCGGTAGCGGCGAGCGCCAGCGTGGCCAGCTTGCCGAGCAGGATATCGATCAGCCGCCGCGCGGGTGTGTGGCGCAGGACCAGAGGCGGAAGGGCGTTCACGGCCACAGGATGTTAGGGCGGCCGCGAGGTCTGTCCAAGGCGCTGCCGCCGCGGCCGGCCAGACTGTGCATGAAGGGTGTCTTACGCGGCATGATGGCGGATCGGATGCAGTTTCCCCCTGAGCTAGAAATCAAAAGAATATTACTCGCGTTTTCGGATCATTTTGATGACCATTGCGTTCTCGATAGTCCGGCGCTCCCACGATCCGGCAACAGAATTCGTCCAAGGAGAGAGATTATGAACAAGCCTGTCTGGGCCCTGCCCTTTGCCGTGGCCGCCGTCGCCACCGCTCTGCCCGCCCGCGCCGCACCGCTGCTGCCGGGATACTTCAGCGGCGCCGGCACCGCCGCCTCCGCCGATCTCACGATCGGGCCATTCTCGGCGCAGCTCACGCGGCTGGCCACCGCCGGCTGCCCCTGCGGCGGCACCAACGGCCATAAGGTTGTGCAGCGCATCGGCCCCGTGTCCATCCCCGGCCTGCTGTCCGTAAGCGCCACATTCGCGAGCGCGCTCGGTGACCGCACCGCGACCGAAGCCGACGCCACCGAACTCTCCAAGCTCGCGGGCGTCTCGCTGCTCGGCGGCCTCGTGCAAGCCGGCGCCATCCAGGGTGTTGCCCGGATCCGCGCGACCGACGCGAAATTCTCCACCTCCTACGGCGGCTCGCATTTCTCGCGCCTGAAGATCGCCGGCCATGCCGTGCCCGAGAAAACCCCGCCGAACACCGTGATCCCCATCCCGGGCATCGGCAACGCCACGATCTTCAGCGTGACAAAAACCGGCGACGGCACCACCACCGAGGCCATCGATGTCGTCGCGGTGCTGATCACGGTGACGCAATCCAACAGCTTCGGCTTTCCGGTCGGCGCCACCATCGCGCTCGGCCACGCCAGCGCCGGCTACAACCGCACGCCTACGAACCACGTGGTGGCCGGCAACGCCTATGTCGCCAACACCACGGTGCAGGCGCTGAACCTGCTGCCGCAATTCGGCGATCTCGGTTATTCCGGCATCGGCGACTGCGCCGGCACCGGCGGCATCACACACACCAACCACGTGGCCGCGCTCAGCGTCGGCGGCCTCACGCTCGGTGCCGCCACCACCACCGTGAACGGCCGCACCAACCAGCACAGCGGCAGGGCGCAGACCACCGCAAACATCGCCGGCGTAAGCCTGCTCGGCCTGATCGGCGCCAGCGCCATCACCTCGGAAGCGACCGAAACCGCGATCGGCCAACACGTCAGTTATTCCACGGCCGGCACAACCTTCGCCGGGCTCACGGTCAACGGCATCACGCTGCCCACCAATGTCGGCCCGAACACCTCGGAACTGCTGCCACTGCTCGGCTACGTGATCGTCAACGAACAGCAAGTGCCGGCGCACGGCCAGCCAGGCCAGCTCACGGTGAACGCGCTGCACATCTACATTACCACCCCGAACCTGTTCTCCATCCCGGTGGGCACCGAGATCATCGTCGGCCACGCCAGCGCAATCGCGGAGCCGCTGACGCCGTAACGCATCATGGCCGGGCCGGGAGCCGCACCCGCACGCAGCATCCCGGCCCATCCACGAAACCCACCGTGCCGCCATGCGCCCGCGCCACCTCGCGCACGATCGCCAAGCCCAGCCCCGCGCCGCCGCTCTGCCCTGCCCCATCCCCCTGCCCGGTCCGGAACCGCGCGAACACCGCCTCGCGCTGCGCCAGCGCCACGCCAGGGCCATCATCGGCAATCTCCAGCACCGCCTCCATGCCTGCGGTTTCGCCATGCAAGCGGATTGTTCCGGAACCATGGCGCAGTGCGTTTTCCAGCAGGTTGCGCACCATGTCGCTCAAATCCGCCGCCCGGCCGCGCATCGGCAGCGCATCCGGCAACTCCACCACCAATCGCCGCCCTTCCGCCTCCATCAGCGGCAGCACCGCGGCGGCGGCCTCGCGCGCGGCGCGCGCCAGATTGGCCGGGTGCATGTCGCTGCCACCGCGCTCCAACCTGGCCAGATCCAGCAACTGGTTCACCCGCCGAGTCAGCGCCGCCAGATCTTGCTCGATGGCCGCCCAGTCGGTGCACCCCGTCTGCCTCGCCCGCCGCAGCCGCAGATCCAGCACCGCCAACGGTGTGCGCAATTCGTGCGCGGCATTCGCCACAAAGCGCTGCTCCGCCCGCAACGCCTCGGCAAGGCGATCCAATGCGCCGTTCACCGCGCCCGCCAGTGGCCGCAATTCCGTGGGCAGCGAAGCGCCGGAAATCCGCGCCCCGGGATTGCCGGGCCCGGCTTCGCTGGCTTCTTCGGAAGCGCGGATCAGCGGCCGCAGCGTCCACGCGCTCACCACCCACAACAACGCCAGCAAAACGATCGTGAAGCCGCCAAGCACGATCGCATCCTGATAGGGTTCGGTGCTCAACGCGCGCAGCCAAGCCGGCGCACCGGCAGGCAGCACCAGCGCGGAACCGCCCAGCCAATCCGCGATCGCAACCGCGCCGACCGAAACCAGGAACATCGCAAGCACCAGCCGGCCGCGCAGGCTCTCCAGCACCGCCGGAAACTTCATTCCGGTTCCAGCCGATAGCCGATGCCGCGCACGGAAGCGATGCGCCAGCCGCCGAGCGTGGCAAGCTTGCGCCGCAGCCGGGAGACGGAAGCCTCCAGCGCATTGCCGCTCACCGCCTCGCCATCGCTGTAAATCCGCTCGTTCAGCAAGTCGCGCACCACGATCCGTTCGGCCGCGCGGATCAGCAGCTCGAACACCGCCGCCTCGCGCGCGGTGAGTTCCGCGCAACCGTCGCCACGATGCAGGCTGCGCGAGCCGGCCGCGAAGCGCAGATCCCGCCACACATATTCCCCGCCGTCGCGCAACCCCGGCCGCCGCAGCAGCGCCCGCAACCGGGCCTCCAACTCCTCCGGCGCGAACGGTTTCACCAGATAATCGTCCGCCCCCGCATCCAGCCCGCGCACCCGGCTTTCCACACCGTCCCGCGCCGTAAGGATCAAAACCGGCATACCGTGCAGACCGCGCAACAGATCGAGCCCGTCCATATCCGGCAGCCCGAGATCGAGAATAACCGCATCGTGCGCGCTCGCCCCCGCGGCCTGCAACGCCGCCTCCCCCGTGCCTACGGCCCAAACCGCCATGCCGCGCTCGGTCAGATGCGAAGCCAGCATGGAGCGGAGCGACGCATTGTCTTCGACAAGAAGAATCTTCGGGCCGCTCCTCAAAACCGCACCTTCACCCCGGCATAACCGGCTATCGGCATGCCCGGAACCGCCGTGCGACTGTCGGCAACCCCGCCCGGCACGAAATTCCACGGCACGTCGCCCACCGGCCCGAACGTGCCATACGTATCGTAGCGCCGATCCGTAAGATTGTTCACCAGCCCGAACACCGTCACGTTGTCCGTGAGTCGGTAGGAGGTATTGAACCCCAGCAGCACGTAGCCGCCCACCGGCTTGGTCTGGTTCGCCTCGTCGCCAAAGCGATACAAACTGCTCTGCAACACGGCCGAGCCGCCCAGAATCCAGCGGTCGGTCACGTTATAATCGGCAACGATCGTGCCGCGATGCAGCGGAATGCCGGGAATGCGGTCGCCCGGCACCACATGGATCACCCCGTTCGCATCGGCCGCCGGATTGCTCTGGCTGTTCAGCGTAAGATAGTTCTGAAACGTAGCCTGCGTATAAGCATAGCCCATCTGCAGCCGCAGCCGTTCCGTGCTGTAGCGCAGATTGGCCTCCGCCCCTTGCCGCCGCGTCGCGCCCGCATTCGTGTAGTAAGCCAGGTTCGGATTGTAGATCGTCGATTCATAATAAAGATCGTCGGCCGTTTTCGTGTGGTAGTAATCCGCGTTCCACGTCAGCCTGCCGCCACGGAAATCCAACAACTTGCCGCGCACGCCCGCCTCGAAAGTCCGGGCCACCACCTGTTTCAGGTTCGGATCGCCGACGAAAAAATTCAGCAGCGAGCACGGCGTGGCAGCGCTGGCGCAGGAAAGCTCGGTGGGCGTGGGCGCCCGGTTGGTTTCGGTGTAGCTACCGTACACCGCGAGCGCGGGCAGGATGTGCCAGGTAAGTCCGGCGCTGGGATTGAACCGGTTGTAGCTGTGCTGCCCGCGCACCGGGCCGCCGAGCTTGTCGGCCAGATCGATCTCCGCCGCATTGAACCGCCCAGCCAAATGCAAATCCAGCCCCGGCGCCAGCGTCAGAAGATCATCGAGAAACAAGCCGAAATTGCGCGTCGTGCCACCCACCCGCACCGGATTGATGCCCACCCCCGGCTCATTCAGCGTAACACCCGGGCCGATGAACAAGTGCGATACAGGACCGATCCCGCCGATCTGCGTGAACGCATCGAACCCGCTGTTCGCGCCATCGAAGCTGCCGCCAACCAAAAAATGATTGGGCCGGCCAGCAATCTCGCCGCGATTGCTGATATCGCCGGAGAAACCATAGGATTGGGTGTCCAGCCCCTCGTTCACCAGACCGGAATAAATGCCGCCATCCAGAAAATCCCCCACCGGCAGCCCGCCGCGCGTGGTCACCACCGAACCGTCGCTGTCGTTGCACAGCAATCCACCCGGCACGGTGCAGGGGCTGAGTTCCTCGGTCACGCCGTTCGGAATACGCTGCGTCAGATGCTGAAAATAACCCACGCCCTGCAACGTGGTGGTGTCGTTCACTGCGTAATTGCCATTCAGGTTCAACGAAACATACTTGTTATAGACCGTGTTCGGCCCCGAAAAAATGCTGCCCAGATCGTAATTCAACGCCTGCACCGGGGCAGCACCAGGATTGCCCAGCGCCGTGCTCGCCGCCGTCACCGCCGCATGCAGCTCCGCCCCGTCCCGCCGCCAGCCGAAATCCGTGAACAGCCGGTACAAATCGGAGGATTGCGTCTGCCGAAACCCGTCATCGTGCGTGATATCGCCGCTGGCATAAACCGCGAAATCGCCAAACTGCCGCCCATATTCCAGCGTGCCCGAACCGCGGCCGAACGACCCGCCATACCCCGTAAACTGCGCGCCCTGAAACGTGAAACCGTCCTTCAGCCGAACATCCAGCGCGCCGCCCAGCGCATTCAGCCCGAACAGCGGATTGCTCGGCTCGATATCCACGTTGCGGATCGCCGCCGGCGGGATCAAGTCCCAGTTCACCGTATCCCCGAACGCCTCGTTGAACCGGACGCCATTCACGTAAACCGCAATGCCCTGCGATGTGCCCGCCACCGGCGAGGCCGTGAAGCCACGAAAATTGATGTCTGGCTGAAACGGATTGCCATCCACATCGGATACCGACGATCCAGGAATTTCCGAAATTATGGCGCCCGTCAGGCTCGGGATGCCGGTGCGCGCGATGTCCTGCTCGCCCAGCACCGTGCTCGCCTCCGGCAAATCCCCGCTATCTAGCCCGCCGTCCCGCAACTGGCTCGGCGCCACCACAACGATCTGCTCGCTCACCTGCGGCAGCGTTTGCGGCCAAGCCGGCGCAGCTATCAGCGGCAGCAACCAGTAAGCGGAGCGAGACATCGGGCGGCCCGGCGAAATAGGCCGCCGTCTTAACCTGACGCCTCGTCAGGAATGTGTCAGCTTTGTGTCAGCTCAATTAAATCCGGTCCGAACCGGCGTCAACCGCCCAGCTTGGTCCGCAGAACCTCGACGATCTGTGAAGGCGCGTAAGGCTTCACCAGGAAAGTCTCGTCCGCGCCCAGCCGGGTGCCAGCCAGCGTCTCCGGCCGGCCGGTCACGTAGATCACCGGCGTGCCCGGGTGCAGCTCCCCGACCAAGCGGCCAACATCGATGCCGTCCCGCTCCCCCGGCGTGTTGATATCGGTCACCACGGCGGCAAACCCGTCGTGCTCTGCGAGAATTTGCGCGGCCTGGTCGCCAGTATGGGCCTGCTGCACCACGAACCCGGCATCCTGCAACGCCTCGGCCAGCATCGAGCGGATCAGCGCCTCGTCCTCCACCACCAGCACGCATCCGCTCTTCACCCGGCATCTCCCGGCCATACGATCCTGCCATTCGCATGACTCCAAAGAGAACTCGGCGCGCGGAGTTGCGGGCCAGAGCGGGAGCGGCCTAGCCAATCCCCCGCACAACCTCGATATCGAGCTGGCGGATCTTCTTCCGCAACGTATTGCGGTTCAGCCCCAGCACGGCGGCGGCCTTGATCTGGTTGCCGCGCATCGCGGCCAGCGTCATGCGGATCAGCGGCCGCTCCACCTCAGCGATCACCTGTTCGTAAACATCGCGCAGCTTGCCGGCCTCGCCACCATCCAGAACCCGCCGCAAATGGCGCTCCACCGCCGCCTCCAGCCTCTCGGCGGCAACCCCGGGCAGCGGCGCGGAAGCCGGTGCCAACTCCGTGAACTCCGCCTGCACCATCGGGCCGGTGATCGTCTCCTCCGGCCGCAGCGCCGCCATCCGGCGCATCAGGTTCTCCAGCTCGCGCACGTTCCCCGGCCAGGCATGGGCCCGCAGCGCGGCCATCGCACTCGCGTCCAGCAATTTCGCCGGCATCCCGGCCTCCCGCGCGCGATCCAGGAAACACCGCGCCAGAAGCGGAATGTCTTCGCTGCGCTCCCGCAACGGCGGCAACCGGATCGGCACCACCGCAAGACGGTAATAGAGGTCCTCCCGAAACTGCCCGCTCGCGATCGCCTGGCGCAGATCGCGATGCGTCGCAGCCACGATGCGCACATTCGCCCGGATCGGTTGCCGCCCGCCAACGCTCGTGAATTCGCCCTCCTGCAGCACGCGCAGCAGCCGCGTCTGCGCCTCGGCCGGCATGTCGCCGATCTCGTCCAGAAACAACGTGCCGCCCGCCGCCTGCTCGAAGCGCCCCAGCGTCCGGCTGTGTGCGCCGGTGAACGCGCCGCGTTCGTGGCCGAAAAGCTCGCTCTCGATCAGCTCGCGCGGGATCGCCGCCATGTTGATGGCCACGAACGGCCCTTGCCGCCGCCGGCCGAAATCGTGCAGCGCCCGGGCCACCAGCTCTTTGCCCGTGCCGCTTTCGCCGTTCACCATCACCGTCAAGTCGGCCGTGGTCAGCCGCGCGATCGTGCGGTAGATTTCCTGCATCGCCGGGCTGCGGCCGATCAACGGCAACGCTTCGCCATCGGCCGCGCCATCGGGGGAATCCGGCACCACCGCCGGCGGCGCCAGAGCCCGTTCCACCACCGAAAGCAACTCACCGAGATCGAACGGTTTCGGCAGATATTCGAATGCGCCCCGCTGCGCCGCGCGCACCGCCGTCATCAGCGTCGATTGCGCGCTCATCACAATCACCCGCAGCGCCGGCCGAACCCGTTTCATGCGCGGCAGCAGCTCCAGCCCGTCCTCGTCGGGCATCCGCACATCGGTGATCACCAGATCGCCCTCGCCCTCCTCCACCCACCGCCACAGCGTGGCGCCGTTGCCCGTGGCGCGAACCTGATAGCCGGCGCGGCCCAGCGCCTGCGTCAGCACCGTGCGGATCGACCGGTCGTCGTCGGCCACCAGCACCGTGGGCGGAACGGCGGTCATGCGCCTTCGGGAAACACCGGCAGGAACAGGCGGAATTCGGTGCGGCCCGGCCGGCTTTCCACTTCCACAATGCCTCCGTGATCGCCCACGATCTTCGCCACGAGGGCAAGTCCAAGGCCAGAACCAGCAAGACCTAGGCCAGAGCCGCCGGATCGCGTCGTCACGAACGGCTCGAACAGCGTGCGCTCCACCTCGTCGGATATCCCCGGCCCGTCGTCGCGCACCGTCACCACCAGCGGCAGGCGCAACCCAGGCCCCGGACCGCTCAGCCGTACGCCGGGCTGATACGCGGTGCTCAGCACGATCTCGCCGCCCGTGCCGGAGTCCGTAATCGCCTCGGCCGCGTTCTTCACCAGGTTCAGCATCACCTGCACAAGCTGGTCGCGGTCGCCCAGCACCGGCGGCAGCGACGGATCGTATTCCTGCGCAATCCGCAGATGCGCGGCGAAGCCGGTGCCCGCCAGCCGCCGCACGTGATCCAGCACGCGGTGAATGTTCACGGCCGCGCGCGCCGTCGGCGCATCGCCGAACGCCTCCATCCGGTCCAGCAGCGCGCGGATGCGATCGGTCTCCTCGCGAATCAGCACCGCCAGCTCCCGATCGCCCTCGCCAGCCGCGCGTTCCAGTAGCTGCGCCGCGCCGCGAATGCCGGAAAGCGGGTTCTTCACCTCGTGCGCCAGCATCGCCGCCATGCCGGCCACCGAACGGGCCGCGCTGCGCAGCTTCACCTGCCGGTCCAGCGCCAGCGCGGCCGACCAGTCATAGAACGTCATCAGCAATGCCCCCGGCTGCTCGGGCAGCGGCGCGCACGTCACGGCCACGCCGCGGCGCGCCAGGCGCGGCCCCTCCAGCAGCAAGTCGCGCTCCGAAACGATTGTGCCGCTCGCCCGCACATGCGCGGCGATCGCCAGCACCGGGCTTTCCGCGCGCAGCAGTTCGGGCAGCGCAAGTTTCCGCAGGTGGCCGACCGAATGGCCGAAGAATTGCTCCGCCGCGGGATTGGCAAAGCAGAACCGGTTGCCGCCATCGATCTGCACGCAGGCCACTGGCAGCGCCGCCAGCAGCGCCGCGGGATCGGGCGCCTGCGCCACCACCGCCAATTGCGGCGCCGCACGCATCACGCGGCCATCGCCGCCGGCGCCTCGATCTGGCGCACGGCCCCGGCGGCGATGAGCGGATCGTAGAACGCATCGATCGCCGCCAGAACCAGCGCCGGATCGCCCAGCCGCATGGTCCCGGCACGGAAAGCCGCCGATCCCGGCAGCCCGCGCGAATACCAGGCCACGTGCTTCCGGGCGAGCCGCATGCCCGCGTCCGTGCCGAAATGCGCCAGCATGGCAGCGTAGTGCTCCAGCAGGATGGCTTTCTGCGCCGCCAGATCCGGCTCGGGCCGCAACTCGCCTTTGCTCAAAAAATGGGCAGTCAGCGCCGGCATCCACGGCCGGCCATAGCAGACGCGGCCCAGCATCACGCCGGCCGCACCGGCGCGGCGCATGGCATCCGCCGCATCCTGCGGCGTGAGGATATCGCCGTTCACGATCACCGGGATGCGCACCGCCTCGGCCACCCGCCGCACGAAATCCCAATCAGCCGTGCCGGTATAGAATTGCTGGCGCGTGCGGCCATGCACGGTCACCATCCGGATGCCGCTGGCTTCCGCGATGGCCGCCAGGCGCGGCGCGTTCAGGCTCGCGTGGTCCCACCCCATGCGCATCTTCAGCGTCACCGGCACCGGCACCGCGCGCACGGTGGCCTCCAGCAGCCGGCCAGCCGCCGCTTCGTCGCGCATCAGCGCCGAGCCGGCCATCTGCCCAAGCGCCACCTTCTTCACCGGGCAGCCGAAATTGATGTCGATGATCTCGGCGCCCAGCCCCACCGCGATTCGCGCCGCCTCCGCCATCGCCGCTGCTTCGCAGCCCGCCAACTGAATGGCGCGCGGCCCGGCGCCCTCATCCAGCGCCGCCATGCGCCGCGTCGCGCGGTTCTCCCGCACCATGGCCCAGGACGCGATCATCTCCGAAACCACCAAGCCAGCGCCGAGCCGCTTGGCCAGCCGCCGGAACGGCAAGTCCGTCACGCCCGACATCGGCGCCAGGATCACCGGCGTGGGCAGCCGAACGCCGCCGCCGAGGTCGACCGCGCGCAATTCCGGCCCGGGTGCTGAAGTGCCCACCATTTGGGCAGTCTTAAACCACTCGGGACCGTTGCTGCAACGCACAAGCGCTGCCGTTTGACCTGGCGCGCCGCGTCCCGCAACAGGCATTGCCATGCGCATCGCGGCAGTTCTCGTGGCCGGCGGAACCGGCAGCCGCTTCGGCGGCGATCTGCCGAAGCAGTTCTGCAACCTCGCCGGCAAGCCCGTGATCCGCTGGGCCGCCGAGGCGCTGCTGGCCGAAGCGGACATGCTGCAACCCGTGGGCGCGGTTTCCGAAGTGAACGCCGCGCTGCAGGGGCTGCACCACCTGCAGCCCGTTCCCGGCGGGGCGACGCGGCAGCAAAGCGTGCGCGCCGGGCTGGAAGCGCTGGCGAAACACGCGCCGGACGGGGTGCTGATCCACGACGCGGCCCGCCCCTTCGTGCCGCCCGGCACGATCGCGGCACTGCGCGCGGCCGTGGAACACGCACCGGGCGCGATCCCCGCCTGCCCCGTGGCCGACACGCTGAAACGCGGCGAGAACGGCCATATCGTCGCCACCGTGAGCCGCGCCGGCCTGTTCCGGGCGCAAACACCGCAGGCCTTCCGCTTCCGCCTGCTGCTCGATCTGCACCGTTCGGCGACGGCGGATGCCGCCACCGACGATGCGTGGCTGCTGGAACAGGCGGGACACGAGGTGCTTCTGGTGCCGGGATCGGAGGAGAATGTGAAACTGACGCACCCCCAGGACGCGGCGCGGCTGGAACGCGCGCTGATGCCGGCGCTGACGCCGCGCATAGGCACCGGCTTCGACGTGCACGCGCTGGACCCGGGCCGCACGCTCACCCTCTGCGGCATCGTCGTGCCGCACGCCCAGGGCCTGGCCGGTCATTCCGATGCCGATGTGGGTATCCACGCGCTATGCGACGCGATCTACGGCGCCCTCGCGGAAGGCGACATCGGCCGGCATTTCCCGCCCAGCGAAGCCGAATGGAAGGATGCCGACAGCGCCCGTTTTCTGCGCCACGCCGCATCGCGCATCGCCGCCCGCGGCGGGAAGCTGGCGAACGCCGATATCACGCTGATCTGCGAGCAGCCGAAAATCGGCCCGCACGCGGCCGCCATGCAGGCGCGGCTCGCCGAGCTGCTGCGCGTGGACCCGTCAATCGTTTCGGTAAAAGCAACCACCACCGAGCGCCTCGGCTTCACCGGCCGCGGCGAAGGCATCGCCGCGCAGGCTTCGGTCTGCTTGTTATTGCCTTGAAGTATGAAAGCCCAGGGGCTCTGCCCCTGCACCCCGCCAAGGACTAGTCCTTGGAACCTTTCCGTAGCGCGGCCGTCCCGTGGATTTAGCCGCAACAAGGAGTCGGCAATGCTGGTCGAGAAGTTGAAGCTTACAAACCTTCTCAGCTTCGGACCGCTCTCAGAAACTTTTCAGCTCGGGCGACTCAATCTGCTGATCGGCGCGAACGGCTCCGGCAAGTCCAACTTCATCGAAGCTCTGGAATTGCTTCGGCAAGCTCCCGAGCAACTCGGCCTCGCCATACGCGAGGGCGGCGGCATTCGGGACTGGCTATGGAAAGATAAGTCGAACCGGCAGCCCACGGCAACTATCGACGCTGTCGTCGCCGGAGCGAACGGTGGTGCTTCGATCCGCTATGTATTATCCATTGCGGAATCGGCACAGCGTTTCGAGATCGTCGAGGAAAGGATCGAAACCGCCGCACCGTATCCTGGTCACACCCAACCTTATATCTATTACGCACTGCAGAATGGTCAGCCGGTCTTGAATATGCGCAGCGGCGGTCGCCGCTCGCTGCGGCGCGAAGAAGTCGATGTCAGCCGGTCGATATTGGCGCAACTGCGGGATCCCGAGGTGTACCCGGAAATAACTCACTTCTCGAAAGTGTTCCCGGAAATCCGCCTTTACCGCGAATGGGGTTTCGGCCGCTACACCACGCCTCGCCTTCCGCAGAAGGCCGATCTGCCGAACGACAAGTTGGAATCCGATTGCAGCAATCTCGGCTTGGTGCTCAATCGCCTACGTCGCGATGCCGCAGTGCGCGGACGGCTGATCGATGCACTCAGAAAACTCTATGACGGCATTGATGATTTCGATGTTCAGGTCGAAGGCGGCACGGTGCAGGTATTCTTTCACGAGGACGGTATCACCGTGCCCGCAACCCGCCTGTCCGACGGCACACTGCGATACCTCTGCCTCCTCGCCATTCTCTGCCATCCAAACCCGCCGCCGCTTGTCTGCATCGAGGAACCTGAACTGGGCCTGCACCCCGACGTGATCCCAACCCTCGCCGAACTGATCCGCGAAGCGTCGGAACGGTGCCAACTGATCGTCACGACGCATTCCGACATCCTGGTGGACGCCATGACCGACATCCCCGAGGCAGTCGTGGTCTGCGAGAAGGTCGATGGAGCAACGCAGCTCCGCCGACTTTCGCCCGTTGATCTGGAGTTATGGCTGAAAAACTACCGCCTCGGCGAACTCTGGACACGCGGTGAGCTTGGAGGCACGCGTTGGTAAGCATCCACCTCTATGTCGAGGGCGGCGGTGATTCCAAGCTGCTGCATGGGGAGTGCCGGCAAGGTTTCCGTGAATTCCTGCAGAAAGCCGGATTGCGGGGGCACCTCCCCAGAACGGTTGCGTGTGGCGGCCGCAGGCAGGCCTATAACGCATTCTGCACGGCACTCGCGCAAGCGAAGCACACGGCCTTGCTTCTCGTGGACAGCGAAGAGGCAGTCACCGTCGCCTCTCCGTGGCAGCACCTTCGCGTTCGGCAGGCAGACCAATGGCCGATGCCGGCTGGCGCCGACGACAACTCTTGCCATTTGATGGTGCAATGCATGGAAAGCTGGCTCATTGCGGATCGAGAAACGCTCCGCCACTTTTTCGGAAATGGCTTTGACGAAGGCAAGCTGCCTTCAAAGCACACGACTTTGGAGGCAGTTGCAAAATTCGATATTTACCGGTCGTTGCAGGAAGCGACCGAGCGCTGCAAAGCGCGCTACGGCAAAGGGGAGAACGCCTTCAAATTGCTGGCCCGGCTTGATGCCGCCAAAGTTCTGGAGGCATCAATCTGGGCCACGCGATTTGCAAACACCCTGAAACAGAAGGCCGGCGTTTGATATCGGAGAAGATGATCAGCCCATGAAGGCGGGGGCCAGAAAGTTGACCGGAATCGCTCAACAATCTGGCGAGTCGCTACCCGCCGCAATCGCGCTTGCCGGCCCGGCGCACGAAACCCCGCACGAAACACACTACCGCGCCGATATCGACGGCCTGCGCGCGGTCGCGGTGCTCGCGGTCGTGTTCTACCACGCGTTCCCGAAAAGCCTGCCCGGCGGCTTCGTCGGCGTCGATGTGTTCTTCGTCATTTCCGGCTACCTGATCTCGGGCATCCTGCTGCGCGACATCGCCGATACTTGCTTCAGCCTGCGCCGATTCTATGCAAGGCGCATCCGCCGAATCGTGCCGGCCCTGTTGCCCGTGCTCGCGGCGGTGCTCGGTTACGGCTTCGTCGTCTTGCTGCCGGCCGAGCTCGCGCGGCTGGGCGCCGATACCGCCGGCAGCGCCGGATTCGTCGCCAACCTCATGCTCTGGCAACAGGCGGGTTATTTTGATCGCGCGACAGAAGCCAAGCCGCTGATGCATCTCTGGTCGCTCGGCGTGGAGGAACAATTCTACGTCCTGTGGCCGCTGGCGCTTTGGGGCCTGGGGAACCGCGCCCGCACAGGGGCCGCCCTGCTCGCCATCGCTGTCTTGTCGTTCCTGCTTAATCTTGCGCTCGCGGCGCAGAACCCCACGGCGGATTTCTATTCGCCGTTCACCCGGTTGTGGGAACTGGCCTGCGGCGCCCTGCTCGCCTGGCGCGCGCACCGGCATTCCGCGGATCTCCCCGCCGTCGCATCGCTGGGCGGCCTTGCGGCAATCGCCGCTGCCGTGTTCCTGTTCGGCGCGGCCGCGTCTGCCTACCCGGGCTGGTGGGCGCTGCTGCCCGTGCTCGGCACCGCCGCGCTCATCGGCACCACGCCTTCGGCACCTGCGAAAACCTGGCTCGCGCATCCGGCCGCGGTGGCATTGGGCCGGATCAGCTATCCGCTCTATCTCTGGCATTGGCCGCTGTTCAGCTACGCCTTCATCCTGCGGCGCGGCCGCCCACCCACCGCGCTGATGGCGCTCGCGCTCGTCGCCGCCAGCGTGCTGCTGGCCGCCGCCACATACGCCTGGGTGGAACGGCCCTTGCGGTTCGGCCCCAGGCGGAAGGCCAAGGTGCTCGCGCTATCGGCGGCGCTCGGCGGCATCGGCATCGCCGGGCTCGCCGTCTGGATGGCGCATGGCTTTCCCGACCGCTTCCCACCGCTCCCGAACCTGGATGTGGCCGCCATCGACACGGCCATGGCCGAGCCCGTGTTTCGCCCAACCCGCAGCATGAGCGTGACGCAGCACGGCCGCATCCTGGTGACCCGCATCGGCACCGGCGTCGAGGCCGTGCTGTTCGCGGGCGACAGCCTGGTGATGCAATATGGTCCGCGTGTGCAACAGATTTACGACGAAGGCCGGCTGCGCCGCACCGTGTATTTCGTCACCGGCGCCAGTTGCCCGCCCATTCCGGGCGTCGTGCGGTCCGGCATGTTCGCCGAATGCGCCGCCTTGCCGCGCATCGCCAGCGATCTCGTCTCGGAAAGGCGCATCGGCACGGTTTTGCTCGGCGCTTTCTGGCAGGGTTATCCCGGCCCCAACCGCATCCAGGCGATCGCGGCCCCGGCACACGATGCAACCGCGCAACTCTATCGCAACCTGACGCAATACGTGCAGGCCTACATACGCGAGAAACGCGCCGTGTTCCTGATCCTGTGCGCACCGGTCAGCCAAATTTTCGACCCGGCGCGCATGATCCGACGCTTCCCCACAGGGTTCGCCGTGGACAGGTCAGCGGCAAGCGGTGCGCCGATGCACGAAATCACCGCCGGTTGCGACGACACCGACCGGCATCTGCGCGCCGTGGCCGCGAGCACGGGGGCAAGCACGCTCGATCCGCTGCCGGCCATCTGCGGCACCGGCCCGGTCTGCGCATCGCTATTCCGCAATGAACCGCGTTTCGCCGACGACAAGCATCTGCGGCCCGGTTATGTCCGCAGCCAGATCACGCTCTTCGATACGATTTTGACGAAATAAAAGGCGAGGCAGGCCTCGGGCCCGCCCCGCCTTCCCTGGGGTTTACTGTATCGTAACGTCCACCGGCGCCGAAGCGATGCCGTTCGTCACCGCCACCAGCGTGCTCGCGCCGGCCTCCACGCCTGCCGGAACCACCACGTTCGTCGTCACGGCCGTAAGGTTGGCCACCGCATACGAGCTCAGCCCCGTCGCCCGCGCGTAGAACACATGGCCGGAAGCCGTGTTCGTAATGCGCACCATCGGGTAGTTCGTGGCGCTCTGGAAATCATCGCCATACGCCGCGCCCTGGCTCTTGCCCGCCAGGCCTACGCCCTTCAGCACATACGACGTCCCGCGCGTGAGCTTCTTGGCGATCGAAACAATCTTCGGCGCCGATCCCTTGTTCGCGATGCCCTTCGGCGTGAAGAACATCACCGTGGAGGAGAAATCGGTCGCCATGATCTGCCCGTTCGGCAGCACCAGGAAATGCACCTGATACGACGGGATGTTCGCAGCATTCGGATAAGCCGGGATCGAGGCCAGCTTCTTGCCGGTCCACTCGAAGAACGACGTCGGCGAATTGAACACGCCCGGGCTGGTCGCCATCAGCACATGCCCATCCGGCTCCAGCGCGCCCGGACCGTCGGCAATATCCTCCTGGCCACCCGCACCCTTCGGGAAATCCGGGCCCGCCGACCACACACCGGTCTTGGTGTTGTACACGCCGGTATGGCCGGTGGCGCCCGCCGCGAACACCGTGCCATCCGGACGCAGCACCTGCGGACCCATCTCATGGCTGCCGCCGCCGCTGGCGGTCAGATCCGGCAGTTCCGAAATCGTGTCGCCGGCCGAAACCCAGCCGCCGTTCACAAACCGCTCGGTGTGCTTCAGATCGGCCGTGTTGTTGGCATCCACCGTCAGCACGCTGCCATCCGGCAGCAGCGTCCACCCTTCCTCGTCGTTGATATCGGCCTTGCCGCTCACGTTCACCGCGGTCCACGCCATCGTCTTCAAATTCAGCGTCACCTGCTGCGTCGTGCAGCAATTCGCCAGCAGATACGTGCCGTCGTTCAGCAGAATGCTCTGCGCGTCGCCAATCGTCGTCCAGCCCTTCGGCGGCGTCACCGACGTCCAGCTATTCGCCACCGGATCGTAGATCGCACCCTTCGTGGTCCAAACGCCACCACCGCCCAGGTTGTATTCGCCACCGTTGATAATCAACCGGCCGTCGGGCAGCACCTGCGACGCATCGTATAGCGGCCCGTACGTGCTCGGCATCGAAGCCACCTGGCTCCATGTGCCGTTCACATAGCTGCCAGTGTTATCCGGCGTGAGCTTCCACCAGTTCGGCGTCTCGATGGACTGCACCAGCACCGTGCCGTCGCTCATCAGTTCCTGCGCCGTGGCGCTGAAGCTGATCTTGTTGGCATTCGGCGTCCAGGTTTGCGCCAGCGCGGGCGCGGCGGTGAGCGCGGCCAAAGCGGCGCCGAGGAAAAGTTGCGATCTCAAGGGTTTGCCTCCGAGGATTGCGTCACGGGCGTGACGGACAAACGATGCTAACCACGAACCGGGCAATCTGGCCAGTAACCCGGCAACGGTTTTCTTATCGCGCTGCTTTTATTCCACGGAGTCTTCGGATACCCACGCCGCCAATCGGAGGATTCCACCCCCATGCGCCTGATCGCAATCTCGCTGCTGGCCGGAATGTTGGCCGCCGCCGCCCTGCCCTGCCGCGCCGCCACCGATCCCTGCGCCGCTCTGGAGGCCGCCTATCCCGAACCTGGGCGGCTCGGCCTGCCCGGCGAGAACGCTTTCCGACCGCTGCCGGAACTGGCGCCCATTCGCACCGCGCCGGGCCAGCCCGGCACGCTCAGCCTGTCGATCGCCGCCGATCACGTCAGCACCGCGGCGGCCGGCAAGCCGGAATACTTGCAGGTCGGCAACTACCAGGTCACCGACATTCCCGCCTTCCGCATCGCGCACGGACCGGCCACCAGCTTCCGCGTGGTGCGGCCGGAGGATGGCAGCGTTCTGCCCATGAACGATGCCTGCATGGGCTCGCCGGAATGGGGCTTCGCCGGCGCCGACTGGGCGCTGGTGCAGGGCGACACGCTCGACGTCACGCTGCGCTCGCGCCTGGATTACGCCGGCCCGGGCGTCATCCAGCAGCCGGTGAACGGTGCCGTCCCCTGCCGCGCCAGCAACCTGCACACGCATGGCTTGCTGATCAGCCCGTACCATGCCGCAAAGCCCGGCCAAGGCCCGCTCGGCGATTACATCTACGACGTAACGGCACCTGCCGGCGCGCTGGGCCCGGACGGCACCGATAGTTGCGGCACCGTTCTAGGTCAGATGGTCGGCCACACCCACACGCTCACGCACGCCACTCTGCATTACGTCGATCCCATCCCCGGCCATCCCGGCATCAGCTCGCTGGCCACCGGCGAGCATCCCAGCGGGCTGTTCTGGTACCATCCGCATCCGCACGGCTACGCCAAGCCGCAGGTCAACGGCGGCACCACCGGCGCCATCACGGTCGGTGCGCTCACCGATTATGCGTGTCCCACCGGCGACGGCATGCCCGGCAACTGCCACCTCACGAACACCAATATTCGCGTAATGGAGATGAAGGATACCGAACTGCAGTCGATCGGCCTCGGCGGCCAATGGGCGCTGCTGCACGTCACCGAATCCGGCTTCTGCTCGGCCGCGGGCGGCACGCGCCACGGCGAATGCCAGGGCAGCGATGCCGGCCATGTCGGCGGCAAATGGGTGTTCACCGTCAACGGCGTGCAATATCCCACGATCCATCCGGGCGCCGGCCGCACGGAAGTGTGGCGCCTGATTAACGCCTCCGCCAACGTCACCTATGCGCTCAGCATCAGCAGCAACGGCGCGCACCCGCAAGACCTGCCCTTCCAGGTGCTGTCGCGCGACGGCGTCAGCGTCGGCCAGGCCGGCGCCTCCATGCACACGCAAATCATCATGTTTCCGGCCACCCGCGTGGAGATCGCCATCCCGGCACCCCCCGCCGGCGGCGATTTCGTCCTGCGCAACGCCAGCATCGGCACCGGCGCCAACGGCAGCGGCGATTACTGGCCCGATATGGAACTGGCGCGCGTCGTGTGGCCGGCATCCGGCACGCCGGAAGCTGCATCGCCACCGTTCCAGGTCGCCGAAACGCCGCGCAATCCACCGCCCCCCGCCATCGACGAAAGCGCCGTGCCGCAACGCTGCCGGTTCGCGCCCGGCGACACGCGCGTGATCTATTTCGTCCACCGCTTCGAAAACCTGCTGACGCCACCAGGAACGAAGGAGGTGTTCGGCCTGATCGCCGGCATCCGCCACGCCGACGGCACCCTGGATTTCTTCAACGCAACCGACCCCGCGCGCACGTTGCATTCCGCGCACGACGTATGGCTCGCCGGCGTCAATGGCGCCGACCCGGATTTTCCGGCGTTCGGCCACAACCCCTACAGCACCGTATGCACGGTGAAAGGCAGCGTCGAACCGTGGGAGCTGCAGAACTGGACGGGCGAGGACCATAATTTCCACCCCCACCAGTCGCGCTTCGCCATCGATCCGAACGGCGTGTTCGAATACCCACGAACGCAGAAACCCTATCCCGAGGCGCTGCAACTCGGCGACCGGCTCGTCCGTGATTTCGCCACCCAGCCGGGGCTAGCCTACTTCGATACCCTTCCGGTGCCGCGCGGCCAATCCTTCTGCGCCGAAAACCCATCCCTCCCCGGCTGCCAGAAAACCGGCCCGAACGACAATCTGGAATGCACCGGCGAACCCGACGCCGTGCGCTGCGCCAACCCCGGCAAAACCAGCGTGATCATGGATTTCTCGCGCGAAGAGCAGGTCGGCACCTTCGTCTACCACTGCCACATCCTGGAACACGAGGACGGTGGCATGATGGCCGCGATCACGGTGCTCTGCCCGCCTGGCGATACCAAATGCGCCATGCAGCAGATCGCGGCAGCACCCATCTGCCGGGCACGCCGCAAATAGGTTTGTCGGTCGTCAGGCCGCTTCGCTGTCGGATTTTCGTTCCATCCGCTTCCGCTCATGCGGATCCAGATACCGCTTGCGCAGCCGCACCGCGCCGGGCGTCACCTCCACCAGCTCGTCATCCTCGATATACGCAATCGCCTGCTCCAGCGTCATGCGCCGTGGCGGGATCAGCAGCATCGCATCGTCCTTGCCCGCGGCACGGATGTTCGTAAGCTTCTTCTCCTTGATCGGGTTCACATCCAGATCCGATCCGCGACTGTGCTCGCCCAAAATCATGCCGACATAAACCGCCTCCCCCGGCTCCACGAACAGCGTGCCGCGCTCCTGCAAATAAAACAGCGCATAATGCACCGCCGCACCGTTTTCCGAACTGATTAGCGATCCGGCGCGCCGGCCCTCGATGGTGCCCGCCCACGCCTCGTACCCCGCGAACAGCCGGTTCATCACCCCGGTGCCGCGCGTGTCGGTAAGGAATTCGCCGTGATAGCCGATCAGGCCCCGGCTCGGAATGCGAAACGCCAGCCGCACCTTGCCGCCCCCGGAAGGCCGCATATCCTGCAGCACACCCTTGCGGCGCGAAAGCTTTTCCACCACCACGCCGGAATACGGCTCGTCCACGTCCACCAGCAGATCCTCGAACGGCTCCTGCCGCTCACCGTCCTCGCTGCGCGTCAACACGCGCGGCCGGCCGATCGTCAGCTCGAACCCCTCCCGTCGCATCGTCTCGATTAGCACACCCAGCTGCAACTCGCCGCGCCCGGCAACCTCGAACGCCTCGCTCTCCTGCGCCTCGGTCACGCGGATCGCCACATTGCCCTCCGCCTCGCGCAGCAGCCGGTCGCGGATCTGGCGCGACGTCACCTTCTTGCCTTCGCGCCCACCCAGCGGTCCGTCGTTCACGCGGAACGTCATCGCCAGCGTCGGCGGATCCACCGGAATGGCGGGCAACGGCGCCGACAGTTCCGGCGCCGCAACCGTATCCGGAACCGTGCCTTCCGCAAGCCCCGCCACGGCAACGATATCGCCGGCCGCCGCCTCCTCCACCGTCACCCGATCCAGCCCGCGAAAACCCAGCAGCTTCGTCAGCCGACCAGTTTCCACCACGCTGCCGTCTTGCCGCAACACCCGCACCGGCATATTCAGCCGCGCCCTGCCCTGCTCCACGCGACCCGTCAGCACCCGGCCCAAAAACTGGTCGTATTCCAAAATCGAAGCCACCATGCCGAACGGCGCCTCCGCATCCAGCACCGGCGCTGCCACATGCCGCAGCACGAGGTCGAAAAGCGCCGACAAATCCCGCCGCTCGCCATGCAACACCGGATCGGCCCAACCCTGCCGCCCCGAAGCGTATAGCATCGGAAAATCGAGCTGCTCGTCATTCGCCCCCAGCGCCGCGAACAGATCGAAAACCTCGGTATGAACCTCGTCCGACCGCGCATCGGCGCGATCCACCTTGTTCACCACCACGATCGGCTTCAGCCCGCGCGCCAGCGCCTTGCCCACCACGAATTTCGTCTGCGGCAGCACGCCCTCCGCCGCATCCACCAGCACGATCGCGCCATCCACCATGTTCAGGATGCGCTCCACCTCGCCGCCGAAATCGGCGTGCCCGGGCGTATCCACAATGTTGATGCGCGTGTCCTGCCACGTCACGCTCGCGCATTTCGCCAGAATCGTGATGCCCCGCTCGCGTTCCAGATCGTTGCGATCCAGCGCGCGCTCCACCACCTGCTGGTGCTCGCGATACGCGCCAGACTGGCGCAGCAACTGATCGACGAGCGTGGTCTTGCCGTGATCGACATGGGCGATGATGGCGACGTTGCGGATGCTCATGAGCCGGGCTTTCGGGCAGACAAAGCCAAGGGGTCCGGCACAGCGGCCGGACCCCTTGGCAGAAAGGCTATCTAGGCGGCTGCCGAGCCGATTGCGAGCCCCACCTGTCTAGACAGGCCCTCGCGGCTTCGATAGACCGGCGCCTGCGCGGGAGAGGTCATGACGCCAAAGATCGAACGCTTCCTGGCGGAGCAGAAACCGCCCACACCCTGCGTCGTGCTCGATCTCGATCGCGTCGAGCAGAACTTCCACGACATCCGCACCGCCTTCCCGCAGGCGCGCGTGTTTTACGCACTCAAGGCCAACCCGGCCCCGCCGGTGCTGCGCCGGCTGGTGGCGCTGGGCAGTCATTTCGATGCCGCGAGCTGGGAGGAAATCGAGCTGTGCCTCGCCGCCGGCGCCCCGCCCGAGCGGATTTCGTTCGGAAACACGATCAAAAAAGCCGCTTCGATCCGCCGCGCCCACGCAGCGGGAATTCGCCTATACGTTTTCGATTGCGAACCCGAACTGCGCAAGATTGCCGCCAACGCGCCCGGCGCCTCGGTGTTCTGCCGCCTCGCTGTGGGCAGCGAAACCGCCGTGTTCCCGCTCTGCCGCAAATTCGGCACCAGCCCCGATCAGGCCACCCGTCTGCTGCAGCAGGCCGCTTCGCTCGGCCTAGATGCCTACGGCCTGTCGTTCCACGTCGGCAGCCAGCAAATTACCAGTGAGGCCTACGAGGCAGCCATCGGCGTGGCCGCGATGATCTTTGACGATCTGGAAAAAGCAGGCTTCAAGCTGCGCATGGTCAACCTCGGCGGCGGCTTCCCCAAATCGTACCACGAAACCGTGCCGGAAATGCCCATCTTCGGCGAACGCATCCGCCACGCGCTGCAATATCATTTCGGCAACGATCTGCCGGACGTGCTGCTGGAACCCGGCCGGTTCCTGGTCGGCGATGCCGCCGTGGTGGAAAGCGAGGTGGTGCTGGTGAGCCAGCGCCTGCCCAACGATCAGGCGCGCTGGGTGTATCTGGATATCGGCAAGTTCGGCGGCCTGAACGAAACTTATGACGAGGCAACGAAATACCAGCTCTCCACCCCCGGCGTAAGCGGCCTGGAAGGCCCGGTGATCATCGCCGGCCCAACCTGCGATAGCGCCGATACGCTCTATGAACACACCAGCTACACGCTGCCGCTGGCCCTGAAGGAAGGCGACCGCGTGCGGTTCCTGTCGGCCGGCGCCTATGTCACCACCTACGCAACAAACGGCTTCAACGGCTTCCGCCCGCCCGACGAACACTACATCTGAACGTCACGCCACCCGGCGCGCCATCGCGGCGCAAAGCGCACCCAGCAGCGCGCCCCCCAGGCAGTCGCTGACGAAATGAAAATCCGCGCCGAGCAGCCCGGCCATCACCAGCAGCGGCAGCAGCCCCCACACCGGCCGCCATCGCGGTGCACGCCACCATAGCACCGCGCAGGGTGCGGTAATGCGCGCCATGTGCCCGGAAGGAAACGAACGGTAGCCGGCGCCGCCGTGGAACGGAAAAAACCCGAAGCGATGGTTGCCGATCCAGGATGGATTGTTGTCCACCCAGGTTTCCGGCCACAGCCGGCCGAAACCCCATTTCAGCAAAATAACGCACATTGTCGCCAGCAACGCCGCCAGCGCCACCGCCACCAGCGTTCGCCAAACCGCCGTAAGCCGGCCCCGCCACAATCGCCACAAACCCGCCGCCACCAGCAGAACAATCCCCAGCGGATCCGGCAATTCCGCCAACCGGGTGAGCCAGATCGCGGCCGGCGGCCGTCCCAGACCGTGCGCGAATTCGGCGGCGGGCCGGTCCACTAGCGCAATGGAAACGCCGATCGCGGCAAGCACCAAGGCCAGCGCGATCCATCCGCCGAACCGGGCGCGCTCCAGCCGCAATTCCACCGCCATGCCACACCCCCCTTGGGCCACGCCCCCACCTGCCGCTATGTTCCAAAAAGCGCGCTGCAGCCGCAAGCCGCCATCACGCAAGCGGGAGCGATCATGCCGACGATCACCATCCAGGCCACCGACCAATCCGGCTCGTTCGCTGCCTACCTGGCCGAGCCCAAGCGCAAGCCCGCCGGCGCCGTGGTCGTTATCCAGGAAATCTTCGGCGTAAATGCGTCGCTCCGCGCCACCTGCGATGCGCTGGCCGATATGGGGTTTCTCGCCCTGGCGCCGGATCTGTTCTGGCGCCTGGAACCGGGCGTGGACATCACCGACAAGAGCGAGGCGGAGTGGAAAAAAGCCTTCGATCTCATGCACCGCTTCGATCAGGATCGAGGCATCGAGGATTTGCAAGCCACCCTCGGCGCGGCCCGGCGCCTGCCGAACGCCAATGGCCGCGCCGGCACCATCGGCTATTGCCTGGGCGGCCGGCTGGCTATGCTCATGGCAATCCGTTCCGATGCCGATGTGAACGTCAGCTATTACGGCGTCAGACTCGATGAACTGATCCCCGACATGGGATCGATCGCCCACCCGCTGCTGCTGCATATCGCCGACCAGGACGAGTTTTTCCCCGCCGATGCCCGCGAACGCATGGTGGAGGCGGCGCGGCAGCACGCGCATCTGCGGGCCTATATCTATCCCGATGCCAACCACGCCTTCGCCCGCGTCGGCGGCACCCACTGGAACGGGCTGGCCGCCACCATCGCCAACGGCCGCAGCGCGGAAGCCCTGGCCGCCGCCCTGATGTAGCCCGCGCAACCCGCGCCGGCATGCCACGTTCTGGCCCCCGGTCACAAACTCGTAACCAGGAGGCAAAATCATGCGAACGATGCTGCTCGCCAGCGCGGCCGCGCTGCTGCTGGGCGCCGGCACCGCCGCGGCCCAGTCCACCACGCAGGAAACCACCACCACGCAGAGCACGATACCGCCGGCACCGCCGCCGATGGCCGCGCCGCCGGTATCGCCCCCTCCGGGCGTGCTGAGTTCCTCGCGCGAAGTCCACGCGCAGGACGCCTACGGCAACCGCGTGGATAGCCAATCCACCAGCTACCGCGATGCCCAGGGCGTGGCGCGGGATACGCGCACCACCACCACAACCGTGCCCGTGCCGCCACCGCCGCCGGCAACAACCACCACGACCACGCAACAGACAACCACGGGGCCAAGATAATGCGCGCGAACCTGGTCTTCTCGGTCGCCCTGCTCTGCGGCGGCGCGGCGCTGCTCGGGGCGTGCGCCGACGACACGCCGGCCACCACAACCACCACAACGCAACAGACCACCACCGCACCGACCCCGCCGCCCGCGCTGGCACCGCCGCCTGGGTCTTCGACGACGACCACCACGCAGCAGACCACCGGGCCCGCTATCCCGCAATAACGCAAAAAGCCGCCGGGGCTATCCAGTTCCGGCGGCTTCCGCGACTTACAGGAAGTGGATTTCCAGGGCCTTCGCGAAACCCTCTTCTTCATTGCTGTTTGTCACCGCGCTGGCCTGCTTCTGCACGTCGGCGGAAGCGTTGCCCATGGCGATCGAAAAGCCGCTCTTGCGGAACATCAGCAAATCGTTCGGCATATCCCCCATCGTGGCGATCTGCGCCGCCGGCACCTTCAAGCACTTGGAAAGATATTCCACCACCGCGCCCTTGTTGGCCTGCGGACTCGTCACGTCCAGATAATACGGCTGCGAACGCGCGGCGGAAGCCTGATCGCCCAGCGCCCCCTGCACATCTTTCTCGCACGCGGCAACGCGGTCTAGGTCGTCGCTAACCCCAACGATCTTCACGGCCTGACCCAGCGTCGCCTCGTCGAATCCCTCCACCACGCGCGGCGGAAATTTCACCGTCCATTCCTCGCGCTCGACATGCGGCGCCTTCGCATCGCGAATCTGCCACTCCGACTCGGTGTACACCCACACATCCAAGCCATGCCGCTCGATTTCCTCAAAGGCCTTCCGCGCGCTTTCCGGCGTCAGGCGTCTGCCTTCCAGCGGCTTCAGATCGGGCGTCACGAACACGCCGCCGTTGAAGCCCGCAATCGGCGTCTGCAACGCCAACGGCCTAACCAGCATCGCCATGCCGCGCGGCGGCCGGCCGCTGGTGATCGCAAAGCCGATGCCCTTCGTCGCCAACGCGTGCACGGCCTTCTGCGCACGCTCCGTCAATATCTTGTCCTTCGTCACCAGCGTGCCGTCCACATCGGCCAGCACCAGCCGGATCGATTTCGGGTCGCTCACGGCCGGGCTCAAAGCGCGCGCCAACTATGCCCGTGCCGCTCCAGCAGCATGTCTGCCTCGGCCGGCCCCTGCCCTCCCGCGAAATACGGGTAAACGCCAGCCGCGCGCGACGACCATTGGCGCAGCACCGGGTCCACGGCGCACCAGCCGTTCTCGATATTGTCGGCGCGGTTGAACAACGTCTGATCGCCGATCAGCACGTCGTACAGCAGTGTCTCATAGCCGGTGCTCGGCGGCAGCTTGAAAAAATCGGCGTATTTGAAATCCATGCGCACCGGATCGATATCCATCACCTGGCCCGGATGCTTGGCGCTGAAATACACCGAAATGCCCTCCTCCGGCTGCACGTGCAGAATCATCGCGTTGGCCCCCAGCCGGTCCATGCCCACTTCGCGGAACATCCGCACCGGCGCGGGCTTGAAGTGGATGGCAATCTCGGTTTTGCGCTTCAGCAGCCGCTTGCCGGTACGCAGGTAGAACGGCACCCCGGCCCACCGCCAATTGTCGATCCCCAGCTTCAGCGCCACATAGGTCTCCACGTTGCTGTCCGGCGCCACATCCGGCTCGTTGCGATAGCCGATCACATTCTGCCCGTTCACGGTGCCCGATGCATACTGGCCGCGCACCACGTTGGTCTCCACCTCGCGCGCCGTCATCATGCGCAGCGCGTCGATCGCCTTGGCCTTCTCCGAACGCACCGCATCGGCGGCAAACGAATTCGGCGCCTCCATCGCCACCATCGCCAGCAGCTGAAACATGTGGTTCGGCACCATGTCGCGCAGCGCCCCGGTGGCTTCGTAGAACTTGCCGCGCTTCTCCACGCCCACGGTTTCCGCCGCGGTGATCTCCACGTAATCGATATGGTCGCGCGTCCATAGCGGCTCAAAAATCCCGTTGGAAAAGCGCAGCGCCATGATGTTCTGCACCGTTTCCTTGCCCAGGAAATGATCGATCCGATAAATCTGGTCCTCGTCCAGCAGCGTCAGGATGTGCTTGTTCAGTTCGCGCGCCGAAGCCAGATCGTGGCCGAACGGCTTTTCCACCACCACGCGGCGGAACTGCCCTTCCGGCGCCTGGCTGAGCTTCGCGGCCGCAAGCTTGTCGATGATGCCGGAAAAAAACTTGTCAGGCACGGCTAGGTAGAAAATCGCGTTGCCGTCGCCCACCTGCTTGCCCAGTTCGGCATAGGTTTCGTCCTTGGTGAAATCGCCCGCCATGTAATGCAGCCGATCGCTAATCCAGCCCCAGGATTGCGCATCCAGCGATTTCTCGGAAAACTCCCCGCCCTTGTCCGGCGTGAAACTTTCCATGCTGGCCTTCTGCCGCCCGCGGAAATCCGCGTCGCTGCCCGCGTCGTGATCCACGCCCAGCACGCTGAACTTGTCATCCAGCAGCTTGGCCCCGGCCAGATTGTACAATGACGGCATCAGCAGCCGCTTGGTCAGATCGCCGTTCGCACCGAAAATCACCAGCGTGCAGGCCGGCGCGGGCTTGGCAGTCAGGGCCAGGGCGCGCGTGTCCTCAGGAATCGTCTGGTCCATTGATCACCCCGGTCGCTTCAACCACCCGTAACGTAGCGCAATCCACAGCTTCCGCCAGCGCGGCAGCGCCACGGGAAGAAGCGGGTCCGGCCGCCGACGCAGCAGCCGCAGCAGCGCCGCATAGGTCGCCGCCATCAGCCGCGCCGGGCGCATCGCCCGCGCATCGCAGCTCTGCATCGCCGCCTCCGCAAGCCGAAAATGCCGTTCGGCCTCTTCGCCCATCCGGTCGCACACATGCTCAAGAGCGGGGCTGGCGAGTGCGGCCTCCGGCGTCTCCGGCACGCCCGCCTCGTGCAGCCACTCGCGCGGCAGATACAGCCGCCCGCGCCGCGCATCCTCGGCCAGGTCACGGAGAATGTTGGTAAGCTGCAACGCCCGCCCCAGATGATGCGCCACGCTATCCGCCGCCGCCGACCCGTCGCCAAACGCCCGCACCGAAAGCCGCCCCACCGCGGAAGCCACCCGATCGCAATAAAGATCCAGTTCCGCCAACGGCGGCGCCACGATCGCCGCTTCCGCATCCATCGCCATGCCCTCGATAACATCCAGGAAATCGGCTTCCCGCAAACCGAAAGCCCGCATCGCCGGCAGCAACACCCGCGTGGTCGCGTCCCCGGCCTCGCCGCGCGCCAGCGCCGCAATGCGCGCGCGCCAGGCCGCCAGCGCCGCCTGCTTTTCCGGCAACGGCGCGGCACCATCGGCAATGTCGTCCACCAACCGGCAGAACGCATAAATTCCATACATCGCATGGCGCCGCGCCGGCGGCAGAATGCGCATGCCGCGATAGAACGACGTGCCGGATGCCGTCACGAGCCGTTCCACCTCCGCAAGATCGGCCCCGGAAGCCGTCACAGCGCGTGCCGCGTCGCGCCGGCCACGCTGATCGCCACATCCGCCGGAAGCAGCTTCACGCGCGTCGCCACCGGATCGCCAAGCCGCAGCCGCCGCGCCAGCCGCCGCGCCAGCCCCGCAATCACCGCAACCTCCAGCCGCAACCGCCGGTCCCGCACCCGGCCCGGCAACAAAGCGGCCAGCGCGTTCAGCTCATCGCAACGGTCCAGCAGCCGATCGAACACCAGCCGCAGCCCCGGCGTTTCCGCAAGCCCGCGCAACGCGTCCACCGTCTCGCCAGCTTCCTGCAACAAATCCGCCGGCAGATAGCAGCGATCCAGGCTGTGCAAATCCCGCGCGCCATCCTGCAAATGGTTCAGCACCTGCAACACCGCACACAGCGCATCCGAACTCGCCCACGTGTCGCGGCTCTCGCCATGCAGATCCAGCACATGCCGCCCCACCGGCATCGCCGAATAGCGGCAGTAATCCAGCAGCTCCGCCCAGCTCGCATAGCGCGATTTCACCGCATCCTGGCGAAACGCATGCAGCAGCTCCAGCGAATGCACAGCCTCCGTGCCGGTCTCAGCCAGGCTCGCGCGCAGCCGCCTCGCTGAATTGCTGCCGCTTTCGCGCTGCCCGAGCAGCACCAGTTCCATCGTGTCGAGCCGCGCAAGTTTCTGCTCCGCCGAAAGCGCCGCGTTGTCGGCGATATCGTCCGCATTGCGGGCGAAATCGTAGAACGCATGCACATGCGGCCGCAGCGCGCGCCGGATCAGCAGCGACCCGACCGGAAAGTTCTCCTGCCGGCGCGTCTTGCCAGACCACGCTTCCACCGAAGCCGCTTCGCTCATGGATAGGTCCGGCGCTTCCACCGCACGCCGCGGCCGCGGTAATGATCCGCCGCCGATCCAATCGTCGCCGCCACATAGAACGCGGCAACCCCCGGCAGCGCGATACCGCGCCAAGCGCCCAGCCCGAAGCGGCGCAAGGTCGGTGCATAGGCCGCAACCATCAGCCCCCACGCCAGCAGCCCCGCAAGCCGCGCGCGCTCCGGCCCCAGCAGAACCGCAATCGGCGGCACGGCGAACACCAGCGTCATGCCGGCCACCGTTCCCGCCAGCCACCAAGGCGAAAACCCGAGCTGCACAAACGCCGTGCGCGCCACCATGCGCCACACATCGCGCATTTCCGGATACGGCCGCCGGCTCCACGCCAGCCGACTATGCCCCAGCCAGATCCGGCCGCCCGCCTTCATCCGCCGGGCCAGCGCCACATCGTCGATCAGCGCATCCTTCATGCCATCGATGCCGCCGGCCCGGCTCAGCGCCGAGCGCCGCACCAGCATCGTGCCACCCGCCGCCGCGGCCACTCGGCTGCCCGGATCGCCCACCAGCGCGAATGGATACAGCAGCGCAAAGAAGAACACGAAAGCCGGCACCAGCCACCGCTCCGCCGCGCTCGCGCCGTTCAGCGCCACCATTTCGCTCACCAGATCGAATCCGCCGCGCTCCGCCTGCGCCACCAGCGCCGAAAGATGCGTCGGCGCGTGCTCGATATCGGCGTCGGTCAAAAGCAGATATTCGCCTTCTGCCTGCGCCACGCCCTGCGCCACCGCCCAAAGCTTGCCGCTCCACCCCGCCGGCCGCGCCGCGCCGTCGATCACGCGCAGCCGCGCATCGTCCAGCGCCCGCGCCATCGCGCCCGTACCGTCCGCGCTCCGGTCGTCCACCAAAATCACCCGGAATTCCCCGGCATAATCCTGCGCCAGCAGCGACCGCAGGCAGCCCTGCACGCCCAACGCCTCGTCCCGCGCCGGCACCACCACCGTAACCCCCGGTGCGGCGCTGGGTCGGCCAGCTTCCAGCCGCTCGCCGTCGCGCCAGAACGCGCCATGCCCCAGTAGCAGGTACACCCAAACTCCCAGCGCGATGGCCGCCAGCAGGGTCATGCCGCCTCGCCGCGCAGAAACCACGCCACCGCGGCCCGGATCGCCTCGCTCGCCGGCCGCGGCGCATAGCCCAGCTCGGCCCCCGCCTTCACGCTGGAAAAAAACATCTTCTTCCGCGCCACCGCCAGCGTCTCCCGCGTCACCACCGGCTCCACGC
>CAXUEX010000002.1:51765-53274 GCA_964250215.1 uncultured Acetobacteraceae bacterium | reverse complement strand
GCCGCTTTGCAGCGGCACAATCCTGCTCGTGCAAGCAGGCCGCACGCGGCTTGCCCACGTGCAGGCCACCGCGGCCGAGTTGGTGCAGATCGGTGGCACCGTGCTCGGCACCGTGCTGGCGCGTGTGCCGGGCCGCCTGCCGCGCTGGCTGCGGGAGTGACCAGCGCCGCCGCCATTCCGCGGCGCTCGGCTTACACAATCGCAGCCGTGCCGAGCCGGCGCATTTCCGCGGCCAGTCATGCCGCGCTCGCGTCCGTGCTCGTGGAGCTCAGCATCGGCGCCAACCTGCTCACCTGGATCGGCAGCCGCTACGTCGCCGATGGCGGCACGCTGGCGGAAAAACTCCACCCCGGCACCTATCTAGCCTACGTCGCGGCGCTGCTGGCGCTCGCCGGCCCGCGTGGCGGCATGGGCCTGCTCTGGCGCCAGCGCGAGCTCGCCGCCTTTCTGCTCTGCATAATCGGCTGCATCGGGCTCGCCGCGATTTTCACCGGCACCAGCAACCTCATCGTGCTGTTCGACAATTTCCTGCCTGCCGGCTGTTTGGGCCTGGCACTCGCGGAAGCGCCGCCGCCGGCCCGCGCGCGGCTGAAGCTGCTGCTCCAGCTCGGCATTTTCGCCAACGCCATGCTCGCGCTGGGCGAGTTCGCTGCCGGATCGCATCTGTTGCCGCTTTACCTGAACGGCGTCGCCGCAACCGAACTGGCGGAAGATTTTCGCCCCATCGCGCTCTATGATCACCCGCTCACCGGTGCCACCGCCACGCTGATCGGCTTCTTCGTGGCTCCCTCCGCCCGGTGGCCATTGCGCCGCGCGCTTTATCTACTGGGCCTCGCGGCCGGCCTCGTTGCGTTCGGCGGTAGGGCCGCGCTCGCCGCCGGGCTGCTGGCCTGCCTGTGGCTCGCTGCCGGTACTGCGCGCACGGCTTGGGCAACACGTCGCCCGCTCTCCGGCTGGACGTTGGCGCGGGCCGCCACGCTGCTGGGGCTGCTGGGGATTTTCGCCGCGGTCGCGCTCGACGCCGGCTTTGCCGGCCGCATCGCCCATCACGGCGTCTGGGATGCCAGCGCGCAGAGCCGGCTGCTGCAATGGCAGATCCTGTCCTGGCTCGACACGCGGCAGATCCTGTTCGGCGCCGCGCGGCCCGATCTGCTTGCGCATCTCGAAATGTTGCGGCTTGCCAGTGGCATCGACGTCATCGAGAATTTCGCGCTGCTGATGTTCGCCACGCTTGGCGTGATCGGCTTTCCGCTTTTCCTGTTCGGACTTTGGTGGTTGCTGCTGTGGTGCTGGCGTCGCTCGGGTCCGCCTGGCCGGCTGCTGGTGGTGTGTTTCCTGCTTGCGATCTCGGCCAGCAATTCGCTCGGCCGGAAATCCACGCTGCTGCTGCTGTTCACGGCCACCTGCATGGCCACCTGGCGCGAGATGGAGCGGCCGCGGTGAGCCGCTCCGCTTTCGGCGTGCCCATCTTCGGCGTGCCCGTTTTCGGCGTGCCCGTTTTCGGCATGG
>CAXUEX010000002.1:10177-51665 GCA_964250215.1 uncultured Acetobacteraceae bacterium | reverse complement strand
TTCGGCGTGCCCATCTTCGGCGTGCCCGTTTTCGGCGTGCCCGTTTTCGGCATGGCGCTCTCGTCGCTTGCGGCCGAAGCCGTCGTCGCCCGTGTGCTGCAACCGCCGCCGGCGCTTCAACTCCTCGTCACCCCCAATCTCGAACATCTACGTCTGCTGCGCCGTCCCGCTTTCCGCGCCGCCTATGCCTACGCCGCGCTGATCTGCGCCGATGGATGGCCCATCGCGCTCTATGCCAGGCTGCGACGCTCCGGCAGCTTCCGGCGCGTCACCGGCTGCGAAATCTATCGCCGCCTCGCCGCGCATCCCGAGCTGAAATCGCAGCGCGTCTTCGTCGTCACCGAAGGCCTGATCACCGCCGCGGTGCTGCGGCAATGGGCCGACGCGCAAGGCCTGACCCTACGCGCCGCGGTGGCGCCCCCTGGTCTGCTGCCGAACCACGAAGCCCAGCTCGAACTTGCGGCCGACATCCGCGACTGGCGGCCCACAATCCTGGTCATGGCACTCGGCGCGCCGGCTAGCGAAATATTCGTTGAGCAGAACAGAACCGCGCTGCCGCCATGCTGGGCGCTGTGCGTCGGCCAGGCGGTGCGCGTGCAACTCGGTCTCGTGCCGCGCGCGCCGATCGCCGCGCAGTCGCTCGGACTGGAATGGCTGTGGCGGCTGGCGCGCGAACCGCGCCGGCTGGCGCGGCGCTATGCCGCCGCTGCTGCGTGGTTCCCGGTAGCTGTCGTCGCGGACCTGCTCGGGCTCACGCCTCCGCTGGCGCCGGCTGGGCGCGGAACACGCCCAGCACCGGCAGCCCGCTCGCCTCGGCCAATCCCCGCGCCGTAAAGAAGCTCGGCCGCGCAACGAAACCCCACAGCAGCACCCCGGTCGCCGCCAGTGTGCCACCGAGAAAGCCACCCAGCACCAGCAGCAGCTTTAACGGCGTCGGCCGCATCGGCACGCGGGCCGGCTGGATCACGCGCACATTCGCCAGCCGCAGCGCGTCTTCGGCCTCGGTCAGCCGGCGCTCGGCCAGCACGCGAGTGGCGGTGCGCAGCGTGTCGTCGGCCATATCGTGCTGCCGTTCCAACATGCGCAGCTCCCGCTCGCTCGCGCCCAGCGCGGCCGCTTCGGCAGCGATCGCGGCCACTTCCCGCGTGAGCTCCCGCGCCCGGCTCGTCGCGGCCTCCCGCTCGATGGCGACGCGCGCCCGATCCAGCTCCAGTTGATCCAGTGCCGGCGGCCGCCCCGCGCGTTGCAGTGAGGGTGCCGGATCGGCAGCCAGCCTGGCGCGCTCGGCCTCTCGCGCGGCAATTTGGCGACGCAGGTCGGCCACCATCCGGCTCGATTCGCGGTAGTGCACCCGCGCGGCTGCCAACCGGCCACGCAGCTCGGTCAGCCCATCGTTCACGGTCTGCAAGCGCTCATCCGTATCCTGCTCGCGATAGAACCCCACGCTGCGCGGCGTTGTCCGGATCGCCCGGTTCAGTGCCGCCATACGCGCTGTCTGCTCGGCGGCGGCGGCGGTCGCGTCGGCCAATGCCTGCCGATCGTCGCTCTCACGCTTCAGCAGCAGGTCGCGCTGCTGCTCGAAATTCTCGATGCGGTGCGCCGCCTTGAACGCGGCTAGAAGCTGGTCCGCCTGCACGGCGGCGCGGGCCACGACATCGGTCTCGCCGCGCACCACGCCAAGCTGCGGGTCGTCATACAGCCGGGAACGCCGCGCGGCGTAGGTGGATAGGAGCTCGTTGAGGAACCGCGCCGCCAGCATCGCATCGCCGTGGCCGAAAGCCAGGTTGATCACGTTGCTGTCCTTCGAGGCTTGCACCGAAAGCCGGTCTCCGGCACGAGCCAAAGCCGCTTCTTCTGCCGCATCCGGCCCCGATCCGGGCGGCCCCATCCAAGGTCGGAGCAACCACCGCAGCGCGCGCATCGCGGCTCCCGGCGGCTTTGTCCACGCCAGGTCGGGATACAGTCGGGCAACCCCGATCTCCCGCAGTACTCGCTCGTGCAGCTCGTCACTCGACAGGATCTCGGTCTCCGCCTTCATGATCTGGTCCAACGCGAGCGCGCTCGCGTTCTGGTCCTTCGATCCCGCATCCTCCCGCACCGTAAACTCGGGCGAAGGCAACACCGCCAGAGTCGCCACCGCGCGATAGCGAACCGGCAGCGCGGCCCCCAGCAGTAGCAGCGGCAAGAACACGGCGGCAAAGGCCAAGCCCGCCCGCGTCCGGTGCATCCAGCCGTAGGCCAGGAACTCGCGCAGCGGGGGCGCCGACTCGGGCGCCGTCCAGGCTGGATTGGCGCTTTCCAGAACCACGCCTCCGCACTCCTTTCTGAATCAACCGCAGGTTGGCACAATTCCGACGCCGAACCAAGTGCCGCGTCTTACCTGCCCACCGGCTCCGGGGCTTCCCAATCGGCTGCTTCCACGCCAGATAGCGCCCGCAAGCCACCCGTTTCCGGAAGCAAAGCGATGTCTGTGACGAACGCCCCCCATGCCGCCACCGGCGAGTCCGAGCCGACGCGCCGAGACTTTCTGGCGCTGCTGGCGGTTTCCGGCGCGGCGATCGGCACCGGCGCCATCGCCTGGCCCTTCATCGACAGCATGCAGCCCGCGGCGGATACGCTGGCTGCCGGCGAGCCGCTGGATGTGGACATCGGCAAGGTGGCGCCCGGCCAGCAGATCGTGGTGATGTGGCGCGGCAAGCCGATCTTCATCGTCAACCGCACGCCGGAGGCGCTGAAGACGCTGCAGGAGCCGGCCGTGCTTTCGCGGCTGGCCGACCCCAACAGCCACGTGCTGCAGCAGCCTGCCTACGCCGAGAACTGGCACCGTTCGGCCAGCCCCGAATACCTCGTGCTGGTGGGCATCTGCACGCATCTCGGCTGCGTGCCCGGCTTCTTCCCGCAGCCCAGCCCGACCGATCCGGCGCCGAACTGGCCCGGTGGTTACCTTTGCCCGTGCCACGGCTCGAAATATGATCTTGCCGGCCGCGTGTATTCCGGCGTTCCGGCGCCGTATAACCTGCCGGTGCCGCCCTATCGCGTCGTGAACGCGAAAACACTGCGGATCGGCGAAAACCCGGCCGGCAGCGATTTCGACCTCAATTCAGTGGTGCAGATCTGAAGCCCGGTCCTATCCTGGCGCGGGCTTGCTGCAGCCAGACCGGCACCGCCAGGGCCGGCAGCGGCCGCGACACCAGATAGCCCTGTACGGCGTCGGCGCCCCGCGCCCGCGCCCGCGCCAGTTCCGCCCGGGTTTCGATGCCTTCGGCGATCAGATAGAGGCCCCGCTGCTTCGCCTCGGCGGCAATGTCATCGGCCAGCGCGGCGTGTGCCGGGCGGGTCAGGCTGCGATCCAGCTTCATGCCGCTGAACGGCATCGCCACCAGCTCCCGCCAATGCGGCAGGCCCGGACCGGCATCGTCGATCAGCACCATGAACCCGGCGCGGCGCCAGCGCTCCACCGCGCGGCCCAAAGCGACCCGATCGGGCGGCTCCAGCGTCTCCAGCAACTCGATGGCCACCCTGCCCGGATCGAGCTTCACTACCGCCGCCATCATCGCCACGCGTTCCACGGCCAGCTCGTGCAGGAACACCGGGATCGGCATATTCAGGCCGAAATATAGGCCGTCCAGGCCGAGCCCTTGCAGCTCCAGCATGGCGCGCGCGCCCATGATTGCGGTGAACACGCGTTCCTGCCCGCACGCGATCGCCTGTGGCAGGAAATCCTTCGGGTGCACCATGCCGCGTCCCGGTGGTCGCAGCCGCGCCAGCGATTCTAGGCCCACGGGGCTAAGATCGTCGGCCCGCACCACAGGCTGAAACCGCAGGCGCAGCCAGCCGGCGGTCAGCCCGTGCCGCACTTCCTCGTTTGAAAGTCTCGCCGCCTCCGGCACGGCATCCGGTTCGGAATCCCGCACGCTCTGCGCGATGGCCTCCGCATCGGGGGAGGGGAGGGAGATCGTGTCGGCAATCCCATCCCCCTCGCCGCCCAGCAGCATCAGCGTTGTGCCGCGCCGCAGCCGCTCATCGGCCATGCCGGTCAGCGCCTCGATCTCAGCGAGTGAAAGCGGCGCCGCGGCAAGCACGTGCGAGCAGGGCCGTTCAGGCCCGAGCAACCGCCCCAGCGCACCGCGCACGTCAGGCGTAGTCTCCAGCCCCACGCCCAGACGGCATGCCGCTGCTTCGGCCGCACGATGCCAGACCGGATCGGTCGAAATCAGCAGCAAGGAGGGCCCGCCGTCAGGCAAGGATCAAACCTTGCCGGCGGCTCCCGCCCCGGCGCTCGCGGCCGCCTTCGGCGCGGTAGTCACGTCTCGCCGCAAACGCCGCTCGCCCAGCAGCAGCAGCAGCGGCGCCGCGATCATGATGGAACTCGCGGTGCCCACCGCAATGCCGAACAGCATCACCCATGCGAAACCCGATAGTGTTTCGCCTCCGAAAAGGGCCAACGGCAGGCTGGCCAGGAAAACGGTGCTGGATGTGCCAAGGGTGCGGTTCAGAGTCTCGTTGATGGACAGGTCGATCAAATCCCTAAGTGGCATGGATTTATATTTTCGCAAATTTTCTCGTACTCGATCGTAAACCACCACTTTATCATTGGTTGAGTAGCCGATCACGGTAAGGATCGCCGCCACCATCACCAAATCGAACTGAATGCGCGTGATCGCCAGAAAACCGATGGTTTTTGTCACATCCAGCAGCAGCGTCGCCACCGCGCCGACCGCGAACTGCCATTCGAAACGGAACCAAATATAGGCCAGGATCATGGCAAGTGAGATCACCAGTGCCAGAATGCCATTGGTGAACAACTCGCGGCTGACGGAAGCACCCACCACGTCCGCGCGCACCACGCGAGAACCCGGCTGTGCTGCTTCCAGTGCCCTGCGCACGCGCACCTGCAATTGCTGATTGGCGCCTTCGGTTGGTTGTGCATCCAACCGGATCAGCACGTCATCGGGGCCGCCGAAACTTTGCAACCCGGAGGCCGGAATATTCGCGCTGGCGAATGCGGTGCGCAGCTTGCCGATATCGGCCAGCCCCGGCGTGCGCGCTTCCATCACTATGCCGCCCTTGAAATCGATGCCCAGGTTCAATCCGGGGTAGAAAAACAAAACTACGGATGCGGTGGAAAGCAGGAACGAGCCGGCCAGCCCGAACCAGCGCGCGCGCATGAACTTGAACTTCGTATTGTCGGGAACGAAGCGGAAAAGCGGGCGGAGGAGCATCGGAGTTCCCAGGATCAAACCGGCAGCAGCGCCGGGCGCCGCGCCGAATACCAGCGCACCATCATCAGGCGCGCCAGCACGGTCGCGGTAAACAAGGTGGTCACGATGCCGATCGTGATTGTCAGCGCAAACCCCTTCACCGGGCCGGTGCCGAACACGAACAGCATCACATGCGCCAGAAAAGCCGTCACGTTGCTGTCCAGGATCGTCGAAAACGCGCGCTTGAACCCGGTTTCCATCGCGTTCAGCGGCGAGCGGCCGTTGCGGCTTTCCTCGCGGATCCGCTCGTTGATCAGAATGTTCGCATCCACCGCCATGCCCAACGTGAGCAGCAGCCCCGCCATGCCGGGCAGCGTCAGCGCGGCCTGCAGCAGCGAGAGAATGCCGATCATCAGCACCAGGTTCACCACCAGCGCAATGTTCGCATACCACCCGAAGAGCCCATAGAATATGCCCATGAAGCCGATCACGAGCAGGAACCCCACGCCCAGCGAAAGCGCACCGGCGCGGATGCTGTCGGCGCCCAGTTCCGGCCCTACCGTGCGTTCCTCCATCACCTGAAGCGGCGCCGGCAGCGCGCCGGCGCGCAGCAGCACGGAAAGGTTGGTGGCACTGGTGGCGTCGAAGTGCCCGGTGATTTCGCCGCGCCCTCCTGTGATCGGCGTCTGAATGACGGGCGCCGAAATGATCTGGTTGTCCAGCACGATCGCGAAGCGGTGCCCGACATTCTCGCGCGTAACATCGCCGAACTTGCGCGCGCCCAGGCTGTCGAAGGCGAAATTCACGCTCCAATCGCCGCTTTGCGGATTCGTGCCGGCCTGGGCATTCGTCAGATCGGCGCCGTCCACCTCCACGCGCTTGCGGATCGCTAGCGTCTGCTTCGGATTGTCCTGCATCGGCAGCACCACGCTGTCCGGTCCGGCCGGCGAACCCGGCGTCCAGCCCTCGTCCAGCAAATGGAACGTCATCTTCGCGGTCTTGCCGAGCAATTGCTTGATCCGCTCTGGGTCGGCCACGCCGGGCAGTTCGACCACGATGCGGTCCGCGCCCTGGCGCGAAATTTGCGGATCGGCCACCCCGGTCTCGTCGATGCGGCGCCGCACGATTTCGATGGACTGGTCCACCGCGCCTTTCGCCCGTTGCGCCAGCGCGGCGGGCAGCAGCGTAAGCGAAAGATTGCCGCCGCCCAGATCGTCGAGCGTGTACTCGTTCGCAACATCCGGGCTGATCGCGCGCAGCACACCCAGCGCCGCGTACTTCTGCGCCGGATCGCGCACATGCACGAACACACGATGGTTGGCCGACTGCGGTGCAAGCCCCTGATAGCCGATGCGCGCCTTCAGCAGCGCACTCCGCACGCTGTCGGCCAGCCCATCCAAGCGCTCATGCTCCACCGCGCCCATGTCCACCTGCAACAGCAAATACGAGCCGCCGCGCAGATCGAGACCCAGGTTAACGTGGCGCCACGGCAGCCACGAAACGGGCGCCGGCACGAAATTCGGAACGCAGAGCAGGAATCCCAGTATGCAAAGGCCCAGGATGAGCCACGTCCGGGCGCGGCTGAAATACATCATGCGCCGGCATATACGGGGCCGCCACGCCCCTTCACAAGCTTACGCCAGCAGCTCCGGCAGCAAGGCATCCAGCCGGCGGCGGCCTGCCGCGGTAGCCGACAGGCGGCCGTCCGCCAGCGTCACGTATCCGGCCTCCGTGCACGCGCGCAGCATCGCCGGCTCCAGCGCATCCTCCAGCGCCATCCCGGTGCGGGTCCGGAACCGGCTAGCGGCCACACCTTCGGTCAGGCGCAGCCCCATCAGCAGCATTTCGCGGCCGCGATCGCGTGGAGCGATGGCCGCCTCGGGGGAGCTGCCGTGGCCCTGGCGTTCCACCAACTCGGCCCAGGGTTCGGGCCCGCGGTGCCGGCGGGTGGCGACCAGTTCGTCCGCCAAATTCAGCCGGCCATGCGCCCCCGGGCCGATACCGGCGTATTCGCCATACCGCCAATAAGCCAGATTGTGCCGGCTTTCCGCGCCTGGGGCCGCGTAATTGGATATCTCGTACGCCTGAAGCCCGTGCCGCGAAGCGGCCTCGCCGGTTGCATCATACAGGGCCGCCGCCGCATCCGCATCCGGCAGCACCAGCCGCCCGCTCCGGTGCAGCGTCTCGAACGCTGTGCCGCTTTCCACCGTCAGTTGATAAAGCGAGAGGTGATCGGCCGCCAGCGCCAGTGCCCGATCCAGCTCCGACCGCCATTGCGCCAGCGTCTGCCCCGGGCGCGCGTAGATCAGATCGAAGGAGAGGCGAGGGAAACTGGCCCGCGCGTGCTCCAGCGCCGCCAGCGCCTCCGCCGCCGTGTGTTGCCGCCCCAGCGCCGCCAATGCCGCATCGTCCAGCGCCTGCACGCCGAGCGAAAGCCGGTTCACGCCGGCGTCGCGGAACACGGCCAGCTTCTCCCGTTCCACGCTGGTCGGGTTCGCCTCCAGCGTAATTTCTAGCCTCGGCTCCGGCCGGAAATGCTGGCACGCCGCGGCAACCAGTGCCGCCACCGTCTCGCCCGACATCAAGCTCGGTGTGCCGCCGCCAAAAAAAATGGAGCCCAGCGGCCGCGCGCCGAGCCGTGCGGCTTCCCAGGCCAGCTCCGCCAGCAGCGCGGCGCGGAACCGCGCCTGGGGAATGCGCTCCCGCACATGGCTGTTGAAGTCGCAATACGGGCATTTGCTGCGGCAGAACGGCCAATGGACGTAAAGCGCGAGCGGTTCGGTATCCGTCACAGCCGCCAGATGGCCAGCCGGAGCCAAAGCATCAACGGGTTGCAACTTCCGGTTGATATCTTTAGCCTCGTTCCGAACGCAGAACCGAGGTCGAGTGCCGGAACGCCGCGAACTTCAGACCGTGCAGGCATTGCGCGCGGCGGCGTGCCTGCTGGTGGTGCTGTATCACGGCCTGTCGCAGGCATTTCCGGCCACCGCCGTAAGCTGGCCGAACGGCAGCGCCGGCGTCGATCTGTTCTTCGTCATCAGCGGCTTCGTCATGGTCACGGCTTCTGACCGGTTGTGCGCCCGGCCGGATGGCTGGCGCGTGTTCCTCCGCCGGCGGCTGCTGCGCATCGTGCCGCTCTACTGGACGCTGACCGCGGCCAAGCTCTGCGTGGTTTTCGCGGCGCCTGCGTTGGCGGCACACACGCGGCCCGCTGCCTGGAACATCGCTGCCAGCTTCCTGTTCCTCCCCGCCGCCGACGCCACCGGCCAGATCCGCCCGGTGCTGCCGGTGGGCTGGACGCTGAATTTCGAGATGCTGTTTTATGCGCTGTTCGCGCTGGCGCTCGCGATGCACCGGCGCCCGCTAGCGCTGGTCGCGCCAATCCTTGCCGCGCTCGCACTGCTCGGCTTCTGGCGCCGCCCCGACTGGCCAGCGCTCGGTTTTCTGGCCAACGGCATGGTGCTGGAATTCGCCTTCGGCATGGCGGCCGGCGAGGCATGGCGGCGGGGTCGCCTGCCGCAATCGCGTGGCATCGCGCTGTTGGCCTTGGGCGCGCTCGCTTTGCTCATCGTGCCGCTAACCGGCCCATTCCGGTTCCTGAGCTGGGGCCTCCCGGCGCTGCTGGTGCTGATCGGCGCGCTGGCGCTGGAATCCCGCGTGGCCGTGCCGCGCTGGCTGGTGGCCAGCGGCGACGCTTCCTACGCTACCTATCTCTCCCACCCATTCGTGGTCGCCGCGCTGGCCCGGCTCGGCCCGCTGTTGCCGCTCGTCGCGCTGCCGGCCAGCCTCGCCGCCGGCTGGCTTGTGCACACAAGGCTCGATCGCCGGCTGCGCTACTGGCTGGGCGGGGCAGGGCGCCCGGCACCGTCCTTGAGCCAGGCCGCAAGCTGAGCCGCGGCCCGCGCCCGGTGGCTTATCGCGTCTTTCTCGGCCGGCGGCATCTCGCCGAAGCTGCGGCGTCCGCCCAGCGGCACGAAGATCGGGTCGTAACCGAAGCCCTGACCGCCGCGCGGCGGAAACGACACCTGTCCATCCACCCGGCCCAGCCAGGTGTGGGTATCGCCCTCCGGCCATGCGAGGCAAAGCGCGCAGATGAACCAGGCGCGTCGGTCGCGATTGCCTGCCGCCTTCTGTTCCACGCGCCGCATCGCACTAGCGAAATCCCGCTCCGGCCCCGCCCAGCGCGCCGAGAGCACACCCGGCGCGCCATCGAGCGCCGCGACGCAGAAGCCCGAATCGTCGGCCAGCGCCGGCAGGTCCGCCGCCATGGCCGCTGCCCGCGCCTTGATCCGGGCATTGCCGGCGAAATCCGGCGCCGTCTCCTCCGGCTCGGCCAGCCCCAGCGCTGCTGCGCCCACGCTGTCGATGCCGAGCGGCTGCAACAGCGCGGCGATTTCCGCCAGCTTGCCCGGATTGTGTGTGGCGACGAGCAGCCGCTCGCCCGCAACCAGCCGCCTCACCCGGCCAGCACTCGCCGCTGCACCTCGAACAGCCGCGCCGCGCCCAGTTCCGCCAGCCCGAGCAGCGCTTCGAATTGCGCGCGGGAAAACGGATGTTGTTCCGCAGTGCCCTGAATCTCCACGATCCCGCCGCCCTCGGTGAGCACGAAATTCGCGTCCGCCTCGGCGCTGCTGTCCTCGGCATAATCCAGATCGAGCACTGCAATACCCTGCCACAGCCCGCACGAAACCGCGGCCACTTGGCCGCGCAGCGGATCGGCTTTCAGCGCGCCGCTGCCGGCCAGACGCCGGCAGGCCAGTGCCAGCGCCACATAGGCGCCGGTAATGCTGGCGCAGCGCGTGCCGCCATCCGCGTTCAGCACGTCGCAATCGAGCGTGATGGTCATCTCGCCAAGCGCGCGCCGGTCCACCACGGCCCGCAGCGAGCGGCCGATCAGCCGCTGGATCTCCTGCGTGCGGCCGGATTGCTTGCCGCGCGCCGCCTCGCGGTCGCCGCGGGTGTGGGTGGCGCGCGGCAGCATCCCGTATTCAGCCGTGATCCAGCCCAACCCCTGGTTGCGCAGGAACGTCGGCACGCGCGCCTCCACGCTGGCGGTGCAGAGCACTTCCGTCTGCCCCATGCGGATCAGGCAGCTTCCCTCCGCGTGTCGGGAAAACCCGGGTTCGATGGAAATGGCGCGGAGTTCGTCCGCAGCGCGCCCGGAGGGTCGCATGTGTTTCGGCCTTTCGGTACCAGGGTTGCGGGGGAGCGGCGCGCTGCCCCGGCTTGTGCTGGCGTTAAAGCCTATGGGAAGACCCCGCGCCATGCCGGCCATTGAAGTTCAATCGCTGACGAAACGCTATCGCGACACGCTGGCGGTGGACGATATCAGCTTCCACGTGGAGCGTGGCCAGACCGTGGGCCTGCTGGGCGGCAACGGCGCCGGCAAGACCACCACCATCGCCATGCTGCTCGGCCTGCTCGTGCCCACCTCCGGCCGCGTGTGCCTGCTGGGCCACGATATGGCGCACGACCGGTTCCGGCCGCTGGCGCGCGTGAATTTCTCGTCGCCGTACGTGGCGCTGCCGGCACGGCTGACGGTGGCGGAAAATCTGCGCGTCTATGGCCACCTATACAACGTGCGCCACATCGAGCGCCGCATTGCCGAGCTGGCGCAAGAACTCGATCTGCACGACTTCCTGCACCGCGCCGCCGGCAAGCTTTCCGCCGGGCAGAAAACCCGCGTGGCGCTGGCGAAATCGCTGATCAACCGCCCCGAATTGCTGCTGCTGGACGAACCCACCGCCAGCCTCGATCCCGATACCGGCGATCTGGTGCGCACCTGGCTGGAGCGTTACCGCGGGCAGAGCGGCTGCACGGTGCTGCTCGCCTCGCATAACATGGCGGAGGTGGAACGGCTTTGCAGCCATGTGCTGATGATGAAGCGCGGCCGCATCGTGGATCGCGGCACGCCTTCGGAGTTGCTAGACCGATACAATCGCGACGATCTGGAGGACGTGTTTCTCGACATTGCCCGCGACCGACCGCTCCACGATTCGCCGCAAAGCGGGGTAGAGGGACTGCGCGTCGGCATGGTGGAGGGGGCAGGCGCGCAGCCGAATTCCCATACGCCCGCTGCATGATCCCGCTGCGCCGCATCTGGGGGCTGATGTACCGGCACCTCACGCTGTTCCGCCGCTCCTGGCCGCGGCTGCTGGATCTTGCCTACTGGCCGGTGCTGCAGATGTGCATCTGGGGCTTCACCAGCAGCTTCTTCGCCGCAAAGCTCGGCGCCAGCGCCGGCGGCATCACGGTATCCGTGCTGCTTGGCGGAGTGCTGCTGTGGGAAACCGCACTGCGCAGCCATCTCGGTTTCGCCGTGACGTTCATGGAGGAAATCTGGTCGCGCAATCTCGGCCACATCTTCATCTCGCCGCTCCGGCCCTGGGAATTGCTCACGGCGCTGGTCGCCATGTCGGTGATCCGAATGCTGCTCGGCGTGGTGCCGGCGGCGGTGCTGGCGGTGTTTCTTTATCACTTCAATTTGCTCAGCGTGGGCCCAGTGCTGGTGCTGTTCGCGATCAACCTGATGTTGATGGGCTGGTGGATCGCACTTGGCTGCACGTCGCTGATCCTGGCGCAAGGCGGCGGCGCCGAGACGCTCGTGTGGTCCATGCTGGTGGGCTTGGCACCGCTCGCGGCCGTGTATTATCCGGTCAGCATCATGCCGCACTGGCTACGCATCGTGGCGCTCTCGCTGCCCGCTGCGCATGTGTTTGAGGGTTTGCGCGCGGCGCTGCGCTTCGGCGTGATCCGCTGGGACCATCTGGCCTGGGCCTTCGGGCTGAACGCGGCTTGGATGACGGCGGCGATGCTGTTGTTCTGGCAACAATTCAACGCGGCGCGGCGGAATGGGGCGCTGATGAATATCGGGGAATAAGAAAGAGCTTCTTCTTGAACGAAAGAAGCAAAGAGCTTTCTTCAATTTTGCTGGGTCGAGCGGTTGACACGTTTTTGGCTTATTCGCCATGCAGTGGTTGCGGAGAGTGCGCGCGCCGTCCTTTATGGCCGCATGGACGTGGAAATCTGCGAAACCACGCTCGCCGGCCAGCGCGCGCATTATGAGGCTTTGGCGTGCCGCCTGCCGCCGAATGCCGTTTGGCTGGTCACGCCGCTTCGCCGCACGCAGCGCACTGCGGCAGCGATCCGCGCTATCTCCGGCGCCGACGGCGCGATGCACATAGAACCCGGTTTGATCGAGCAGGACCTTGGCAAGTGGCAAGGGTTGCCGCATGATTCCCTGCCCGCGCATTTGCAGGAACCGGCGCACGCCTTCTGGCCACTCGGCGCCACCGAAACGCCGCCGGGCGGCGAAAGCATGCATCAGGTGCTGCTACGTGTGGGCCATACGCTCGACCGGCTGGCCCGCGACCATGCCGGGCAAGAAATCGTGGCCATCAGCCACGGCGGCGCCATCCGGGCGGCGCTGGCGCACGCAAGCGGCATGGGCGCGAACGCAGCGCTGCACTTCTCGGTGCATAACCTGTCGCTCACGGTGTTGGAACGCCACGCCGTAGGCTGGCGAGTGGCAGGCGTGAACGAAAGTTTCGGCTGAAATCGCTTTGTGCGGTTGTTTTCGGCCGCATCGCTGCCCATCTTATTGTCAACGGCACTTTTCGTGTTGGGACCGTTCTAGTCGCGCGAGACGTGCCTTTTAACCTCCCGGATGAGAAGCTTTACGGCCCGCAACCTGCGGGAAGGCCGTTATACGGGAAGTCAATAATGTCTATCGGCACAGTCAAATGGTTCAACGCCACCAAGGGGTTTGGCTTCATCCAGCCGCAGGACGGCTCGAAGGATGTGTTCGTGCACATCTCCGCAGTGGAGCGTTCCAGCCTCGGTGCACTTAACGAGGGCGACAAGGTCTCGTTCGATCTCGAGAACGGTCAGCAAGGGAAGACCTCCGCCGTCAATCTCCAGGCCGCCTGAACAGACGGCCCGGCGCCCTGTCGGGCGTTGGGCCTTTCGGGGAGTTCACCATGGCACCTCATAAATTCGACGTCGGCGAACGAGTCAGCTTTCTGCCGGGGTCAGGCAGCCTTCAGCATCTTGGCGGCAGCTACACTGTAGTGCGGCGCCTGCCGAGCGAGAACCGCGATTGGCAATACCGCGTGAAGAGCGACCGCGATGCGCATGAGCGCATCGTAACGGAAAGCCAGCTTACAGGCGGCTTCCACCACCGAGCTTGAACCGCCCTTCGCGCCTGCTCCGCGACATGCGCCGGATACGTTCAGGATTTGGAGCGTGAAAGGGTCGTTCGCCTCTCTCCGAACTCGAGCAAGTCGCCCTCCAGTGGCATTTCATTTCGGTGAATGGTTGCCGTCTGCGCCTTTAGGCTGAGCTTGCCACCCACCTCGTAGTTATGTTCCACCGCGTTCGCCGAGCCCGCGACGTGGCCCGCTAGAAATTGGCGCGCGAACACGAACGGCAGGCCGGTCGAATTCAGCACCGAAGGCCGGTCCATCACCTGGAAATGCAGATGCGGTGCCGTGGAACTGCCGGTATTCCCCACTTCTCCGATCTTCTCTCCGGCTTGCAGCATAACACCGGGCCGGATGCCGAGCGAAATCGAACCTGTCTTGAAATGGCAGTAGGCGATGAACCGGCCGCCACCGATATCCTGAATCATATGATTGCCGGGCGCATTTGACGCGGTGATTCCCACGGGTTTGCCCACCGGCTGCTCGGGCAACCCATCCAGCACTTCCAGCACCCTGCCCGTCGCCGAGGCGAAAACCGGCGCGCCGAAGAAAGGCCAATTCTTCAGATCATCGGGCGCGCCGCTGCAGCAGCCGCCGTCCGCGCGTACCTGCACAAAGTCGATGCCGAACTGTTCCGGCGCCCGCATTTGCCCATTGACCGGCAAAATCGCCCCCCGGTGCGGGCTGATCGTGTCGCAGCAGCCATTGGCGTCCCACCAGCCCGGACCGGAAAGCGGCGGCTGCAGCACCACCGGCGGCGCGCACGCAACAGCCACTGGATCGGTCAATACCTGCAGCTTCTTGCCATCGGCACCATGCATCGCGATACGGTGCGAAATCAGCCGGGGCAGGGAAGCGCTGGCAGGGTAAGTCAGGCTGAAGAAACTCATGCCCAGGCTGCCGCCGGGAATGCGCCCGAAATCCGTCTCACCCGGCGTGACCTTCCCCAACAGCGCTGGCGCATACAGCCGCATAGCGCCCGCAATGTTCTTTCCGTCCATGTCCCGCACAAGCGTGCGGCCGGTGGGTTTACCGGTCAGCGCATCCAGCGGCTGAACGGCGTCGATCGAGAAAGTCTGCGGCGCGAGGTTCGCAATCTGCGCGACATAGGCCAAGTGGAGTTGACCATCCGTGCCGCGAACCGGCTGAATTTCCGATTGCGGCAGTTGCAAAACCAGCGGCGTGACGGCGACCGGTGGCGCCCCGGCGCCAGCGGCCAGCCGGTTGCCGCAGCCCTGACCGAATGCAGCTGAATTCAGGACCAGCCAGATTGGCACGGCAAAGCGAGTGCCGGTGACAAGAACAGACATTTCTGCCACTCACGAGTCTAGGTCAACCTGAGTATTGCGCGTCCGCAAAAAAGCGTCCAGCGTCTTCTTGCCGTGCACCGGAAACCGCGCACGGAACGCTCAGGCCGCTTTCGCCTGCTCCGCCACGCGCACCAAATTCGTCAAAATCCCCCGTGCCGTCCGGATACGTTCCGCGACCCCCATATCTCCCACCACAGCCAGTTTGTGATCCGGACGCAGCCGTATGCGGCCCTTGCTCGTGCCCAGCCAGGCCACCAGACCAGCAGGATTCCGGAAATTGTTCTGCCGGAACTGCAGCACCATGCCCTTCGGCCCAGCCTCCAGCTTTTCCACACCGGCTTCGCGGCAGGCGCGCTTCAAGCTCACCACGTTCAGAAGATTGTCCACTTCTTCTGGTAGCGCACCAAAACGGTCAACCAGTTCCGCCGCCATCGCCTCGCTTTCTGCGTCGCTCGTCAACCCGCCGATGCGTCGATACAGCCCCAGCCGCACCGGCAGATCGCGCACGTATTCCTCCGGAATCAGCACCGGCAAACCCAGGTTGATGTTCGGCGTCCATTCACGATCCGAAGCCCGCTTGCGGCCTTTCTCGGCACGCATCTCGGCCACCGCATCCTCCAGCATCTGTTGATACAGCTCGATTCCCACCTCGCGGATATGGCCACTCTGCTCGTCGCCCAACAGATTTCCGGCGCCGCGAATATCCAAATCATGGCTCGCCAAAGTGAAACCAGCGCCCAACGTATCCAACGACTGCATTACATCCAGCCGCTTCTCGGCTGCCGCCGAAAGCTTATGGTTCGGTGGCCAGGTGAGATACGCATAGCCGCGCTGCTTGCCGCGCCCCACGCGGCCGCGAAGCTGATAAAGCTGCCCCAGGCCGAACATATCCGCGCGATGCACGATCAGCGTGTTCACCGCCGGCATGTCCAGGCCGCTTTCCACGATGTTCGTCGAGAGCAATATGTCGTATTTGCCGTCGCCGAACTCCGTCATCACGCGTTCCAGCTCGCCCGCGGCCAGCCGCCCATGCGCCTGCACCATTTTTGCATCGGGCACAATTTCGTGCAGCCGCCCTGCCATGCGGTCCAGGTCCTCGATACGCGGCACCACGCAAAATATCTGCCCGCCGCGGAACCGCTCCCGCTGCACGGCTTCCTTGATCACCACGTGATCGAACGGCATGATGAACGTGCGGATCGCCAACCGGTCCACCGGCGGTGTAGCAATCAGGCTCATCTCCCGCACCCCCGTCAGCGCCAGTTGCAGCGTGCGCGGGATCGGCGTCGCGGTCAGGGTCAGCACGTGCACATCGGCTTTCAGCGCCTTAAGCTGTTCCTTGTGCGAAACACCGAAATGCTGCTCTTCGTCCACGATCACCAGGCCGAGCTCGGCGAATGCCACCGACTTGCCCAGCAACGCATGCGTGCCGATCACGATCTGGATGTCGCCTTCCGCCACCGCCTTTTTTGTCTCGGCGGATTCCTTGGCGCCAACCATGCGGGAGAGCTGACCGATGCGGATGCCCAGTCCCGAGAACCGGTCACGGAACACGCGGTAATGCTGTCGCGCCAACAGCGTGGTCGGCACCACAACCGCCACCTGCGCGCCGGTGGAGGCCATCACGAACGCCGCGCGCAACGCCACCTCGGTCTTGCCGAACCCCACGTCGCCGCAGATCAGCCGGTCCATCGGCCGGCCGCTGGCGAGATCCTCGAGCACGTCGGCGATTGCGCGTGTCTGGTCCTCGGTCTCGGCGAATGCAAAGCGGGCGCAGAACTCGTCCCAGCTTCCCTCCGGCGGTGCCGCCAGCGGCGCCTCGCGCAAACGCCGCTCCGCCGCCACGCGGATCAGTTCGCCGGCCATATCGCGAATGCGCTGCTTCATGCGCGCCTTGCGCGTTTGCCAGCTTGCGCCACCCAGACGGTCCAGCGCCACGCCCTGCGCCTCGCTGCCGTAACGCGAGAGCAGTTCGATATTTTCTACTGGCAAAAATAGCTTTTCCGAACCGTCGTACATCAGCCGCAAGCAATCGTGCGGCGCCGCTCCCACGGTCAGCGTCTCCAGTCCGTCATATCGGCCGATGCCATAATCCTGGTGCACCACCAGATCGCCCTCGGCAATTTCGGTGGCTTCGGCAATGAATTCCTCGGCGCGCTTGCGCCGCCGCGGCGGCCGGGCGATGCGCTCGCCGAGCAGATCCTGCTCGCCGACGATCGCGTAATCCTCGGCCACGAAACCGCGCTCGATGGCGAGCGAAACCAGCCCGATCCGGTCGCGCTTCAGCTTCGCTGCCTCGCGCCAATCCTCCAGAATCTCGGCCTTCAACCCGTGCTCGCGCAGCAGCACCGCCAGCCGCTCGCGCGAGCCGCGCGACCACGCCGCCACCAGCGTGCGACGCTTCTGCGCGGCCCAGGTCTCCGCCTGCGCCTTTAATTCGTCGAACGCCTTGCCCTGCGTGAATATCGGCCCCGGCCGACCGTGCGCATCGATGCCAGCCGCCCCGTCCGCCTGCCCGTACGGACTGAAAATAAAATACTGCGGTCCCAGCATCGCATCCCACGCTTCGCGCGTGATGTACAGGCGCTCCGGCGGCAGTGGCCGATATGGCAATTCCCCATCCCGCGCAGGCAGCTTTCGCGACTCGTAATGGTCTGCCACCATTTCTAACCGCCGCTCCAGCACCTCCGGCGCCTGATGATCCAGCGACACGGAAACACTCGGCAGATAATCCGGCAGCACCTCCAGAGTTTCATGAAACAGCGGCAGCCAGTGCTCCATGCCCGGTGCGCGATGCCCTGCCGAAATCGCCTGATACAACGGATCGGAAGCAGCCGCCTGGCCGAAAATTTCTCGCCACCCGCTGCGAAATCGCGAAACGGAAACCTTGTCCAGTGGCACCTCGCTCACCGGACGCAGCGTGAAGCCGCCTACTTTCTCGGTGCTGCGCTGCGTCTCGGCATCGAAGCGGCGCAGGCTCTCCACCGTGTCGCCGAACAGATCGATGCGAATGGGATCGCTCTCGCCGCTCGGGAAAATATCTAGTATGCCGCCGCGCTGCGCATATTCGCCCGGCTCGCGCACGGTATCGGCGCGCCCGTAGCCATTGGCCTCCAGGAAGCGCACAAGTTGGGCGGTATCCAGAACCCCACCCGCCCGCACCGAAAGCGTAGCGCCCGCAAACATCGCGCGCGGCGGAATGCGCTGCACCAGCGCGTTCACGCTCGCCAGCACGATGCGCTTCACGCCCGGCGTTTCCTGCAGCCGCGCCAGCGTCGCGATGCGTTCGGAAATCACGCCGGCGCCCGGTGACGTGCGATCATAAGGCAGGCAATCCCACGCCGGAAACCGCAGCACCTCCACTTCCGGCGCGAAAAAGCCGAGCAGATCGCCCAGCCGCGCGATCCGCGCCGCATCCCGCGCCACGTGCAGCACCGGCCCGTCATGCTCCGCCAACCGCCGAAGCAAAAGTTGCGCGTCGAACCCTTCCGGCGCGCCATAGACCGTTGTCATCCTGCCTCCGATACGGCGCGTCGCATGGCTGCCAAAACCCCCTTCAGTTCATCGTCCTTGCCGATCTCCGCCCGGCCCATCAGTACCGCCTCCAAGAACGGATCGGGAAGCGCCACCACGCGTTCGAGTTCCGTCACTTCCGCCTGCGTAAGAAAATCCAGCCGCGCACGCACGTAGCCGCCCAGCAGCAGGTCGGCTTCCTTCGTGCCGCGATGCGTCGCGCGGAACAACAAACGGCGGCGCGCGCTCGCCGCGGCCGCTGAGGTATCTTCCATGGTGCGGCTGACATATAGGTCAAGCGTGCCCGATGCCACCCCGCCGGATCCGCTCGCGCCGCTGCTGGCGCCGGTAACATCGCTGCGCGGCATCGGCCCCAGCCTGGCCGAGAAGCTCGCCCGGCTCACCGGCGGCACGCGCGTGCTCGATCTGCTGTTCCACCTGCCGGAAAGCTTCACTGACCGGCGGCAGCGCCCCACCATCCGCGCCGCACTCCCCGGTACCACGGCTACGCTGGAAGTGGAGGTGGTGCGCCACGAACAACCGGCCAATCCGCGCCAGCCTTGGCGCGTGATCGTGCGCGACGCCACCGGCTTCGCCGAACTCGTGTTTTTTAAGCCCGCCCGCGCCCAGGCGCTCGCCGCCGGCAGCAAGCTGCTGGTCTCCGGCAAGCTGGAAACCTTTGCTGACCGGCTCACCATGCCGCATCCCGACCACATCGTGCCCGCCGAGCGCCCCGAAGCGCTACCCGCCATCGAGCCGATGTGGCCGCTCACCGCCGGCCTCTATCCCTCGCATCTGCGCGGGGCGCTGATCCGGGCCCTGGCCGCCATCCCGGCCCTGCCCGAATGGCACGATCCCGCGTTGCTGCGCCGTGAAACCTGGCCGGGCTTCGCCGAAGCTCTCCGCGCCTTGCACGCGCCCGCTTCGCCGCCCGGTCCGCAGCCCCGCGCGCGCTTGGCCTATGACGAGCTGCTCGCGCACCAGCTCGCCATCGCCTGGTTGCGCAAGCGCGAACGCCGCCGCCCCGGCCGCTCGCTCGCCGGCGACAGCCGCTTGCGCCACCAGGCGCTCACCCGCTTTGGCCATCCGCTCACGTCCTCGCAGGCCGCTGCGCTCGCCGAAATCGATGCCGATCTCGCCGCGCCACGCCGCATGTTGCGTCTGCTACAGGGCGATGTCGGTGCGGGCAAAACGCTTGTGGCCGCCATGGCCATGCTGCGCGCCGTGGAGGCCGGCACCCAGGCCGCGCTGATGGCGCCCACCGAGCTGCTGGCGCGGCAGCACCATCGCACGCTCACGCAGATGCTGCCGGTTCCCGTCGCCTGCCTCACGGGCGCGGTAAAAGGCGCCCCGCGCCGCAACACGCTGCTCGGCCTCGCCGCCGGCCGTATCCCGATTGTGGTCGGCACGCACGCGCTGTTTCAGGAAGGCGTCGAATACCATGATCTCGGGCTGGCGGTGATCGACGAGCAGCATCGTTTCGGTGTCGATCAGCGGCTTTCGTTCGGCGCCAAGGGCGAGCGCACCGATGTGCTGATCATGACCGCCACACCCATTCCGCGCACCCTTCTGCTCACGCAATGGGGTGAAATGGCGGTCAGCCGCATTGCCGAAAAGCCCGCCGGCCGCACCCCCATCCGCACCACGCTGCACTCGCTCGCCGCGTTGCCGGATGTGTTGCGCGCGGTTGAACGCGCAACCGATCGAGGCGACCGCATCTATTGGATCTGCCCACTCGTGGAAGAAAGCGAGATGCTCGATGTTGCCGCGGCCAAGGCGCGATATCGCGAGCTGCGGCAGCGTTTCGGTAGCCGAGTCGGTCTGGCGCATGGCCGGCAGGATCCGGAAATTCGCGCCGCCGCGCTTGCGGCCTTCGCGCGCGGCGAACTCTGCCTGCTGGTCGCCACCACCGTCATCGAGGTTGGCGTGGATGTGCCGGCGGCAAGCGTGATGGTGGTGGAACATGCGGAGCGCTTCGGCCTCGCGCAGTTGCATCAGTTGCGCGGCCGCATCGGCCGCGGCGCGGCGCAAAGCTATTGCCTGCTGCTGCACGACGACGGTTTGAACGACACTGCTCGCCGCCGCCTGGTGCTGCTGCGCGACACAGAGGACGGTTTCGCCATCGCCGACGAGGATTTTCGTATCCGCGGCGGTGGCGACCTGCTCGGCAAGCGCCAATCCGGCGCTCCTGGCTGGCGCGTGGCCGACCCGGTGGAGCACGAGGGCCTGCTGCATATGGCCTCCCGAGACGCGGCGCTGTTGCTGGAACGCGATCCAGGGCTAAGCTCCCCACGCGGCGAAGCGTTGCGGTTGCTGCTAAGGCTCTTCCAGCGCGGCGAAGCGCTGCGATCGTTCTCGGCAGCCTAAAAGAAAAAAGATCCTTGGTTCTTTCGTTCAAGAAAGAACAACCTTTCTGCACTGGGAGCCAGATCCATGAGACGCCTGCTAGCCGCGCTGTTAATGCTTGGCACCGCCGCCAAAGCCGACCCCGCGATGTGGGTCGTGCACGGCCCGCACGCTACCGTGTATCTCTTCGGCACCATGCACATGCTGCCACGCTCCGCGCAATGGTTCACCCCCGCAATCCGCCAAGCTTTCGATCGCAGCGAAGTGCTGTGGGAGGAAGCCGATATCGGCACCGGCGACCCCGCGAAGATGATGGCCATCCTCGGCCAAGCCGTTTCCAGCACCGACCTGTTTTCGCGCCTTCCCGCGCAATATGCCACGAAGCTGCGGCTGGAGCTGCGGCAATGCGGCATGCCGGATATTGCGGTATCGCATCTGCAGCCTTGGATGGCGCAGATGATGCCCAGCATCTGCGCCATGATGCAGAATGCCGCGCATGGCACCGGCCCGGCGCCCCAGCTCGGCCCGGAAGCCACGCTGGTGCATGCGGCGCAGGCGCAGGGCAAAGCCGTCGCCTATTTCGAAACCGCCGAGCAGCAGATCGGCTATCTTTCCGGCGGTTCCGAGCACAGCCAGATCGTGCGCCTGGAACAGGCGATCGACGAAGCCTCCGGCGGCCTTTCCTCCGAATTCTCGCAAATGGAAACCGCTTGGCTTGCCGGCAACGAAGCCGGGCTGCGCACGCAGGTGGATCAGTTACAAAAACAGGACGCGGCCGAATACAACGCTATCTTCGTGCAGCGGAATGCCCGCTTTGCCGAACGCATCGCCGAGATGGCGCGTGGCCGCGGCACGTTCTTCATCGCCATCGGCGCGGGCCATCTGGTGGGCCAGGATGGCGTGCCCGCGCAGCTCGCCAAACAGGGCGTGAAGGCGAAGCGGCCTTAGCCGCCACGCGCCCGGCCGGGAACTGCGGCCTGCAAATCTCGTTCCCCCCTGCCTAGGCAAGCAGGAGGCACCGGGGGTGATACGGTTCGGCCCGCACCGCGGCGTCAGTATTGCCGTTGCCATGGCTTTCACGATAGCCGCTACCCTGCCTGCGCAGGCTGGGCCCTCGTTTTCCGAAACAGTGGCTGCCGCCTGGTCCCGCTTGCCGCAGCGCCAGCTGTTCGAGGCCCGGCGACATTCGGCGGATGCCAACTTCCGGGCCGGCAGCGCCCTCTTCCCGAATGCCCCCGCCCTGTCCGGAAACTACGCCAACGACCACGTCGTCGGCAGCAATGTCGGCTACGTCACCGCGCAGGTAGAACTCTCCACGCCCGTCTGGCTGCCAGGCGAGGGCACAGCCACGCAGCGTGCGGCCCTGGCCCAGGAGGTCGCCAGCTCGGCCGACGAAACCGCCGCGCACCTGGCGCTGGCCGAGGAAGTCCTTGACCTCGCAACGGGGGCGGTGCTGGCCGATGACGCAAGCCACGTCGCGGCCGACCGGCTTGCCACGGCGCAGGCGCTGGCGAACGCCGCCGCCGAGCGTTTCCGCACTGGCGAAGCTTCCGAGAGCGATTACCTGGCCGCGGCCGCCGAAGCGGCGAATGCGCGAATTGAATTGAACGATGCAGCAGCAAAACTGCAAGCTGCGCGGGCCGCGCTCACCGCAACAACCGGTTCTTCCGCGGTGCCGGATCTCGGCGCTGACGCCAGCGCGCCGCCAGGACCGACAACCGTCGCGTTCGGAAACGATCCCGTGCTGCCGCTGCATCCGAAACTTGTTGCCGAGGACAGGCACGTCGCGGCGGCCGAGGAAAGCGAACGCCTGGTGCGCATCCAGAACCGCGACGATCCGGAAATCGGAGTGCAGGTGATCGACGACAAGCAGCCGGGAACGCGTTGGGATACCAGGGTCGCGCTCACCTTCCGGCTGCCCTTTGCCACCGAAGCGCGCAACGCGCCGCGCCGTGCGGCAGCCGAAGAGCAGGTGACACAAGCCGTGGTGGGCCGCGAACTGGCGCGCCGGGCCGTTCTGCTGCAAGTCACACAGGCCGAGACGCGGCTTGCGGCGGCAAGGCTGAACGCACAGCAAGCCATGGTGGAAGCCGCCGCACTCTCGCACCGGCAGCGGCAAATCAGACATGCCTGGCTCGCTGGCGAAACGCCGCTGATCGAGCTGGTGCGCGCCAACGATGTCGCCGCGCAGGCGCAGTTCGATGCGCGCAAGGCGCAGACCGAGCTTGCTTCGGCTGGCATTGGGCTTCGGCTCGCCCGCGGCACCCTGCCGTGAACCCGCGCATGCTCTGCTTGCTGCTGGTTCTGCCAGCCTGCGGCGCGCGCGCCGCATCGTCGAACGGGATCGTTTCGATGAGTCCGGAGCAGCAGCGCAGCGCCGGCCTGCGCACCGCCATAGCCGAAGATCGCCAGATCGTGCAGCCGGTGCAGCTTCCGGCGACCATCGAGTTCGATCCAGCCAGGGTCGCGGTCTTGCGCGCGCCGGCCGCGGCAAGAGTGCGCCGGCTGTTCGCGCAGCCCGGGGACGCGGTGCTGGCGGGACAGACCCTGGCCGAGCTCGATATCGCCGAGCTGCGGAATGCCCAAGCGCGCCGCGCAGCGGCACTGGCGACATTGCGGCAAGCCGAAACCGGCGTCACCGTTGTCCGCGCTGCGCTGCACCGCGCTGAAATCCTTGTCGCAGATGGTGCGCTCGCGCGCGCCGAACTCGAACGGCGTCGCGCGCTGCTTGCCCAGGCGCAGGCAGAAACCGCATCCGCGCAAGCCACGCTGATTGCCGAGCAAGCGGAGGTTGCCCGCCTGCACCCGTCGGTAGAGCCGGGCATCGGCCTGCTTGCAAGCCCCATTGCCGGCATCGTCGTCAGCCTCGGCGCGGCGCCTGGCGAGCTGCTGACAAGTGACACACAGATCTGCACGATCGCCGACATCTCCACCGTCATCGCGGTGGCGCAGGTGCCCGAATCGCAGATCCCGCTCGTCGTGCCCGGCGATCCGGCCGAGCTGCGGCTGGCCCTTGGTGGTGACCGGATTTGGCGCGGGCAGATCCTGGCCCTCGGCGCCGCGGTGGATCCGCAATCGCGCACGCTGCCCGCGCGCATCCGGATCGCCAACAACGATGTGTCGTTGCGCGGCGGCATGTTCGTGGAAGCCACCATCTCCAGCAACCGTCAGCGACGAAACGTTACCATTCCGGCCAGCGCCGTGCAGATGCTCGCCAACGCCCGTATTGCCTTCACGCCGCTGGGCGGCAGCCGATTTCGCCGACTCGATCTGCAGCTCGGTGTGCAGTTGCCGGATTGGGTGGAAGTGAAGTCCGGTCTTGCACGCGGCGAGGCGGTGGTGACAGAGGGCAGCTTCACGCTCAAAGCCTTGCTCGAAAATTCGCTGCTCGGCGGTTCCGGCTGAACGCAGATGCATAGGCTGTATGGCGGACTGATCGCCTGGCGCGGACTTGTGCTCGTGCTGGCGCTCGCGCTTGTCGCCGCCGGCTGGCTGAACTTGCGGCATCTCGCCGTCGATGCGGTCCCTGACATATCGCCGAAACAGGTGCTGATCCTCACTGAAGCCGCGAACCTCGGCCCGCTCGAGGTCGAACGGCTGGTCACTATACCGATCGAAACGCAGATGGTCGGCCTGCCGCATTTGCAGGATGTTCGCTCCACGTCGCGTTTCGGTCTTGCGGCCGTTTACGTGACCTTCGACGATTCGGCAGACGTGCAGGCGGCCCGCGCCCAGGTATTCGAGCGTCTTCAGCTCGCGCGCCAGATGATGCCGCCGGGAGTCGGACAGCCGCAGGAAGGCCCGTTCGCCACCGGACTTGGCGAAATCCTGGAATTCGAACTGCGCGGCCCGGGGTACACGCCGATGCAGCTATATCAGATGTTGCAATGGCAGATCGTGCCGTACGTGCGACTGGCACCCGGGATTGCCAACGTCGATATCTACGGCGGCCAGTTGGAAACCTTCCAGATCACGGCCTCGCCAGACCGGTTGCGCGAGCATGGGCTCTCGATCCCCGATCTCTATGCCGCGGTTGAGGCGAACAATGCCGCGCGCGGCGGCGCCTATATCGAGCGCGGCGATGAACAGGAAATCGTGCGCGGACTCGCGCTCGCTCGCACCCGGCAGGATATCGCGAACATCGTGCTGCGCGCGTCGCCGGCTGGCACGCCGGTTACCGTGGGCGACGTGGCCGAGGTGCGGATGGCGCCGAAAGCCCGGCTCGGCGCGGTGACGCACGATGGTACGGGCGAGACGATCGTCGGCGTCGCCGAGATGCAGTACGGGCTGAATTCCAGCGAAGTCCTGCCCGCGTTGAAAGCCAGGCTTGCCGAGATACAGCAGCGCTTGCCGCCGGGCGTGCAGATCCAAACGTTTTATGATCGCTCCGAACTGATCCAGCGCGCCATCCGTACTGTCGCCCACAACTTGGTGGAAGGCGCGCTGCTGGTGGTGGGCGTGCTGCTTCTCGCGCTCGGAAATCTCCGCGCCGGGCTGATCGTCGCGTCGGTGATCCCGCTCTCCATGATGATCGCCTTCGCCGGAATGCGTGCCTTCGGTATCTCGGCCAATTTGATGAGTCTCGGCGCCATCGATTTCGGCCTGATCGTCGATGGCGCAGTGGTGCTGATCGAGAACGTGCTGCACCGGCAAAGCGAAAACCCCAAGGAAAGCGATCCCAGGCGGGTGGTGCCGGATGCCGCCGCCGAGGTCACGCGCCCGGTGGTGTTTTCCATCATCATCATCACCGCCGTCTATCTTCCCGTGCTTACTCTGCAAAGCGTCGAAGGCAAAACCTTCCGGCCGATGGCGCTTACTGTCATGCTGGCGCTGGTCGGCGCCCTGCTCACAACGCTGATCGTCGTTCCGGCGCTGGCGGCTTCCTGCCTCGGTGCGCGTCCGCAGTCCGGCGATACGTTCCTGATCCGCATTACGCGCCGCTTCTACACGCCGCTGCTGCGGCGCGCCATCGCGCACCGCTGGATCACGCTAAGCTTGGCCGCGGGCGCCTTCGTCGGCAGCCTGCTGACGGCCACAACGCTTGGCGCCCAGTTCATTCCGCGTCTCGCCGAGGGGGCCATTATCGTCACTTCCAACAAGTTGCCGAGCATCAATCTCGATGCATCGATCCGCGTCGTCACCGCCATCGAGAAGATCATCCGCGGTTTCCCCGACGTTCAAACTGTCGTTTCGCAAACCGGCAGCGCCGCAGTGCCCACCGATCCGATGGGCGTGCAGAGCACCGACAGCTACGTGATCCTGAAACCACCAGGCCAGTGGCGCACGGCCGGCACGCAGCAGGGCATCGAAGCCGCGATCGAAGCACGGCTGAAGGCGGCAATCCCCGGCGTGCAGTTCGAGTTTTCGCAGCCGATCCAGATGCGCATGGACGATCTGCTGCAAGGCGTGCGCACCGACGTGGCGTTAGACATTTTCGGCCCCGATCAGGAAAAATTGCAATCGCTCGCCACCCAGGCTGTGCAGGCGATACGCAAGCTGCCGAACGCGCAAAGCGTGCGCGCCGAGCAATTGCTCGGCCTGCCCGATCTCACCGTGGCAGTCGACCGCGAAAAGCTGGCGCGCTTCGGCCTGCGCGCCACCGACGTGCTCGCCGCCGTCGAAGCCATCGGCGGCCACCAGGTCGGTGAGGCTTATGGCGACGACAATTCCGAGACGCCGATCATTGTGCGACTGATGCCTGGTTCCCGCGCCAATATCGAAGTCGTTCGCAACATTCCCGTGGGGCTTGCCGGCGGCGCTGCCATTCCGCTATCGGCGGTTGCCGATATCGCGGTAAAAGACGGCGCGGCGCAGGTTCTGCGCGACCAGTTGCGTCGCCGCATTAGTATTGATGTCGACGCAAGCGGCAGCAACTCGGCCGGCTTCGCGCGACAGGCCCAGCAGGCGGTCGGGCGCGCGCTGCACCTGCCGGCGGGTTACACGCTGGAATGGAACGGGCGGTTCCAGAACTTGCAGAGCGCCGCTCAGCGGCTGGAACTCGTCGTGCCCATCGTGCTGGCGGTGATCTTCCTGCTGCTCTACGTCAATTTCGGCAGCCTTCGCCCGGCGGCCGCGATTTTCCTTAACGTTCCGATGGCGGCGAGCGGCGGGATCGTCGCGCTCCTGCTGCGCGGCATGCCGTTCAGCGTCACCGCGCTGATCGGTTTCATCTCGGTGTTCGGCGTCACGATCCTGGATGGCGTCGTGCTCGTCAGCTTTATCGAAAGCGAGCGTCGCCAAGGCAAGAACGCGGCGGAAGCGGCGCAGCTTGCGGCCGAGCGGCGCCTCCGCCCGGTGCTCACCACGGCGCTGGTCGCCACGATCGGTTTCCTGCCGATGGCGGTCTCTACCAGCGTCGGCGCCGCCGTGCAACGGCCACTCGCCACCGTCGTGATCGGTGGATTGCTCATCGCCACGCTACTGACGCTGCTGGTGCTGCCCACCCTATATCCACTGATTGCGGATTTTGGCCTGGCGCATCACCGGGAAGCTAACCCGAAGCAGGAATAGAACGGTTCAGCCCGTTATGTCGAGGCTCGTCAAACCCAGACGCGCTGCCAGCTCCCGGCAATATGCAGTCCCCGCCAGCTCGCCCGCATCGTCGAGGATATCCGTCCAGGCCGGCACGTCGTGCACCGTCAGCCGTCGCAACAACGCCAGCGCCTGTGCCGGAACCGCGTCGCCTTCGCCATCGCCGACCATGGCCGGAATGACATGGCCGGGCGATTTCAGGCTGGTGATCCCGGCGTCAGCGGCCCCCGCGGCGCGGAGTGTTGCGGCCCGATCTGCCGCCGAAATGCCGGTCCCCTGGCAATCCGCAGCCTCCACCGAACGCAGAAACACCGGTTCGCCCGGCGCGTATTCGCCCGCCAGCAGCAGCCCCAGCCGCATTGCCCGCTCGGGCGTGACCGAAAAGCAGGTGAGCCCGCGTCCCCATAGGATCGTCCGGTTCACGGTTGCCACCGTCGCCAGCGCCGCTGCATGCAGGAAGAAACCGCGGCCGCGCGCACCGATCACCACGATGGCGTCGCCGGCATCCAACGCCGCGGCGGCCTGTTTTTCCGGCGGATCGTCAAGCGAAAGGGCAGGGGAGGGCATGGTTGGGTCCCGGCGGCGCTGCCGCGATATAGGGGCCCGGAGCCGCACCGGCAAAGTCTTGCGGTTCAGCGGAACGGCGTTAAGTTGACGTATAGGGAAGGGAGTGCCGCCCGATGACTGCGGAGATAGAAATCCGTCGCGAAGGCAAGAAGCTGCATCTGCGCATGAACCGCCCCGCCAAACGCAACGCGCTCACGCAAGCGATGTATGCCGCCATGGCCGACGCGCTGCTCACGGCGGAAACCGACGGCACGGTGGCGGTGCTGATCGGCGGCGCAGGCGAGACATTCTGTGCGGGCAACGACTTGCTGGGCTTTGTCGGCGAGCTGCCGGAAGGCGATCAGGCGCCGGTGTTCCGCTTCCTGCACGCTATTGCCGGCAGCACGCGCATCCTGATCGCGGCCGTGCAGGGTCGTGCCGTGGGCGTGGGCGCCACCCTGCTGCTGCACTGCGATTTCGTGCTGGCCGAGCCCGATGCGGTGCTCTCCTTCCCCTTCGTCGATCTCGCGGTGGTGCCGGAAGCGGCCGCGTCCCTGCTGCTGCCGCGTGCTATCGGCTATTTGCGCGCGGCCGAAGCGCTGATGCTGTGCGAGCCGATCGCCGCTGCTCGCGCGTTGCAAATGGGGCTGGTCGGCGAAATCGTCGCTGCAAGCCATGCCGGCGCTGCCGCCGAGCAACTCGCAAGCCGACTGCTGGAAAAACCGGAAGGCGCACTGCTCGCCACGAAGCGGCTGATGAAATCGCCTGCCGAAACCGTCTCGGGCCGTATGCGGGAGGAGGGTGCCGAATTCCGCGCCAGGCTGCAAACCCCCGAGCTGCGCGCCACCGTCGCCAAATTCTTCGCCGCTCGCAACAAGGCCGCGTGAACACAATGATATCCGAGAGCCTGAGAAAGCGCCTACACCTGCCAGTAATCGGTGCGCCGCTCTTTATCATCTCCAATCCCGATCTCGTCATCGCGCAGTGCAAAGCCGGCATCGTCGGCGCTTTTCCCGCGCTGAACTCCCGCCCGGCCGAGGAACTGGATCGCTGGCTCGCCCGCATCACCGCTGAGCTCGGCGAGGCCGATGCGCCGTTTGCGGTGAACCAGATCGTGCATCGAACGAACGAGCGCCTGCAGCACGACGTGGAACTTTGCGTGAAATACAAAGCGCCGATCGTCATCACCTCGCTCGGCGCCCGCACCGAGGTGAACGACGCGATTCACAGCTACGGCGGCATCGTGCTGCACGACATCATCAACGTGGAATTCGCGAAAAAAGCCATCGACAAGGGCGCCGACGGCCTGATCGCGGTCGCCGCCGGCGCCGGCGGACACGCCGGCACCACGTCCCCGTTCGCGCTGATCGCCGAAATCCGCGCCTGGTTCGACGGCCCGCTGGCGCTATCGGGGGCCATCGCCACCGGCGACGCCGTGCTCGCCGCGCAAGCCGCTGGCGCCGATTTCGCCTATATCGGCTCCGCCTTCATCGCGACCAAGGAGGCAAACGCTGCCGACGCCTACAAACAGGCAATCCTGGATAGCGCGGCGGCAGACGTAATCTACACAAACCTCTTCACTGGCGTGCACGGCAATTACCTGAAATCCTCAATCGTCGCCGCCGGCCTAGATCCCGCCAACCTGCCGCAAAGCGACCCCAGCCGCATGAATTTCAGCGGCGGCGCTACCAAGGCCTGGCGCGACATCTGGGGCGCGGGACAGGGTGTGGGCAGCGTGCGCGAAGTGCTCCCGGTGGCAGAACGCATCGCGAGATTACGGCGGGAATACGAAGCCGCGAAGGCCCGCGTGTTGGCTGCGTAAGGCGGATCAGCCGGAGCCGCCATCCGCAAAAGGCCGAACTGCTAGGACTCCAGCATTTTCCGTAACAACTCCACATCCTCGGCAAACGCCGCGTCCGTGCCCATCAGCTCCGTCACCCGCGTCACCGCGTGCATCACGGTAGTATGGTCCCGGTTGCCGAAGCGCTTGCCGATATCCGGCAACGATCGGCTGGTAAGCTGCTTGGCCAGGAACATCGCCACCTGCCGCGGCCGCGCCACCGATCGTGCCCGCCGCGCGCCGGTCATCTCGATAATGCGCATGTTGTAATGCTCGGCCACGCGCCGCTGAATTTCCTCGATGGTAACGCGCTTGTCGTGCGCGCGCAGCACATCGTGCAGCACTTCGGTCGCCGTCTCCAGCGTGATCGGCCGGTTGAACAAATTGGCATGTGCAATCAGCCGGTTCAAAGCGCCTTCCAGTTCACGCACGTTGCTGGTGATCTTGTGCGCAAGAAATTCCAGCACTTTCGGCGGCACGTCCGCTTTCGCCCGCGCCGCCTTCGCTTCCAGTATGCTGATGCGCAGCTCGAACGTGGTGGCATGCAGATCGGCCACCATGCCGCAACCCAGGCGGGTGCGCAGCCGGTCGCCGAGCCCAGATATTTCGGAAGGCGACTTGTCGGCGGAAACCACGATCTGCTTGCCGCCGTCGATCAGTGCGTTGAACGTGTGGAAGAATTCTTCCTGCGTGTTGTCCTTGCCAACCAAAAATTGCAGGTCGTCGATCATCAACACGTCGACCGAACGAAGCTGGTCCTTGAACTCCAGCGTCGACTGCGCGCGAATCGCCGCGATGAAGCGGTACATGAATTTTTCGGCCGACATGTAGGCAACGCTTGGGTGCGCTGCGCCGCCGCGCGTCAGCTCCAGCCCCACCGCGTGCATCAGATGCGTCTTGCCCAGGCCGACGCCGCCATACAGGAACAATGGGTTGAACCCGTGGCTCGCCGGCCGTTCGGCCACGCGGCGCGCGCACGCATACGCAAATTCGTTCGGCTTGCCCACCACAAAGCTGTCGAAGCTGAACTTCGGATCGAGCGGCACCGCGAACTCGTCGCCGATCCTGGCCACCGGCCGCGCGGACGCCGACTGCGGCACCATCTCCGCCGGCGGCTCCGGCGGCAGCGCCAGGCTTTCCGCCAACCCTTCAGCGCGGCCGGTGCCCACCCGAATTTCTACGTTGCGGATGCTGCCATCCTCGGCGCGCCACAGCATCGCGATGCGGTCCCCGTAATGGCTGCGAACCCAGTCCCGCAGAAAGCGCGTGGGCAGGTGCACGGTAACCTCGTCGCCATCCACGCCCGCCAGCGTCATCTGCTTCAGCCAAGTGCGATATTCCACATCGCCCACTTCGGATTGCAGCTTGCCACGAATGCGGGCCCACGCCGCCGTCACCTGCGCTTCTGCACGCGCCGGTGCCGTTGCAGACGAACCGTCGCGCTGCATGGAAATGCTGCCCTGGTCCAAGCGATGCACCCTCGGTTTATGTGGCGCCCCCCGTCGCCGACGGCAAAGCAATAGCGCGCGCAACAACAAGGTTGCGAGACAAGTATCGCTTCATGTCGGCATGCCGAACGTGTCCGGCCCGTGAACGCTATGTCAGAACCCCGCCGCAGGCAAACAGAATCTTGGCGACTCCGCGCCGCTGTTACACTTTCGCGACTGAATTTTTGCAGTGGAAGAAAGAAAATATCGCAGTCCGCGAGAAACCCGGAAAGGGCTGCTCATCTGGCGATTATCGCGGGAGACGAAACGGAATGGCGCGTGGCCGTGGCTACGCGCGCAGACTCAGCTCGGGGCCGAACCCAACTTGCGGATGCGCGCCGAAAGACGCGATAGCTTGCGCGCCACGGTATTGCGATGCGCCACACCCTTGCCGGCGGCGCGCTGCATCTCCGGCTGCGCCGCCCGCAGGGCCTCGTTCGCGGCGCCCTTGTCGCCGCCGGCGATCGCCTGCTCCACCTTGCGCACGAACGTGCGCATGCGGGAAGTCCGCGCCTGGTTCCGCGCGGTCCGCTTCAAACTCTGCCGAATGCGCTTCTGCGCCGATGCGGTGTTGGCCATGGGATCTCGTCAGCTAGCGGTGTCGAAACTCGATGATTGATCGCAGCGCGGCCAACTCGAGCCAGCGCGCGGGAGGCAAAGTTTCTAGGGGCCGCACCCTGGCCCGTCAAGCGCCAGAAAACCGCCGCCCTTGCCAAGCCGCGCCACATCCGCCATATCGCCGCCGCCGGAGCACGCCTCCGGTAATTCGCACGCGGGGTTCCTCCTGGCGCATGCCAGGTCCGGTGCCGGCAACGGCTACCCCCGCGGAGGTTTAACCGGACACGAAGGAAAGCCTGCAAAGATGGCCATGCCCGATTTCACTCTGCGCCAGCTCCTGGAAGCCGGCGTGCATTTCGGCCACCACACCCGCCGCTGGAACCCGTCGATGGCGCCCTACCTCTTCGGCGTGCGCAACCAGGTGCATATCATCGATCTGCAGCAGACCGTGCCCATGCTGGATCGTGCATTGCGCGCCGTGCGTGACACCACGGCCGGCGGCGGCCGCGTGCTGTTTGTTGGCACTAAGCGCGCCGCCGCGGAACACGTCGCCGAAGCCGCCAATCGCTGCGGACAGTACTACGTGAACCACCGCTGGCTCGGCGGCATGTTGACGAACTGGAAAACGATCACCGGCTCGATCAAGCGCCTGCGTCAAATGGACGACATGCTCGCCGGCGACACGCAGGGCCTCACCAAGAAAGAGGTGCTCGAGATGACGCGCGAGCGCGACAAGCTTGAGCGCAGCCTCGGCGGCATCAAGGAAATGGGCGGCCTGCCCGACATCCTCTTCATCATCGACACGAACAAGGAAAAGCTCGCCGTCGAGGAGGCCAACAAGCTCGGCATCCCGGTCATCGCGGTGCTCGACAGCAACTCCGATCCGCACGGCGTCACCTTCCCCGTTCCTGGCAACGACGACGCGATCCGCGCCATCACGCTGTATTGCGAGCTGGTCTCCGGCGCGGTGCTCGACGGCATCAGCCAGGAACTCTCCAGCTCCGGCCGCGATCTCGGCGCCGAAGAAACACTGCCCGAAGTCGTCGCCCCCGAAACCCAGGAAGCGGAAGCCACCGAGCCCGTTCTTCACTGATTTCTCAAGGCACACCGACATGGCCGATATTTCCCCCGCCCTCGTGAAGGCGCTGCGCGAGCAGACCGGCGCCGGCATGATGGATTGCAAGCGCGCGCTAACCGAAAGCGGTGGCGATTTCGAAGCCGCCGTCGATTGGCTGCGCAAGAAAGGCCTATCCGCAGCCGCCAAAAAATCCGGCCGCGTCGCCGCCGAAGGCCTGATCGGCGTCGCATCGGCGCCGCTGCGCGCCGCCATGGTGGAAGTGAATGCCGAGACCGATTTCGTCGCCCGCAACGAAGGCTTCCAGGCCCTCGTCGCCGCCATCGCCGGCGTGGCGCTGGACGTGGGCGACGATCTCGATGCGCTGCGCGCCGCCGCCTATCCCGGCGCCGGCCGCAGCGTCGCCGACGAAATCACGCATCAGATTTCCACGATCGGTGAAAACCTCGTGCTGCGCCGTGCCAAACGCCTCGCGGTGCCCAAGGGCGTCGTCGCCACCTATGTGCACAACGTGCTGAAGCCCGGCCTGGGCAAGATCGGCGTCCTGGTGGCGCTGGAAGCCGCCAGCGAACTCGATGGGCTCGAATTGCTCGGCCGCCAGATCGGCATGCATGTCGCGGCCACCCGCCCCGATGCGCTGGAAATCGGTGCCGTCGATCCCGCTGCCCTCGAACGCGAGCGCAACATCCTCATCGAAACCGCGCGCCAATCCGGCAAGCCGGACAGCATCATCGAGAAGATGATCGATGGCCGCATCCGGAAGTATTACGAGGAAGTGGTGCTGCTGGAACAGGTCTGGGTGCACGATGGCGAAAGCCGCGTGAAGGCCATTGTGCAGAAAGCCGGCGGCAAGCTCACCGGCTTCGCCCGCTTCCAGCTCGGCGAAGGCGTCGATCGCGGCTCGCAGGGCGATTTCGCAGCCGAAGTGGCCGCCGCCGCGGGGCAGTAGCGGCTGGCTCACGCTTGCGCCCGTCCGGCCAACGCTTAGAACGCGCCGGATGAGCACCTATCGCCGCGTTCTCCTGAAAGTCTCCGGCGAGGCGCTCATGGGACAGCGCGACTACGGCCTGGACAGCGACATGCTGGCCACCATCGCCGCCGACATCGCGGCCGTGGTGGAACTGGGCGTCGAAGTCAGCCTCGTCATCGGCGGCGGCAACATCTTCCGCGGCGTCGCCGGCGCCGCCAGCGGCATGGACCGCGCCCAAGCCGATTACATGGGCATGATCGCCACGGTGATGAACGCGCTCGCCATGCAATCGGCGCTGGAAAAGCGCCGCGTGCCCACCCGCGTGCTCTCCGCCATCCCTATGTCCAGCGTCTGCGAGCCTTATATCCGCCGCCGCGCCCAACGCCACATGGAGAAGGGCCGTGTGGTGATCTTCGCTGCCGGCACGGGCAATCCGTTCTTCACCACCGATACCGCCGCCGCCCTTCGCGCCGCCGAGATGCAGTGCGACTGCCTGCTGAAAGGCACGCAGGTGGATGGCGTATATTCCGCCGATCCGCGCCGCGATCCCGCTGCCCAGCGCTACGACGAACTCACCTACCTGGAAGTCTTGTCGCGCGACCTCGCGGTGATGGACGCCGCCGCCATTTCGCTGGCGCGCGAAAACGGCCTGCCGATCCTGGTGTTCAACATCCACGCCGCCGGCGCCTTCGCCTCCGTCATGCGTGGCGAAGGCCGCTTCACCCGGATCGCCGACCCGGCCTGATCGCGGCCGCGAGCCCGCCCGCTTCGCCATTGCAAGCCGCCCCGGCGGCGGCGAAAAGAGCGCCGGAACCAACGGAGATTGCCGGCGTGGCCGCCGACCTAAAAGAGCTCACCGCCGACCTCACCCGCCGCATGGATGGCGCGCTGGAAACGCTGCGCCGCGATTTCGCCGGCTTGCGCACCGGCCGTGCCAGCCCCGGCCTGCTCGAACCCGTGCGCGTCGAAGCCTATGGCAGCGAGGTGCCGATCACCCAAGTCGGCTCGATCGGCGTGCCGGAACCCCGGATGCTCACCGTGCAGGTATGGGACCGCTCGCTCGTGGGCGCCGTGGAGCGCGCCATCCGCGATGCCGGCCTAGGCTTGAACCCGGCCTCCGACGGCCAGCTCGTGCGCGTGCCTATCCCGGTGCTCACCGCCGAACGCCGCGTCGAACTCGCCAAAGCCGCCGGTCGCTATGCCGAACAGGCGCGCGTTGCCGTGCGCGGCGTGCGGCGCGACGGCAACGACCGCATCAAGGCACATGAGAAAAAGCACGACATCGGCGAGGACGAGAGCGCGCGCTGGACAGACGACGTGCAGAAGCTCACCGACGGCTACATCAAGCGCATCGACGATAGCTTCGCCGAGAAGGACAAGGAGATTCGGCAGGTCTGATGCGCACGTTGGCGCGCGAACCCCGGGCCGAGCCCGCCGCCACCGCGCTGCCGGTGCCGCGGCACGTCGCGATCATCATGGATGGCAACGGCCGCTGGGCCGCCGCCCGCCACTTGCCGCGAGTCGCCGGCCATCGCGCCGGCGCCCAGGCCGTGCGCCGCGTGGTGGAAGCCGCCATTCGCCACGGCGTGGAATGGCTCACGCTGTTCGCATTCTCCAGCGAGAACTGGCGCCGGCCGGAAAGCGAAGTGGCCGACCTTACCGGCCTGCTGCGCCATTATCTGCGCACCGAGGTCGCCGAGCTGCACCGCGAACACGTGCGCCTGCGCATCATCGGCGACCGCAGCCGCTTCACCCCGGACATCGTGCGGCTGCTGGAAGAAGCCGAGTCGCTTACCCGGAACAATACCAAGCTGCACTTAACCGTGGCACTTTCCTACGGCGGCCGCTCGGAAATCGCCGCCGCCGCCCGCGCCATCGCCGAAGCCGCCGCCGCCGGCCACCTGGATCCCGCCAGCATCACCGAGCACAGTTTCGGCCGCTATCTCGCCAGCGCCGAAATCCCCGATCCCGATCTGGTCATCCGTACCAGCGGCGAACACCGCGTCTCGAATTTCCTCCTCTGGCAATCGGCCTATGCCGAATTTTTATTTCCAGAGATATTTTGGCCAGATTTCGGCACCGCCCAGTTCGAGGCCGCGCTGCTGGAATTTGCCAGGCGCGACCGGCGTTACGGTGCCAGGCCAGACTAAAATTCCGATGCAGCGCGGGTCCAAACGGAAGAAAGTTTTTTGGTTCTTTTTTGCAAAAAAGAACAGAACCTGACTTCCTTCTCCGATCTAGGGCTAAGGCTAGCCTCCGCCGCCATCATGGTCCCGCTCGGCCTCGCCGCCATCTGGGCCGGCGGCGATGTCTGGCTAGCGGTGCTCGCGCTGCTCGGCGCTGGCGTGGCCATCGAATGGCTGCGCCTCAGCCGCCGCAATCGCGCCGTCGCTGTCGCGGGACTGCTCTATGTCGGGCTTGCCTGCTTTTCGCTCGCGCAATTGCGGCAGGCACCGCACGGTTTTGCGAACGTGATCTTTGTCATGCTGGTGGTGTGGGCCGGCGATATCGGCGCCTACATCGCCGGCCGTTGGATTGGCGGCCCGCGCATGGCGCCCAGCCTCTCGCCCGGCAAAACCTGGTCTGGTGCCGCTGGCGGCCTGTTCTGCTCTACGCTTGCCGGGCTCGGCGTCGCATTGGCCGTCTCGTCGCCAGGTCACGCCGCGTTCGCCGCCGCCGCCCTCGCCGTGGTTGCGCAAGCTGGCGATTTGCTGGAAAGCGGATTGAAACGCTGGTCCGGCGCCAAGGATTCCGGCGGCCTAATCCCCGGCCACGGCGGCCTGCTCGATCGGCTCGATGGGCTGCTCGCCGCGGCTCCGGTCGGGTTTATCCTGTGGCGCGCCGCGGGGCAGGGAGCGTTTCTTTGGCAGTAAGCGTCACGGTGCTCGGCAGCACCGGCAGCATCGGCCGCAGCACCGTCGATCTGCTGGCCGCCAACCCCGATCGCTACCGACTGCTGGCGCTGGTCGGCAATCGCAACGCGACGCTGCTCGCCGAACAGGCGCGGGCTCTGGGCGCCGAACATGCCGTCTGCGCCGATCCTGCCATGCACGCCGAACTCAAAGCCGCGCTCGCCAGCAGCGGCATCGCGATCGCCTGCGGCCGCCAGGCCGTGCTGGACGCCGCCCGCCTCGGCGCCGATTGGACGATGGCTGCCATCACCGGCGTGGCCGGCCTCGCCCCCACGCTCGCCGCGGCCGAAGCCGGCCGCATTGTGGCGCTGGCCAATAAGGAAGCGCTCGTCTCGGCCGGTGACGTCATGCTGCGCGCGGTCGCGCGCGCCGGCGCCACGCTGCTGCCCGTGGATTCCGAACACAACGCGGTGTTCCAGGCGCTGGCCGGCAGCCCGCGCGCGGCCCTGGAAAAGATCGTGCTCACCGCGTCGGGCGGCCCGTTCCGCACCGCCAGCCGCGAGGAAATGGCGCGCGCCACGCCCGAAGCCGCGCTGCGCCACCCCACCTGGAGCATGGGCGCCAAAATCACCATCGACAGCGCCACATTGTTCAACAAGGGACTCGAGGTGATCGAGGCCGCCCGCCTGTTCTCGCTGTCGCCGGAGCAGATCGAGGTGCTCGTGCACCCGCAATCCGTGGTGCACGGCATGGCCTGCTTCGCGGACGGCAGCGTGCTGGCGCAGATGGGCGCGCCCGACATGCGCATCCCGATCGCGCACGCGCTCGCCTGGCCGGAGCGTCTGGCCACCGCGTCGCCGCGGCTCGATCTCGCCGCCATCGCCCGGCTCGATTTCCTGCCGCCCGACGAGGTGCGCTTTCCCGCGCTCCGCCTCGCGCGCCATGCCTTGCGCGATGGTGGCGGCGCGCCCACCATCCTCAATGCGGCGAACGAAATCGCGGTCGCGGCCTTTCTCGGCCGCCGCATCGGTTTTCTCGACATCGCCGGCGTGGTGGAATCGGTGCTGGAACGCCTCGGCGCGCGGCGCGCGGATACGCTGGAGGAGGTCGGGGCGCTCGACGAAGAGGCGCGGGCCTGCGCCAATTCATCTGCCACCTCCCTCGCCAACGCCCGCGCGGCCTAAAAGGAAATTCATGGCCCACCTGCTGCAAACCCTGGTCTCGTTCACCGTGGTGCTCGGCGTGCTCGTATTCATCCACGAACTCGGCCACTACATCGCGGCGCGCGCCTGCGGCGTGTATGTCGAAGCGTTCTCCATCGGCTTCGGCCCCGCGCTGCTTTCGTGGACCGCGAGAAGCGGAACGGTTTGGAAACTATCGGCGCTGCCGCTGGGCGGCTACGTGAAGATGCACGGCATGAGCCTCAGCACGCTCGATGAAGCGGCGCAGGATGGCGAGGCATTCCGCGCCGACCAGGCCTATTTCCGCAAATCCGTGTGGCAGCGCATGGTGATCGCGGCCGCCGGACCGGTCGCCAATTTCCTGCTCGCTTTCGTGCTGCTCACGGCACTCTGGGGCTCGGTCGGCCAGGATGTGCTGCTGCCCGTGGTCGGCAGCGTCGAGCCGGGCAGCGCTGCTGCCAGCGCCGGGCTGCAGCCGGGCGACGAAATCCGCGCCATCGACGGCCAGGCGATCGCCTCCTTCGAAGCCTTGCGCGACGCGGTTTCCGGCAGCGCCGGACGCGAACTCGCGCTCGAGGTGCATCGCGGCGCCGCCGATCTGAACATGGCCGTGCGCGTGGGCTCCGAAGACGGGATCGGCCGTCTCGGCGTGCGGCCCAGCGGCAAGAGCGCGCGCGTTCGTTACGGTTTATTGCGCGCCATCGCCGAAGGCGCCAACCAGACATGGAGCACCATCTCCCAGGTCGTGCAGGGTCTGGTGCACATCCTGTCCACGGGCCGCGGCGCCAACGAGCTCGGCGGCGTCATTACGATTGCCAAGATGTCGGGCCAGGTGGCGCAGCTCGGCATTGTAACGTTCATCATGTTCATCGCACTGCTTTCGGTGAACCTCGGCATCGTCAATCTGCTCCCTATTCCCATTCTCGATGGCGGCCACCTGATGTTCTATGCGGCCGAGGCGCTGCGCGGAAAACCGGTGCCGCCGCGCGCGCAGGAATACGGCTATCGCGTAGGCTTCGCGATCATTGCGATGGTGTTCGTCTTCGTCAGCTTCAACGATCTCGTCCGCGCCGGCGCGTTCCGCTGGTTCTCCCATCTTACCGGCTGAACCGAAAACCGACGACCGGCGACCGAAACCGAACCTGGACACCCGCCACAGACTCGTCTAGCCCGCTCTCGAGGCCGCGATTATGCTGCTAAGGCACACGCCGCCGCGCTTCCCGGGGGGTTCCTGTTGCCTCGTCATCGCGTCATCCTGCTAGCGACTGCCTGCCTTCTTCTCGCCGACCCCCGCGCCCAGGCCCAGTCCACCGCCGATCAGAGCCCGTCAGGCGAGGCGCCCCCACCCGCGCCGGCCGCGCAGGCGCCCGCTCCCGCTCCCGAGTCGACATCCCCGCCGGCGCCGAAGCCGGTGCGGCACCACCGCGTGCGCCGCTCGCAACTGCCATCGTCCGGCCGTGCCGCCGAGCAGGGCGACACCATTCAGGCCATCGCCGTGCAGGGCAACCAGCGCATCGAGGAAGGCACGATCCTCTCCTACATGCTCGTGCAGCCCGGCGATTCCTTCGATTCCGACCGCGTGGACCGCAGCCTGCGCACGCTCTATTCCACCGGCCTGTTCGCCGACGTGAATTTGCGCCGTGACGGCAACACGCTCGTCGTCCACGTGCTGGAAAACCCGCTGGTCAACTCGATAAATTTTGAGGGCAATCACAACATCAAGGTGGAGGATCTGCGCAAGGAGCTCACCCTGCGCGCGCGCGCCGTCTATTCCACCCGAATCGCGCAGCAGGACCGTCAGCACCTGCTCAACCTCTACGCCTCGAAAGGCCGGTTTGCCGCCACCGTCGAGCCCTACATCGTCCGCCTCCCGCAGAACCGCGTGAATGTTATTTTTCGTATCGTCGAAGGGCCGCAGACAGCCATCAGCCGCATTGTATTCATCGGCAACCACGCCTTCGGCGAAGGCCAGCTCCGTGGCGTGATTGACAGCCGGGAAGAGCGCTGGTATCGCTTCTTCAGCAGCGCCGATCAATTCAACCCGCAGCGCCTCGATTACGATCGCGAATTGCTCCGCCGCTTCTATCTTGCGCACGGCTACGCGGATTTCGACGTAACCAACGCCAACGCCGAACTCTCGCCCGACCGCAAAACCTTCTTCGTCACGTTCCAGATCCATGAAGGCGCGCAATACCACGTCGGCAAGGTGGATCTAAAAAGCGATTATCCGAAGGTCAGCGCCAACACCTATCGTGGCCTGCTGCTCATCGGTCCCGGCGATCTATACAACGGCGACCTGGTGGAACGCTCGGTGGATGCGATCGAAACCCGCATGCGCCGTGATGGTCTGCTGTTCCCGCGCGTCAACCCGCGCATTGCGCGCGACAAGGTGCACCACACGGTCGATCTGCTGTTCGACATCACGCAAGGCCCGCGCGTGTTCGTGGAACGCATCGACATCACCGGCAATTCCGTCACGCGCGACAACGTTATCCGCCGCGAATTCCGCTTCGCCGAAGGCGATCCGCTGGATCCTACGCTGCTGCGCCAGAGCCGCACGCGCATCAACGATCTCGGCTATTTCAGCGACGTTAAAGTCACGCCCGAGCCGGGCTCGGCGCCCGACCGCGCGATCGTGAATACCGAGATCACCGAAAAGGCCACCGGCGAACTCTCGCTCGGCGGCGGCTACTCCACCGATGCCGGCATCCTGGGCCAGGCTGGGCTGAAGCAGCGCAACCTGATCGGCACCGGCATCGAAGCCGGCATCTCCGGCACCATCGCCGCCTATGAAAGCCAGGTGGATCTCTCGGTCACCGATCCCTACTTCCTGGAACGCAACCTCGTCGCCGGCCTCGACATCTTCTACCTGAACAACAACAACCTCTACATCACCGATTATTCCGAAACCCGCTATGGCATCACCGCCCGGCTCGGCTACGCCTATAACGACCACGTCAGCCAGGCCTGGACGTATTCCATCATCGACCGCGACGTGAACAACATCCAGCCCTTCGCCAGCATCTATGTCACCGACGAAGCGGGTTACTCGCTGCTCTCCTCCATTGGCCAGACGCTGAGCTTCGATTACCGCGACAGCCGCATCGACGCGCATAGCGGCTTCATCCTGCGCGTCGGCACCGATTTCGCCGGCATCGGCGGCGACGAGCATTACGTGCGTGGCAAGGTCGATGGCTCCTACTTCATCCCGCTGGAATATTTCACCGCCGATCCGGATTGGAACATTTCGCTCTCCGCCGGCGCCGGCTACCTTTGGAACCTGCAAAGCAAGGAACGCATCATCGACCGCTTCTTCCTGGGCGGCGACAATCTCCGCGGCTTCCTCGACCAGGGCGTCGGGCCGCATTCGGTCGCCTACACGGAATGCGCCGGGCCGCCCGGCAACACCGTCACGCCAACCACGCCCGGCGCTGGTTCCGGCCAGCCCAATGCCGCGCAGCAGGGGTCATGCGCTGTGGCGGGCTTCTTCCGCGGCAGCGACAGCCTCGGCGGCAATCTCATCTGGACGCAATCCACCGAACTGCACTTTCCGCTGCCCGTCAGCCAGGATTTCGGCCTCTCCGGCCGCACTTTCGTGGATATCGGCGGCCTCTCCGGCCTGAACGTGCCGCCCAACGCGCGCGATGCCTGCCTCTACACGTTGCATGTCGGTAACATCCAGAGCAATCCGGTGCGCGACGACCACGGCAATACGATCACGAAATGCTACTACGATGACGGCTCGCCGCGCCTCTCCGCCGGTTTCGGCGTCTCGTGGAAATCGCCCTTCGGCCTGATCAACATCGATATCGGCATTCCGCTGCTCAAGAAGCCTTACGATCAAACGCAAATTCTCCGCTTCGGAATCGGTACGAGG
>CAXUEX010000002.1:0-10167 GCA_964250215.1 uncultured Acetobacteraceae bacterium | reverse complement strand
GTGCCAGTAATCCGCCATCTTCTCGCAACCGTGCTGCTCGCGGCACTCGCCGCGCCGCCAGCATTCGCGCAATCCAACCCCGGCTGGTTCGTGCCCTCGCAGGCACCAGCCCCGGCTACCGCCGCCGGCCCACGCCGCGCGGTCCGCGTGCCGCAGCCGCAGCCATTGCCGCCACCGCCGATGGGCGCGCCCGACGAGCAGGCCGCCGAGGGCGGACCGCCACCCGTGCCGGCCGCCAACCTGCCGCAGCCGCCGGCGCCGCCGCTGCCGGAAATCCCCAAAGCCAAGGCGCCGCCCGTCGCCAGCATCGGCGTGCTTTCGGTTCCGGACGTGGAACGTCAATCTTCGGCCGCCCAGGCCGTCGCCCGCATCATCGGCGAACGCAAGGAAAAGCTGCGCGCCGACGTCGAGCGCGCCCAGGCCGCTTGGCGCCAGCTCGGCCAGCAATTCCAGTCCGAACTGCCGCGCATGACTCAGGCCCAGGCGCAAGCCCGCCAGCGCGTACTGCGTGATCGAGTGAACGCCGAACGCCTGGCGCTGCAGAAACGCGAACAGATCATCCAGGAAGCCGCCCAGGTCTCGGCCGGCCAGATTGAGCGCACGCTGATCAACATCATTCGCCAGGTCGCCGAATCGCACAGCATGAATCTGGTGCTGCACCGCAGCCAAGTGGCGCTGAACGTGCAGGAATTCGACATCACCGAAGACGTGGTCAAGCAGCTCAACCGCGTGCTGCCCACGGTGATGATCCCGCCCGGCGACGTCGATCCGGCCACGCTGCCGAAGGATTGGGGTTCGCCGGCCGCGCAGGCCGCGGCGAAGTAAAGCCGCGCCAGAAAGTGGCCGGCGAGGAAACAGGACTCGGCGATCCGCGCTTCTTCGAGCGGGCCGGTCCGTTTGCGCTCGCGGAACTGGCGCCGCTGGCCGGCGCCGATCCGGCCGGGCAGGGCGCCCGGATGTTCCGCGGCATCGCGCCGTTGCAAACCGCCGGTCCGGAGGAGATCAGCTTTCTGCACAACCCGCGCTACGTCGCGGCGCTGGAACAAACCCGCGCCGGCGCCGTGATCGTCGCGCCAAAGCTCGCCGCCCGCGTCCCCGCCGCCAGCGTCGCCCTCGTCACCGAAGATCCCCACGCCGGCTGGGCCCGCATCGCCGCGCGCTTCCACCCGCCGCCGCCGCCGCGCGCCGGCATTCACCCGTCCGCGGTCGTCGATCCCGCCGCCCGCATCGATCCCGCCTGCGAAATCGGCCCACTCGCGGTGATCGGCGCCAGCGCGGTGCTTGGCCCGGGCTGCCGCATCGGCGCCGGCGCGGTGATCGGTCCCGGCGTGGTAATGGGGCGGGATTGCCGCATCGGTCCGCTCGCCAGCGTCAGTCACGCGCTGCTCGGCGACCGCGTCTATGTCTATCCCGGCGCCCGAATCGGCCAGGAAGGCTTCGGTTTCGCGATCACAGAGGGCGGCTTCGTCACGGTGCCGCAGCTCGGCCGCGCGATCCTGGAGGACGATGTCGAGATCGGCGCCAACAGCACCGTCGATCGCGGCGCCGCGACCGACACGGTCATCGGTGCCGGCTCGCGCGTCGATAACCTGGTCCAGATCGCACACAATGTGCGACTAGGCCGCTGCTGCGTGGTGGCGGGGCATGCCGGCATCTCCGGCAGCACCGTGCTAGGCGACTTCGTCCAGATCGGCGCTCAGGCCGGCCTCACCGGGCACTTGAGCATTGGCGCGCGGGCGCGTATCGGCGCGCAGTGCGGTGTGATGTCCGATGTGGCGGCGGGTGCCGATGTGCTTGGCAGCCCGGCCATGCCGGTGCGCGAATTCCTCCGCAACGTGGCGGTGCTGCGCCGGCTGGCGCGACGGCAGAAGGGAAGCACGGATCCCGATGGACGGAACCACGGCTGAACAGGCGGCGGCGGCGCGGGAGCTGAACATCGCCGGCGTAATGCGCGCCATCCCGCACCGCTTCCCGTTCCTGATGATCGAACGCGTCGAGGATATCCAGCCGGGACAGTCCGCCGTTGGCGTGAAAAGCGTCTCGATCAATGAGGATTTCTTCAACGGCCACTTCCCAGGCCACCCGGTGATGCCGGGCGTGCTGATTATCGAAAGCATGGCGCAGACCGCGGCCGTGCTGGTGGTGGAAACGCTCGGCGGCAATGCCGCGGGAAGGCTCGTCTATTTCATGTCGGTGGAGGGCGCGAAGTTCCGCCGCCCCGTGGTGCCCGGCGACCAGCTCCGCATCCTGGTAACCAAAGTGCGCCAGCGCGGCGCCGTCTGGCGTTTCTCCGGCGTCGCCCGCGTTGCCGGCACCTCGGTCGCCGAGGCCACCTTCACCGCCATGATCCTCGACGGGTCCGAGTCCGGTAATGCTTCGTAGCCGTCCGTGTTTTGGCCGGCTCCGGCCGCTCGCCTAGATTCGCGGCAAGCTTCAGTCGGAGTCGCCATAGCGTATGGACCAGATTGCATCGCCGCACGCGCCGGCCGAAGCGCCGGAAATCCACCCCAGCGCCGCCGTCGCTTCCAGCGCCCGGCTCGGCGCCGGCGTGCGCATCGGCCCATGGTGCAGCGTCGGCCCAGAAGTCTCCATCGGCGCCGGCACCCGCCTGATCAGCCACGTTGTCGTCGATGGCCGCACCGAAATCGGCGAGGACGCGATCCTCTATCCGTTCTGCACCGTCGGCCTGCCGCCGCAAGATTTGAAATACCGGGGCGAACCGACGCAAACGGTGATCGGCGCGCGCACCCAGATCCGCGAAGGCTGCACCATCCATCGCGGCACCGTCACCGGCAGCGGCATCACGCGCGTGGGCAAAGATTGCCTGCTGATGGCCGTGGTGCACGTCGCACACGATTGCACACTCGGCAATTCCGTCATCGTCGCCAACAATGTCGTCATGGGCGGCCATGTTTCGATCGGCGACCATGCGGTGATCGGCGGCGCCTCCGCGCTGCACCAATTCGTGCGAATCGGCCGCGGCGCCATGATCGGCGGCGCTTCCGGCGTGGAGGCCGATGTGGTGCCGTTCGGTACCGTGCTCGGCAACCGCGCGCGGCTTTCGGGCCTCAACGTCGTCGGCCTGAAGCGCCGCGGCATCGACCGCGCCGAGCTGCACCGGCTGCGCGCCGCCTTCCGCGCCCTGTTTCTTGCCGATAACGATGTCTTCGCGGAACGCGTGGCGCTGCTTCGCGAGAATGCCGCCGGCCTCGTCGCCGAATTGCTGGATTTCGTCGCAGCGCCCAGCCGCCGCGGCCTCGTGCGGGGCGCGCTGCGGCGAGCGGAGGAAGAGGAGCCCGGTTGATGCCGGGCAGGTTCAGTGCAGCACGGCCACCGTGCCGGGCAGCAGCCCCTCGGTTTCCGCCAGGCGCATCGCGCGCTCGATGGCCGAGTAGGTTTGTCGCAGGTTCAGGCAGGCTGCTTCCTCGGCCAGCGCCCGCAGGCACAAAAGCAGCCCTTCCGTCGTCGGCAGCTCAGAAATCGTGTCGGCGTCCATCCCTGAAACCTCTTGCCGGTAGAAAACTCCCCGTGCTGCAAGCGTATGCACACGTTCCTGTGAGCGGCAAGCCAATGATTGAAGATCGAGCCGCCCCGAAGCCAGTTTGTGGTAAAGAATTGCCTAATTGCAACGGAAAGTTGCGGGGTACGACTCGCTTTTCCTCCCTCCGGTGAACGCACCCGCCCCGCTCGGCATCCTGGCCGGAGGCGGTCCGCTGCCCGGACAGGTCGCCGCCGCCGCCATCGCCGCCGGCAGGCCGGTCTTCATCCTCGGCTTCGAAGGCTTCGCCGAACCCGCCGTCATCGGCAATCACCCGCACGCGTATGCAAGGCTGGCCGCGGCCGGCCGTATCCTCAACTTGTTGCGCGACCACCATTGCCGCGATCTCGTCCTTGTCGGCCCGGTGCGCCGCCCCACGCTCGGCGCGTTGCGCCCCGATGCCGAAGGCGCCCGCATTCTCGCCCGCATCGGCCGCGCTGCATGGACGGGCGATGACGGGCTGCTCGCCGCCGTGCTGCGCGTGTTGGGCGAGGAGGGATTCCGCGTCATCGGCGCGCACGAAGTGCTGCGCGAGGCGGTCGGCCCCGAAGGCGTGCTGGGCGGCATCGCCCCCGATGCACAGGCCCTGGCCGATATCGCGCGCGGCATTGCCGTGGTCCAGGCGCTTGGCGCCGTCGATGTCGGCCAGGGCTGCATCGTGCAGCACGGCGCCGTGCTCGCCGTCGAAGCCGTGGAAGGCACCGACCGCATGTTGAAACGCGCCGCTTCGCTCGCTTTCCCCGGCCTGGGCGGCGTGCTCGTCAAACTCGTCAAGCCCGGCCAGGATCGCCGCGCCGATCTGCCCACCATCGGCCCGCGCACCCTGCAAGCCGCGCACGCCGCCGGCCTGCGCGGCGTCGCCTTCGAAGCCGGCGGCACGCTGCTTACCGACCGCGCCGCATGCATCGCAGCCGCCGACACCGCCGGGCTTTTCCTCTATGGCATCCCGCCCGATGTTGCCTCCGGCCAGAAGGAGACCGGCAAATGACCCGATTTCTGCATACCATGCTTCGCGTGCGCGATCTCGATCGCAGCATCGCGTTCTATCGCGACCTGCTCGGCATGCACGAACTCCGCCGTCGCGTCGTGCCGGAAGGCCGTTACACGCTCGTTTTCCTTGGTTACGGAACGAATGCCGAGGGCGAAGCCGAGATCGAGCTCACCCACAATTGGGACCAGCAAAGTCCCTACGAACTCGGCACCGCCTTTGGCCACCTCGCCGTCGCGTCTGGCGATGTCGCCAAGGCCTGCGAAGCAGTCCGCCAGGGCGGCGGCAAGGTAACGCGTGAAGCCGGCCCCGTGAAATTCGGCACTACGGTCATCGCCTTCGTCGAGGATCCGGACGGTTATAAAGTCGAACTGATCGAACGCGCCGCGTGAAAAACGAAGAACTTCCGCTTTCAATCCTCCCTCGTGCAGCGGCGGAGCGGGATCACGCGCAGCGTGGCAAAGGGAAAACCGGCGCATGAGCGGTTTGCTCACCCCGCTCTGGCGCGTCACCGATACGGCTCTGCAATTGCTCGGCGCGCCCACCATCTTTGGCCGCACCGTGCGCGTAGGCGTCACCGGTCTCTCGCGCGCAGGCAAAACCGCCTTCCTCACCTCAGTCGCCGCCAACCTGCTCGCCCGCGAAACCCCCCGCTTCGGTTTGGCCCCTTTGGGCGCCGGCGACGTGCCGCGCTTCGATCACCCGCGCCACCTCGCTTCCCTCGCCGCCGACCCGCCGCGCTGGCCGGAACGCACCGACGCGGTTTCCATCCTGGCGCTGGCCGCCACGATCGACCGGTCGCCCTTCCCGGATTTTTCCGCCCGTCTCGAATTCCTCGACTATCCCGGCGAATGGCTGCTCGACCTGCCGCTGCTCGGTCAGAGTTTCGCAACCTGGTCGCGCGCCACACTCGAACGCCTCGCCGGATTAGGTGTGGAAGCGGAACCGTTCCTCGCCTTTACCCGCAATCTGCCGGACCGCGCCCGGGCCGACGAATCCCTCGCTTCCGCCGGCGCCCGCCTGTATCGCGACCTGCTGCGCACGCTGCGCGGCCAGGGCCTCGCCTATCTGCAGCCCGGGCGCTTCCTCATGCCGGCCCCCGGTGCCGAGCCGCCATGGATGGCGTTTTTCCCGCATACGGGCAACGGCCGGCTCGCCGGCTTGTTGTCGGACCGCTACGACGCCTATGTCGAAGCCGTCCGCCGCGATCTCGCCTCGCCGCTCTTCGCCAACGTCGATCGCCTGGTGGTGCTGGCCGACGTGCTCTCCGCGCTGCATGCCGGCGAAGCCGCATTTGCCGACACGCGCGCGGCGCTCGCCGCCGCCGCCGCCGCGCTGCGCTGGCGCTTCTCATGGACCGAGGCGTTCGAATCGCTCCGCCGCTTGCGCCTGCCGCCGCGCGTCATCGAACGCGTCGCCTTCGTCGCCACCAAATCCGATCACGTCGCCGAACGCCAGCGCGGCAACCTCGCGGCATTGATGAAAAACCTCGCGCGCGTGCCCGAAGGCGGCACGAACGCGGCCCATTTCGCCGCCGCTTCCGTTCGCTGCACGGAAGATTTCGTCTGGACACTGGAAGGCCGGCCGGTCAGCGCCGTGCGTGGCCGCGTGCTCGGCCAGCGGGTGATGACGCGCTCCTACCCGGGCGAAGTGCCCGACCATCCGCCCGACGCGGCGTTCTGGGAACATCGCTTCTTGGCATTGCCCGAATTCGAGCCGATGGCGCTCCCCGAAGGCGGCCGCCTCGGCGTGCCCAATATCGGCCTCGATGCGTTGCTGGATTTCTTGCTGGAGGGCGTGCTGTGAGCGCGACCAAAACCCAATCGCTTCAAATAGCCCCGCGCATCGAAGCCGAGGAGCTGCCCGCGCCGCGGCTAGAACCGGTGCGCCTGCCCGTCGATCCCCGCCCGCGCACGCGCTGGGGCATGCCGTCGCTCGTCGGCGCGGGTCTAGGCACCTTGCTGCTCGGCCTGGCCGCGCTGGAAACGGGCAACTTCGTCGCCGACGAGTTCACCCGCTCGGCCCTGCTCGGCTGGCTCTCGGCCGGCATTGCCGCCACCGGTTTCGGCCTCGTATCGCTCGGTTTCTGGCGCGAATTCGCCGCCCTGATGGCACTCCGCCGCGTCGATCGGCTGCGCGCCAATTTGCTGTCCACCGACCCCGTGCGCCGTGCCCGTGCCGCCCGCATCTGGGTGCGCCACCTGCCCGATGCCGCCACGCTGCTGCCTGCGATCAACGCGATCAACGACCCCGACGCCATCCTCGCCCTGCTCCGCGCCGGCCCCGGTGCGCAGCTCCGCGCCAAATCCGATGCGCTCGGCCGCGCCGCGGCCATGCAGGCCGTGGCCGGCATTGCCGCCATGCCCTCGCCCGGTCTTGCCGGCCTGTTCATCGGCTGGCGCGGCCTGCGCCTCGTGCGCCAGGTCGCCGCGTTGCACGGCCTGCGCCCGGGCCTGCTCGGCACGCTCAGTCTGGTGCGCCGCACGGTGTTCGCAGCCGCCTCTGTCGCCGGCGTCGAGATGGCCGCCAACACCGCCGCTCATGCCGTGCTCAGCGGCGCCGTGGCCCAGCACTTGGCCGGCGAAATGGCCGGCGCCGGCGTCGCCGCCCGCCGCATGGTGGTGCTGGCCCGCGCCGCCTCCGCCGCGTGCTCGCCGCTCGGCGAGGGATAGGCGGCGAATCCACAGCCAAGCCTCGATGCACGCGGCTTGCCCCGCAACTCACGCCTGGTCCCGCAGCGTCGCCTGCACCGTGGCCAAGAACCGATCCGCTGCCACCAACGCGTCTGCCAGCCTCGGCCGTTCTTTTGCCGCAACCACGCCGCGTCGTAATCCACCAGCGTTTTCAGATTGTACACGTGCCCCAGAAACCCTCGGGCCATTGCATCAACGTGCGGATTGTTCCGCACCAGCCCAGCAAAAGTCGCTTTCACGCCGCCATGTGTTTTCGGCGTTCGCGCGAGCCGTTCGAAAATCAGCGCCTGCGCGGCATGAAAGCCCGCGAGATATGCCGCACGTTCCGCATCCTCGACAAGACCCGCTTCCGGCAGCGCCGCTGCCCGATCCCGCAGCGCCTCCGCACGCGCCAGATAAGCGCTGCTTTCAGCCTTCAAACATCCACCTCATCCGCTCGCACTTCATGCATTAGCGGCGTTAGCTCCTTCCAAGCTTCGGCGCGGAACGGCAAAGCATGCACAACCCCACCGCCGGAATACAATATCGACGTGGAAATGTCCGCAAGCCGGTCCATCTCTGCTCACCGGTTCTCAAAACCCCGCAGGAACACAGCGACGTCATAGTCCGAATCGCCCCGTGCCTCGCCCCGGGCCCTTGACCCGTATAGCACCACTCTCTCGATGCGGGGGCCGTATGCCCGCGCCAGCGCGTCCCGAAATAGGCGCAACGTCGGGTCGTCGGTTCATCCCCGTTCCGCATTATCCGGCATCGTGGCGCCTCGCATGGTTCAATCGTCAAGTTGAACGCAACCCAAAAAAGGTGAGCCGATGATTTGGGGCGGCTGCACCCCCACCTGCGGCATCGCACCGCGAACTCAAAGCAGCGGTGCGCCACTGTGCCAATGCCGTAACATAGCCGCCATATCCCCGACGATCCCGGAGATCGGCTGAAACGCAATCAGGAACAGCAGTAGCAGGACGTGCGGAGCCGAATTTCTAGCCGGCACCTCTATGGGCATTCCAGACAGCGTCCGGCCGAGCAGCAGGCCAAGATAGGGCAGCAGCGGAATCAGATGATGCGGCCCCGCTTCGGCCTTTGCCGCCGCCACGCAAACCCCCGCACCAGCAATCACCACGCCAATCATGTTGCGCCGGTAAAACCTGTCCCGCTCCGCTGGAGGCGTCAGCACATGCACACATAGCGCGAACATGCCGATGAACGCGGCATTGCTCAGGAACACGCCAAACAGCATCCCATCGCCGGTCGCCTGAAGCAGCACAGCAATATACCGGTGCAGGTTCGTGCCGGGCAGCAGAAAGGGGCTGAATGCCGCGACACCGAACGGCACCGCGGCCCAGGCGAACAGCCCGCTGCGCTGGCCGGCCGAGCGCTGCGCCGCAGCCTCGACGAAAGCCGGCAGGATATATAGTGGCCCGTGCAGCTTGATGGCCATGGCGAGCCCCGACAGCACCCCTAAACCGATCGCCGTGCCACGAGCGCTGCGTTGTTGCGCGGCCACGCGTGCGGCGAGCACCGCGAGCAGCAGCAGCATCACGTCCGCCTTCACCATCGTTTCCATAATGCCGCCCGACACCGCGAGCAGTTCCACGATCAGCACCGCGAGCCACCGTGCGCTGCCCTGTTGGCGCAACGTGGAATACATCGCGGAATAGGCAAAGCCGGTCAGCAATCCAGGTAGAAGTTTCAAGATCGTCGTGGATCGACAAGCCAGGCAATTCACGCCGCCGACAATCTGGAACAATAGCGGGCCATAGGGCATCGTCGCATTGCGCCCGGGCGGTGGCGCAGCAGGATAGATTGCGCCGCCTTCGCACCAGTTTCGTCCCGCCCGCACCACTTCGGCTTCCACCCATTCGCTGAAGCCCGGCCGAACTAAATCGGAACAATAATAAAATAGGATCGCCGCAATGCACAAATGCAAGCAAATCCGCAGCGCACCACCGATACGCCAAGAACCGGCACCTGCCAGCCGCCGGCCAAACCGGGCCCGCAGTCCGGCGAATTCAGCCGCGGCACCGGCCAGAAGCGGCCAGCCCACAAGGTGAAACTCCTGCAACTGCATCGCCCCGGCTTACAGCGCAGACCGTAGGGCGCATAAGCGAAACGGCATGCGCCACGCCTACATGCACCACGTGTCGGCACTCACCACACATGCCCCAATGATCCAGCAACGATCGTCAGCACGCCGAGCCCGAGATTGACCCGCAGCATCAGCCGGATCCGGTCCAGCAGTTCCGGCCCCGGACGGATCGCGCGGCGCAGCCGCTGCCACGGGCCGTAGAACGTGTAGAGAAACACCGCCGCCATAATCAGCGCCAGCGCCTGCATGATGTTTATCGAAGCCGGCAATGCCGCCATGCCGCTCCACACCAGGAACACCATCGCCCAGCCCGTGATGAGCATGATCGGCATCGCGTGCCACACCGTGAAGAAGAAGCGCTTCAGCGTGCGCAGATGCATCTGCATGCGTGGCGCCGGTTCCAGCGCCGCGACTGCCGGCCGCAGCACCACCAGCGCATAGAACATGCCGCCCACCCACACCGCCGCCGCCAGCAGGTGTAGCGCCAGCAGCACGTCGCGTCCCACGACCAATCCGGTCATCTCTCATCCTTCTCCAAAGTTACGCCAAGGCATATCCCGCCCCGGCCCCATCACAAACAGGTTCCAAGGACTTGTCCTTGGTGGGGCCCACGGGCAAAGCCCCTGGCCTTGCCTCTTTCTGGAGAAGGCGTTTGCACCAGCTCCTAACCCCCAAGCAGATGGCCGAAGCCGACCGGTTTGCGATGGAGGCAGGCGTTTCCGGCTCGGTGCTCATGGAAAACGCCGGCCGCGCCGTGGCCCGCGCCATCCGCGCCCGCATCCGCCCCTGCCGCACGCTGGTCCTTTGCGGCCCCGGCAATAACGGCGGCGACGGCTACGTGGTCGCTCGCCGCCTTGCCGAAGCC
>CAXUEX010000001.1:12014-74897 GCA_964250215.1 uncultured Acetobacteraceae bacterium | reverse complement strand
CTAAGCTCGCGTGGCGGCTGCCGTTCGGGCCGTACCTGGCTGCGGCAATCTGGGCAGGCTGGATCTGGCTGCACGGCTGAGGGAATTGACGTGCGGCGGCGCTCAAGACGGTTTGGAACTTTGCCAACGCACAATCTTGCAACCGCTGTCGGCGCCTACGCGCTTGTAGTCGAAATCGAAATTCGGCCCAATCATCGGCGCGTAAAGCGAACTGTCACAGGTGATCCGCCAGTCGGCGCGACGCTCGGGCAGCCCCACGGTTGCGCCGTGGGTGTGCATTGTCCAATGCGCGCCGGAGGCGTCAAAATCGTTGAAGAAGAACGGCTCGATACCGTTGAATCCCCAGGCGAACGAAACCGCCGTGCCGGGCGGCAGGCCGCGGATGAAACGATGCACCATTTTCAGGTCGCCGCGCGAAATCACGCGCTTGCTGGCCAGTATCGGGACCGGCGCCGTGTTAGGCGCAGGCACGGTGGCGAACTGCCCAAGATCCCACAGCAGAAACAAGCACGCAGCGATCGCCGCCAGACGCGTCGTGCGAAGCGGCAGCACCGGCACGGTCGCCGCAAGGCTTGCCATCACCAGCAGCAGGCTCACGGAATAGCCGAAACGATAAACCATCGTCTGACCATAGAGCGGCATGAAAAAGAAGCTTACGCCGTAGAGCGTCAGCCAGACTTGCCGGTTGAGCTGACGAAAGTAGAAAAGCTGCGCGAGGGCAAGCAGCGCCATGAGCAGCAGGACGACGATTTCCAGCGTGGTGCCTACAAAGGGCTGCACAGCTTTGAGCGCGAACTGCCACCGCATATCGTAGACAAACCCGGCGCGCTGCGCCACCGCGAAAGCGGCATACATCAGCAGCACCAAGAACGCCGCCACGGTGGCAACCGCTTCGGCCGCGCCAAACCTTGGCCGCTCGCGCCGAACCAGGCAGACGAGCCCGAAAATGCCATAGGGCATAAAGAAATATACGGCATTGGGGTGCACGGTAAGCAGCGCGAGGACGATGCTGCCGCCCAGCACCGGCCGGTTTGCGATGGCGAGCATGAGTGATAACGCTACGCCGAGTGCAAAAAGGCTTTCCATGCGGGCAATATTGGCGATGAAAAGAACATATGGCGTGACGAATACTGTTATCGCAGCAATCAGCACCAACAGCTTCGGAAATCCTTTGACGTGCGGCAGGGTGAGCCGGATTGCGACGAGCGCAAAACCCATATAGAAGATGGTGGAGAGCCAGCGAGCGAAGGCGAAACTGTAGCCAAAGATTTTGAAGAACGCCGCGGTAACCACCATGTAGCCTGGCGGCATCCACATCAGGATGCGGTCGGGATTGAGTGCCTCGACATAAAGCGTGCCATGATGGGCAAGCGCGACGGCCTGGGACAGGAACGCCGCCTCGTCGCCCCATGGCAGCGGATATTCGAACGCGAGAGCGAGCCGAACGAACAGCGCCGCCGCGATCGCCACGGCCGCGGCCACGATCGCTGCGGCATCTTGATTTCTCAGATTCACTGCCGTCCCATAACGAGTTGGCCGCGCGTCTCGAAGAAGGAAGCGGGCGCGCAAAGCGGGCCTGATACAGGGCGCCGAAGCCCTCGTCCAGGGCCGCCGCGTGACCATGGAGGCGAAGCGGAGGCTGCCGTTTGCGCCGGCCGGCTTGCCAAGGTCGCGCTTACCGGGCAGGACGCCCACCGATGGGCCACAGGATCAAGGACATCGAGTTCCTGCGGGGCATCGCCGTATTGGGCGTGCTGATCTATCACGCGCGCGACAATCTGATCTCGTGGACGGTGCCGACCTGGGACCACATCGTCACGTATTATTTCGATTTCTGGCCGGGCGTGGACCTGTTCTTCGCAATCTCCGGCTTCGTCATCGCGCGCACGCTCATCCCCACCTTGCGCGCCGTGCCGGACCATACGGCGTTCTTCCGCGCGGTAATCATCTTCTGGGTCCGGCGTGCGTTCCGGTTGCTGCCGTCGGCTTGGTTCTGGCTTGCGTTCGTGCTGTTCGCGTCAGTATTCCTCAACCGCACCGGCTTGTTCGCAACGTTCCACACAAATTTCGAATCGACGATAGCGGCGATGCTGAGCCTTGCCAACGTGCGCGAGGCCGACGCTTTCCAGAACTATGCTTACGGGCCGACCGCGCCATACTGGAGCCTGTCGCTGGAGGAGCAATTCTATTTTGCATTGCCGATCGCGGCCTTTCTTGCCGGCAAGCGGCTGCCGATTGTGCTCGGGCTCGGGCTCGCCTTCGTTTTCTTGCGGCCAGAAACGCCATGGCTGATGATGTTCCGGGTGCACGCCATCCTGCTCGGCGTCCTGCTGGCGCTTTTCAGCGAGACGCCAGCCTACGTGGTGGCCGAGCCGGTGTTTCTGCGCCGTTTCTGGCCGGCGCGCCTTGTCGTGCTGCTGCTGCTGTTGGGCATGATTGCGTCGCTGGCCCCGATTCGCGAACACATCAACCTCTCCAAAATCGACGTGATCGCGCTGCTCTCGGTGGCGCTGGTATTCATCGCCTCCTACAACCGCGACTATCTGTGCCCCGACTGCGGCATAAAGCGCGTCATCCTTTGGGTCGGCACGCGTTCCTACGCAATATATCTTATCCACATCCCGGCCTTCTACTTGGCGCGGGAGATCTGGCGCCACATTTCGCCGCATGAAAGGCGCGGGGACGGGCCGCTGCTGCTGCTTATCGCCGCCACCCTTCTGGCCGTGCTGAGTGAACTGAACTATCGCTGCCTGGAGCTGCCGTTTCGAGCGCGGGGCCTTGCCGCGGCGCGCGGCCTTGCGGTGGGGCCGGAGCCCGACCCGCGCGCGGCAGACACAAAACCGGAAGCCCACATGCACTCCGCGGCCTGATCGTGCGGTCGGCCCCGATCCGCATGCGCGCCGCAACGCGCCGGCCATTTGCCTTCGTTTATGCCGCCAGCTTTCTGGTGATCCTGGGAGCGCGACTGCACGTAGTGGCCGCTTGTGCAACGGACATTCCGTTCTGGGACGAATGGTATGCAGACCTGCAAAATCTGCTGCTGCCCTTCTCTGATGGCAGATTGCGTGCCGCCGACCTGTTTGCGCCGCACAACGAACACCGCATTGTCGCGACGCGGCTGATCGACCTCGGGCTGTTCCTGGCGCGTGGCCGGGAATGGCATGTGCTGACGGAAATCCTGCTCAACCAACTGATGATCAGCGCGGGCGCGGCGCTGCTGCTGCGCGAGCTTGCCCGGGGGCTCGACTCGTCCCGGCGATTGTTGCTGCTGGCCGGGGGTAGCGCGTTGTTCGCAATCCCGTTTGATTGGCAGGCGGCTTCTTGGGGTTTCTGTTCCCAGCTCTATCTCACGTTGCTATTGGCTGCGGCGGCGTTGGCGTTGATCGGCCGGAACACGCCCGATCGAGGCGGCTTCTGGGTGGGGGTGCTGTGTGCCGCGTTGGGCGTGCTGTGCTTCGCGGGCGCTGCCACGACACTGGCATCGGCAGCCGGAGTGATCGCTTTGCGCGATCTACGCGGCCGCACGCCGGTCCGCGGCTTCGCGGCATTGAGTTTGCTGGTTGTGCTGATCGCGCTGCTGTTGATCACAACCCCCGCGGCACCCGCGAATGTCGGCCTGAAGGCACGTTCCGCGGCCGATTTCCTGCACGCCGCCCGCGTGGTCCTGACTTGGCCTTTGCCACCAAGCTGGCCGCCGCTCGGCTGGTTGCCGGTGCTCGTGTATGTCGGCCGGACTGCCCCGCAACCCGCGCTGCGGGATGGCTGCTTTTGGACGGTGGTGGGCTTAGCGCTTTGGTGCGGCGCAGTAGCTGCGGCGCTCGGCTACGGCCGGGCCCCCGCGCCCGTCGAATCCCGCTACACGGTGTTCCTGGTGCTGGAGCCGCTGTTGAACTTGGCCTGCCTGCTCCGGCTCATGAAGCTGCATTCGAACACCGCGCCGACGGTGGCGTTTGCGCTCGGCTGGGCAGGCGTACTGATGTTCGCGCTGCTGCACCGGGTGCCCGATCTGGCGGCCGGCATCGCCAACAAGCGGCACTTCGACGCAATGGCCTCGGCCAGCGTAGCAAGCTACTTGCGGACCGGGGACATGGCGGCTCTGCGCCGCCCAGGTGCCAGCCTGCCCTACCCTTCCGCCGAGGCGCTCGGGCTCTTGCTGCGGCAGGCTACCAGAGCGCAAATTCTCCCGGCGAGCCTACAGCAAGCGGACCGGCCGACCGGCGAGGTTTGGCGCAAACGTATGGCCAAGACGGGCAGCTGGTCGGCAATCGCCGGACTGTTGCTTTCTATTATCTATATCTGGCCCCGCTTTGAAGGCCCTCGTTCTTGGCGAGCTCTCAAAACAAGGTCGCCAACTTCTCCCAATCGGCCGGCCGCGCGGCCGCGCTCTCCCCCCGGCCCGCCAAGTCCACCGCCTCCGAGCCAAAGTGAACTCTCGCCATGAGCGCCGCACCACCGCACCGGCCCGGCAGCCTTGTCTTGCACCTTCGGAATCTTCTCGCCGCCGAGAACAACCGCCTGCTGCTGCGCCAGTTCGCGCAATTCGCCACCATCGGCGTGTTCGGCTTCGTCTGCGACAGCTCGATCGTGTACGCCACCGCGCCCTGGATCGGCCCATACGCCGCCGGGCTGCTCTCCTACGTCATCGTCATCAGCATCAACTGGAGCTTGAACCGTGCATGGACCTATCGCGGGCACGCGCATGATGCGCCGCACCGGCAATGGGCCCGGTTCTTCCTCGCCAATATATTCGGCTTCGTGCTCAACCGCGGCACCTATTTTCTGCTGGTGGCCACCGTGCCGGCCTGCCGCGCGCATCTGGTGCTGCCGGTGGCGGCCGGGGCGGTGGCCGGCATGTTCGTGAATTTCTTTCTCACCCGCCGGGTGGTGTTCCGATGAGCGTGCCCCGCATCGCGGTTCTGGTGCCCTGCCACAACGAAGCGGTGGCCATCGCCAGCGTGGTCGCCGATTTCCAAAAGGCGCTGCCGCAGGCAATAATCCATGCCTATGACAACAACTCCACCGACGACACCGTCGTGCACGCCCGCGCGGCCGGCGCCGAGGTGGGCCACGAAGCGCTGCAGGGCAAAGGCCACGTGGTGCGCCGGATGTTCGCGGATATCGAGGCCGATTACTATGTTCTGGTGGATGGAGACGGCACCTACGATGCGTCCGCCGCGCCCGCCATGCTGGAATTGGCGATCCGGCGCCGGCTGGATATGGTAACCGGCTGCCGCGAGGGCGAGGCGAGTGCCGCCTACCGGCGCGGCCATGTGTTCGGCAACCGGTTGCTCACGGGGCTGGTCGCGCGCCTGTTCGGCGCCGAGGTCAGCGACATGCTTTCCGGCTACCGCGTGTTTTCCCGGCGCTTCGTGAAATCCTTCCCCGCGCTCGCCGGCGGTTTTGAAACCGAGACGGAATTCACGGTGCACGCGCTGCAGCTCCGGATGCCGGTGGGCGAGGTGCGCTGCCGCTATCGCGAACGCCAGGAAGGTTCGGCGAGCAAGCTGCGCACGTTCCGGGACGGCGCGCGCATCCTGCGGCTGATCCTGCTGCTGGTGAAGGATGAACGGCCGATCCCGTTCTTCTCGCTCGTCGGCGCGCTGCTGTTCCTGGCCGGCGTCGCGTTCGGCATTCCCGTGGTGCTGCAATTCCTGGCGACCGGCCTGGTGCCGCGCCTGCCCACCGCCATTGTCGCCGCCTGCCTGGTGATGCTGTCGTTTCTCTCCCTCGCCTGCGGCCTGATCCTGGACAGTGTGGCGCGCGGCCGGCGAGAGATAAAACGGCTGGCCTATCTCGGTGTTCCGGCGCCGGATTTTTCGTCCGGCCGATGATCGCCTTCATCCGCCTCTGCTGGATTTCATGGCTGCTGCTGTGGATCGCCTTGAGCCTGCGCACGAAGGCCACCGCACGCCGGGAACCGGCCGCATCGCGCGCGCGGCACACGGCGCCCGTGGTGATCGGTGCGCTGCTGATGGTGCAGCGCACTGGCTGGCCCGTCCTGGATTCCGCGATGCTGCCCAGGCTGGCCCTGTTTGCCCCGGCGGCCGCGGCGCTGGTTCTGGCCGGGCTTGCCTTCGCGATCTGGGCCAGGCTCACGATCGCCGGCAATTGGAGCGGCACCGTCACGCTGAAGCGGGGCCACGAGCTGGTGCGCAAGGGCCCCTACGGGATCGTGCGCCACCCGATCTATTCCGGCCTGCTGCTGGCGATGCTGGGCAATGTGCTGGCAATCGATGCATGGCGGGCGCTTGCCGGCTTCGCGCTAGTTCTTGTGGGTTTTGTGCAAAAGATCGGCATCGAGGAGCAATTCATGCAAGAAGCCTTCGGCGCAGACTACACCGCCTACAGCACCAAAGTAGGCAGCCTGCTCCCCCGCCTATAAATGAAAGTTCTTTGGTTCTTTCTTTCAAGAAAGAACATGCTTGCTCACTTTATTGCCACCTCCCGCACCGGAAAACTCGTCTCCCACCCACCGCCGAGCGCCTTGTAGAGCTGCACCAAATTCTGCGAGACCGTGGTGGTGCTATCGGCAAGCGCCTGTTCCGCCTGCAACACCGCACGCTCCGCATCCAGCACATTCAGGAAATCCGCCACGCCCTGACGGTAGCGTTCCTGCGCCAGAAAGAGCGCGCGCCGGCTTTCGCTCACCGCATTGGCCAGCGCATCGCGCCGATGCTGCTCGGCGGCATAGGCGGTGAGCGCGTTATCCACGTCGTGCCAAGCCTGCAGCACGGTTTGCTGATAATTCAGCGCCGCTTCCTGCTGCTCCACGCGGCGCAATTCCAGCGTCGCCCGCAGCCGGCCGCCCTCGAAGATCGGCAGGGTGATCGTGGGCCCCAGCCCGTATTGCCGCGCCGCCCAATTGCCGAGATCCTTGAACTTCAGCGCCTGCAAGCCCACCGAGCCATCCAGCGTGATCTTCGGATAGAAATCCGCCACAGCCACGCCGATATCCGCTGTGGCGGAGTGCAGTTGCGCCTCCGCCTGGCGGATATCGGGCCGCCGGCGCGCGAGTTCCGATGGCAGCCCGATCGGCACACGCGGCGGCACGGGCGGCACGGCTTGCGGCGTTTCCAGTTCCGCGCGCAACGCATTTGGCGCTTCGCCCAACAGGAAACTCAGCGCATTGATCTGCTGCGCCTCCTGCTGCTCCAGTTGCGGCACTTGCGCCTGGTTCGACGAAAGCTGGGTTGCCGCGTTCGCCACATCCAGCTCGGTGGTCAGCCCGCCGATGTAGCGCGCCCGCGTCAGATCCAGGCTCTGCTGGGCGGTGGCAATGTTGTCGTTGGCAATCCGCAACTGCGTCTGGATGCCGCGCAGTTGCAGGTAGTCGCGCGCCACTTCGGCCACAACCGAGAGCAGCGCATTGCGCCGCGCATCGGCCGACGCTTCCACGGAAGCATCCGCCCCCTCCACCTCGCGGCGCACGCGGCCCCACAGATCCAATTCCCAGGAAGCGTCGAACCCGTATTGCCACAGATTGAACGGCTGCCCGATGCCGGAAAAATTCGGAATGCCCCCCTGCGACCCGGTTAGGCCGTTTGCCTGGCTGCCCTGGCTGCCGAAGCTGGTGCCCCCACCGGCCGAAAACAGGCTCAGAACGCCTTTCTGGCTCGGCTTCTCGCGCGTGTAGCTACCATCGGTCTGCAATGTGGGGAACTGGTCAGCGCCCGTGATCTGCCGCTGCGAACGGCTTTCGGCGAGCCGGATCGTGTTGATGCGCACATTCAGGTTCGCCGCCGCCACGCGCTGCTCCAGCGAAGTAAGTTCGGCATCGTGGAAGAGCTTCCACCAGTTCGGATCCACCGGCTCCGGCACCGGCTCGCTCACCAGCACGGTGGCCGGTGGTTTCGGCCGCGACGCAAACCACGACGCCGGCGAGAAGAAATGCGGCGCGTGCCAATCAGGGCCGACATTGCAGCCGGAAAGCGCCAGCGCGAGCAGAACGGATTTGCGGATCACGCGATGGCTCCTTGGCGCGCGAAGGCAGTGCGCGTGCGGATTGGCCGGACGGCCTGAAGGTGGCAAGTCCCGAAAGCCGCCCGGCCCCGTCGTGGGTCGGCGCCTCGCGGTGCCCGGCCGCTGACCGATCGGTTCGGTCAGCGTTGACAAGCTACGGCATTCGGCGGGATCGTCAACACATGGTCCTGGCCGACACCTTGCCGCCGGAAAAGGAGCGCCAGATCCTCGATGGCGCCGCCACCGTGTTCGCGGCTGATGGCTACGAGGGCGCCAGCATGTCGCGCATCGCGGTCGAGGCCGGCGTTTCCAAGGGCACGCTGTATAACTACTTTGCGAGCAAGGCCGAGCTTTTCGCCGCCTTCGTGCAGCGCGAATGCAGCCGCAACATCCTGGTGCTGTTCGACGATCTCGATCGGGAGGCGCCGCCCGAAGAAACCCTGCTGCGGATCGGCGAGCGCATGTTGCGGATGCTGGTGTCCGATCCCGGGCTGCTGATGTATCGCATGGTGGTAGCGGAGGCCGGCAAGTTTCCGGAACTGGCGCAGGCCTTCTGGGAAGCCGGACCGGCGCGGGTGAAGGAGCGCATGGCCGACTGGATCCGTCACAACGCCGCCGCCGGAAGGCTGCGCGTGGACGATGCGGATTTCGCGGCCGAGCAGCTTGCGGCGCTCATGCAAACTCAACTTTGCGTGAAGCGCCGGCTGCGCTTGATCGATCATGTGACCGACGAGCAGATACAACGGGTGGTGAAATCCGCCGTTCGGGTATTTCTGCATTTCTATGGGGTGGAAAAACCGCCGCCACTGTGATGCGCTGCTCCCGCTATAGTGGCACAAACATACGGGAGGGCACGCCATGCGATCTTTGCTCATCACGCTGGCGGGTTCGCTGGCCCAGGCTTCTTTGATCGGGGCCGCGCCGGCCGCCGCCGCAAACGTGCTCACCTATCACAACGAAGCCAACCGGCACGGGCTCTATGTCGATCCGGGGCTGACGCAGCAGGCGGCCGCCAATCTGCACCTGGATCCGAATTTCAGCACCAGCTTGAACGGTCAGATCTATGCGCAACCGCTTTACTGGGAGCGGAAGGGTGGCCCGAAGCTGCTGATCGTGGCGACGGAAGCCAACGTCGTCTATGGGCTGAACGCCGATACCGGCGCGGTCGTTTGGCAATCACAACTGCCACCGCCGGTTCCCTTGAGCGATCTTTCCTGCGGCAATATCGATCCTGAGGGTATCGACGGCACGCCGGTGATCGATCCGGCCAGCGAGACGCTGTTCCTGAATGCGCTAACGCTGAGCAACGGCACGCCGAAGCATATGCTGTATGCGTTGTCGCCGGTGAACGGCTACACAATGCCGAATTGGCCGCTGGATGTAGCCGCCGCGCTGGCCGGCCAGGGCGTGTCGTTCACCGCCAAAACTCAGGGTGAACGCGGCGCCCTCATGTTCTTCCAGGGCGCCCTTTACGTCGCCTACGGCGGCAAGGACGGCGATTGCGACCCCTATCACGGCACGGTGGTTCAGGTTCAACCAAATACGGCGAAACTTGTCGCGAACTGGCAAACGCGAGCCGAGCGCGGCGGCATTTGGGCCCAGGGCGGACTCGTGTCGGACGGCAAGAGCCTTTACGTCACGACGGGCAACACCGAGGGCGCCACGACGTGGCAGGATGGGGAAGCGATCGTCCGGCTCGCGCCGGGCCTCGCCCATTCCGCCAACACGCGGGATTATTTCGCGCCGAGCAATTGGCAGAGCCTGGACCAGCAGGATCTCGACCTCGGCGGCACGCAGGCACTGCCCCTGGCCGTTACCGACGCGACCGGCCACGCACCGCGCGCACTGGCGCTTGGCAAGGACGGTAATGCGTATCTGGTCAACCGCGCCAATCTCGGCGGTATCGGCGGCCAGATCGCAGTGCAGAAAGTTTCGAACACGGAAATCAAAACCGCGCCAGCGATTCTGGATACGCCGGGCGCTACGCTTGCGGCGTTCACGAATAACGCGGGGCTTTCCTGCTCCGGCACCAGCATCACCATGCTCAGCATCACGAACAGCGCAACCAACCCGATCAGCACCGCTTGGTGCGCGGCTTTCAACGGCGGCGGCGCACCCATCATCACCACCACCGACGGCCACAACCAGGCGACGGTGTGGGTGGTGGGAGCGGAAGGCGATAACCAACTGCACGGCTTCGACGCCGCAACGGGCAAGACCGTGTTCGGCGGCGGCGGGATCACGCTGAGCGGGCTTCACCATTTCCAGACGTTGATCAGCGCCAACCATCACCTTTATGTGGCGGCGGATGGGCGGATTTATGCGTTCGCTTACTAAGTAAAGGAACGGAAGAGCTTCTTTCTTGAAAGAAAGAAGCAAAGAACTTTCATCATTTTAAGCGGCTTCTTGGCGGAGGGTTGTTACCAGCGCGTTCAGGTCGGCGATTACGCGGTTCTGGTGGGTGAGGCTCGTGCGCAGGATTTCGGTGCCCACGAGCATCGGCTGCACCAATTGCGTGAATTCGCTCAAGGCCGCGGCGAAGGCGCGCAGATCGGGGTCGAACTGCCCTGCCGTCACGCAGCGGAGAATGCCGCGATGCAGCCGGCGGGATGCCGCACGCGGGACGGGGGCCCCGCCGTCGTGCCGTAGTTCCGCACTTACTGTGTCGTTCACGATTGCGGCGAGCCGAGCGGGTGCGCGATCACACACGCCGGCGAATTCGGCCAGTCTCGCCGCGGTCTCCTCCGGCGCGGCGAACCAGGCTTCGTAGGGCACGATACACACGGTGTCGTTGCCCACGCCCCCGATGGCGTCGGCATTGTAGATCGCCCAGCGGTATTCTGCCTGCTCGCGCGCCATCCGGTCCCGCGCCGCTACCGATCGCGCCACCTGCGCCGGATCGCGCACGCAATAGACGAAGCGCGGCATGGCACCCAGATCTCGAAACAGCGCCCGCCACATCGGCATCAGCCGCGCTGTGCGCGGATCCTTCAGGCCGAACGGCCGGCCGGCCCGCAGTCGCGGCGCCAGCCACGCCGCAAGCTCCGCCTGCACCTCTCGCACCCGCGCATCGTCCATCCAGCCTTCGGGCAAAGCCAGGATATGCGCTGTTTCGTCCCAGCCCCGGCCGAACAACGCCAGCACACGGTCGTTCAAATCGTTGATCCGCGGGCGCTCCCAATGCCCGCGCTGGTTCGCCGGCGAAGCCCCCGGCGCCTCCGCCATCTCGATGCCCAGCCGATGCAGCAGATTGGCACAGAGCGACGTGCCGCTGCGGTGCATGCCGAGCACAACGACGGGAGATGGAATCATGGCGCACCCGGGAGTTCCGGGTGCGCATCAAAGCATCTGCGGGTTGCCAAAGGGTTGAAAAGCGATCTGTCAGCCCAAATCGCGGAACTGCCGCCGCAGTCCGGCTTCCGACGAAAGCGCCTCCGCCTCCAGCGACGCCAGCCGCGCTTCCAGATCGCTGATGCGCTGCGCAGGGCTCTGCCACGGCCGCACCGGCACAGGCGGTGTTTCCCGCCGCGCGTCGCGCCAGAAAAAAGCCAGCCCGCCATACAGCAGTATCGCCGGCACCGTGTGGATCACCAGCAATCCCACGAACAACGCGCGCGGTAGCCACACCGGCACGCTGGCGCGCTCGGCGAGTTTCGCGCACACGCCGGCCAGCAGCCGACGCGGGCGGTGCAGCATTTCTATCGCGGGATAGGTCCGGGCACTCATCGCGTTCCACTCCTGCCGCGCCACCCGGGCGCTTGTGTGTCGAGGATGCTTTCCAGGTTCTCGATGCGCGCTTCCATGCGCCGGGCCGTCTCGCGCAGCACTTCGGCATCCCGGGCTGCCTCCGGGTCGGCGCGTTGCGCCCGCCACTTGGTCACGAAGTAGCCGATCAGCACGATCGGCACCACGATCACCAGCAGCAGCGAGGCGACCGCGACCAGGGCCTCGTTGTCGGTCATGCCGCGCCTACCCTTCCTTGGCCGGCATCTGGTTGCCCATGCGGCTCTTCAGCGCCTCCAGCTCGGCATCCACGCTGGCATCTTCCTGCAAGCCGGCCAGTTCCTGCTCCAGCGTCGGCGGCCCGCCATTACCACGGCCGAGGTCGTATGCCTCCACCCTCCCCTCCATTTCGTCGAGCGAACGCTCCGCCTGCTCGAAGCGGAAGAAGGCATCGTGAATCCGATCGTCGTGCAGCTTCTCGCGCACCCGCAGCCGGTTGCCGGCCGTGGTGCGGCGGGCGGCCAGCGAGCGCTCGCGCGATTTCGCGTCCGCCAGCTTCGCCTGCAGCTTCGCGATGTCCTCGTTCTGCTGCGCCAGCGCGCCGGCGATCACCGCCACCTGCTGCTCCAGGCTGGCCCTTGCCTGCGCGCGGTGCGATCGCGCCAGCAATGCGCCGCGCGCCAGATCCTCGCGGCCGCGCGACAGCGCCAGTTCGGCTTTCCGCTGCCACTCCTCCTCCTCGCGGCGCAACGCCTCCGAACGGCGTTCCAGTTCGCGGCGCTCGGCGATGCTGCGCACCGCGGAGGAACGCACCTCTACGAGCGTATCCTCCATTTCCTGGATGATCAGCCGGATGATCTTCTCCGGATCCTCGGCGCTGGCCAGCAGCGCGTTGAGGTTGGAGTTCACGATATCGGCCAGGCGGGAAAATATACCCATGACAGCGGTTCCTTTACGCTGAGCAATCTAGAAGGCGATGAACAGCCAGGCGAGGGCCGCGAACGGCACCGAAGCCAGGCAGAAGCGCAGGCCCATCGCGCCATACGTATCGGCGAACGGGTCGCGGCCGGTGAGTTCGGGGCGCACCGTGCGAGCCTTGGCGACCGGGCGGCTCACCACGCGAAACATCGGGCCCGAAGCATTGAGCGTCATAGTGGTCATGGCTTGTCTCCCTATTTGGCGGCCCTCATCAGGAGAGCCTGGCCAACTGGTTTGCATCCCGCGTGCCAGAGCCTCGATGCGTATTTAACCTATTCAACCAAATAGCTTTTTTCGGGGAGTTGCGGGAACCAGGCGTGGTCGGCTAAGGTATTTTTGCCAAGTTCTGGCAGGACACACCAAGCCATGGCCCGACTGGCAACCCAGCCCGAACTTCCCACTCCGATCGGCCAAGCCCCCGCCTTCCTCGACATGCTGGCCCATGTCAGCCAGGCTGCGCCGCTGAACCGGCCCGTGCTGGTTATTGGCGAGCGCGGCACCGGCAAGGAACTGGTGGCCGGCCGGCTGGCGTTTCTCTCCGCGCGCTGGGACGCGCCGTTCGTGAAGCTGAACTGCGCCGCGCTGCCCGAGACGCTGCTGGATACCGAGCTGTTCGGCCACGAGGCGGGCGCTTTCACCGGCGCGCAACGGCGGCGCCCGGGGCGGTTCGAGCAGGCCGATCGCGGCACGATCTTCCTCGACGAGATCGCCACCGCCAGCGCCGCAGTGCAGGAGAAGCTGCTGCGGGTCATCGAATATGGCCAGTTCGAACGCGTCGGCGGGGCGGAGACGCTGCGCGTGGATGTGCGCATCGTGGCCGCCACCAACGTGAACCTTCCCGAACTGGCGGCGACTGGAAAATTCCGCGCCGATCTGCTGGACCGGTTAAGCTTCGACGTGATCACGGTGCCGCCGCTGCGCGCCCGGCGCGAGGACATCGGGCTGATCGCCGAACATTTCGCACAGAAGATGACCGCAGAGCTCGGCCGCGACTTTTTCGCCGGCTTTGCGCCGAAAGCCGAGGCGGCGCTGCTGGCACACGATTGGCCGGGCAATGTGCGCGAGCTGCGCAACGCCGTGGAGCGCAGCGTTTATCGCATGGCCGACCCGCGAAAACGGCTGAGTGACGTCATCCTGGATCCGTTCGCTTCGCCGCACCGGCCGGTGCCGGCAAATATGGCCGCCACATTGCCGCAACCGATCCCCCAGCATCTGGACACCAAGCTGGCCCCCGCGGGCGAGGGGACGGATTTCGAGACGGCGACGAAGGCTTACGAGAAGCGGCTGCTGACACAAGCGCTGGAGGCGTGCCGGTTCAACCAGGCCGAGGCGGCGCGGCGGCTGGGGTTGAGCTACTATCAGTTCCGGCACCATCTGCGGGTGCATGGGCTGCGGGGCGAGAAGGCGGCCTGAGCGCCGGCCCTGGCCAGCGGCGAGCCTATCGGCTAGGTGCGCGCGGTTTCTGCCCTTGAGGACTCTATGGCCCGCAACAAGATCGCGCTGATCGGCGCCGGCAATATCGGCGGCACGCTCGCCCACCTCGCTGGCCTCAAGGCGCTCGGCGATGTCGTGCTGTTCGACGTGTTCGGTGGCGTCGCGGCGGGCAAGGCGCTCGACATCATGCAATCGGGCGCGGTCGATCTGTTCGACGCGGAGATGACGGGCAGCGGCGATTACGCCGCCATCGCCGGCGCCGATGTGGTGATCGTCACCGCCGGCTTTCCGCGCACACCCGGCATGTCGCGCGACGATCTGCTGGCCAAGAACGCCGGCGTGATCAACCAGGTAGCCGACGGCATTAAGCAGCACTGCCCCGGCGCGTTCGTGATCGTGATCACCAACCCGCTGGATGTGATGGTGTGGCAGTTGCAGAAGCGCAGCGGCCTGCCCCCGGAGCGCGTGGTGGGCATGGCCGGCGTGCTCGATAGCGCCCGCTTCCGGCTGTTCCTGGCGCGCGAATTTCAGGTATCGGTGGATGACGTCACGGCCTTCGTGCTCGGCGGCCATGGCGACACCATGGTGCCGCTGATCCGCTATTCCACCGTGGCCGGCATTCCGGTGCCGGATTTGATCCGGATGGGCTGGACGACGCAGGAAAAGATCGCCGCCATCTGCACGCGCACCGCGAATGGCGGCGGCGAAATCGTCAAGCTGCTGGAAAAAGGCTCCGCATTCTATGCACCGGCGGCCGCGGCCATCGCCATGGCGGAAAGCTATTTGAAGGACAAGAAACGCGTGCTGCCCTGCGCCGCACACCTCACCGGCCAATACGGGCTTTCCGATCTGTATATCGGCGTGCCGGTGGTGATCGGCGCAGCAGGCGTCGAGCGCATCATTGAGGTGCAGCTCGAGCCCTCGGAAAAGGCCGCTTTCGACAAATCCTGCGCCGCCGTGCGCGGGCTCATCGAAGATTTCCGGAAGCTGAAGGCCTAGAAGAAATGTTCTTTCTTGCAAGAAAGATTCAAAGAACTTTCATCTTTGGGCGCCCATGAACATCCACGAATACCAGGCCAAGGAACTGCTGCGCGGCTACGGCGTGCCCGTGCTGCCCGGCTTCGTTGCGTGGACGCCGGAAGAAGCCGAGCAAAGCGCCAGCAAGCTTCCCGGCCCTGTCTATGTGGTGAAATCCCAAATCCACGCCGGCGGCCGCGGCGCTGGGCGGTTCCGTGACGATCCGAAAGGAAGCGGCGGCGTGCGCCTGGCACGTTCCGGCGCGGAAGTGCGCGAAGCAGCCGAAGCCATGCTGGGCCATAATCTGATCACGAAACAGACCGGCCCTGCCGGACGCGACGTGCGGCGCGTGTATGTGGAAGCCGGCTGCGACATTGCGCGCGAGCTTTATCTGTCGCTGCTCATCGATCGCGCCAGCTCGCGCGTGGTCATCGTCGCCAGCAGCGAGGGCGGCATGGAAATCGAAGACGTTGCAGCGGCGCAGCCGGAGAAAATCCTGCGCGCCACGGTCGATCCGGCGGCCGGGCTCTCGGCCTATCACGGGCGCCGGCTCGGTTTCGGCTTGGGACTTTCCGGCAAAACGCTTTCGGCGTTCGGCAAGCTGGTGGATGCCGCCTACCGCGCTTTCACGGCGCTCGATGGCTCCACGGTGGAAATCAACCCGCTGGTTGTCACCGATGCCGGGGAGCTCGTGGCGCTGGATGCCAAAATCAGTTTCGACGACAATGCGCTGTTTCGCCACCCCGAGCTCGGCCCATTGCGCGACGAATCCGAGGAGGATCCGAAGGAGCTGGAAGCCGCGCGCTTCGATCTGAACTACGTGGCGCTGGATGGGGTGATCGGCTGCATGGTGAACGGCGCCGGCCTCGCCATGGCAACCATGGACATCATCAAGCTGTATGGCTCCTCGCCGGCGAATTTCCTCGATGTCGGCGGCGGCGCCACGCGCGAGAAAGTGACAGCCGCGTTCAAGATCATCCTCTCCGATCCGAACGTGGAAGGCATCCTGGTGAACATCTTCGGCGGCATCATGCGCTGCGACGTGATCGCCGAGGGCGTGGTGGCGGCGGCGCGCGAGGTTTCGCTGGATGTGCCGCTGGTGGTGCGGCTGGAAGGCACGAACGTGGCGCTGGGCAAGGAAATCCTGGCCAATTCCGGGCTGAAGATCATTTCGGCCGACAACCTCGCCGATGCCGCCGAGAAAGTGGTGCGCGCGGTGCAGGAAGCCCGCGCATGAGCATCCTGGTGGATCGCCATACGCGCGTGATCACGCAGGGCTTCACCGGCGCGCAGGGCACGTTCCATTCGGAGCAGGCAATAGCCTACGGCACTACGGTGGCGGGCGGCGTCACGCCCGGCAAAGGCGGCACCACACACCTCGATCTGCCGGTATTCAATACGGTGGCGGAAGCGCGCGCCAGAACGGGCGCCAACGCCAGCGCCATCTACGTGCCGCCCCCCTTCGCGGCCGATGCCATCCTGGAAGCGATCGACGCCGAAATGCCGCTGATCGTCACGATTACGGAAGGCATTCCGGTGCTCGACATGGTGCGCGTGAAGCGCGCGCTTTCCGGTTCGAAATCGCTGCTGGTGGGGCCGAACTGCCCGGGTGTAATCACGCCCGACGCCTGCAAGATCGGCATTATGCCGGGCCATATCCACCGGCGTGGCCGCATCGGCATTGTCAGCCGCAGCGGCACGCTGACCTACGAGGCCGTGGCGCAGACCACGGCCGCGGGACTCGGCCAGTCCACCTGCGTGGGCATCGGCGGCGACCCGGTGAAGGGGCTGGATTTTATCGAAGTGCTGGCGATGTTCCTGGCCGACGGCGAAACCGAAGCCATCATCATGATCGGCGAAATCGGTGGCGAAAGCGAAATTCTTGCCGCCGAATTTCTGGCCGGCGAGAAACGCCGCAAACCCACGGTAGGCTTTATCGCAGGCGTTACCGCGCCGCCCGGCCGCCGCATGGGCCACGCCGGCGCCGTGATCAGCGGCGGCCGCGACACAGCGGCGGCAAAGATCGAGGCAATGCGCGCGGCCGGCATCCACGTGGCCGAAAGCCCGGCTGCGTTGGGTTCTACAATGGTGAAAGCGCTGCGCGGATAGCTATTCCGCCGTGGCTTTCACGTGCCGCAGCCGTGAAACAGCCTCGTCCAGAACCTCGTCCCGCTTGCAGAATGCAAACCGAATCAGCGTGCGTGGCGGGTCGGCCACGTAGAACGGCGAGAGCGGAATCGTCGCCACGCCCAAATCGCGCGCCAAATGCAGCCCGAATTCCTGATCGGTGCCCGCGAATCCGGAATCGGCAAAATCAGCGATGGCGAAATAGCTGCCCTCGGTCGGCAGCACACGAAATCCCGCCGCCGTCAGCCCCGCCGTCAGCCGGTCCCGCTTCGCCGCCAGGCCGGCGGCGAGCCCCGCAAAATATGCATCCTCCTTGGCAAGCCCGAAAGCGACCGCCCGCTGCAGATTTGGCGGCGTGCAGAATACGAAATTCTGGTGCGCTTTTGTTACTATTTGCACCAGCTCCAGCGGTCCGCTGACATACCCCACTTTCCAACCGGTGAGCGAAAAAGTTTTGCCGGCGCTGCCGATGCGCAGGCAGCGCGATGCCATTCCCGGCAGCGCCATCAGCGGAATATGCCGTGCCGGCGCGAACACCAGATGCTCATACACCTCGTCGCAGATCGCGAACGCATCGTGCTGCTGCAGCAGATCGGCAATCGCACCCAGTTCTTCGCGCGTGAACACCTTGCCGGTGGGATTGTGCGGCGAATTCAGGAGCAGCGCCTTCGTGCGCGGGCCGAATGCCGCCGCCAGCTCGGCCCGGTCGAGCCGCCAATCGGGCGCTTGCAAGCGAACCAATTTCGGTATCGCACCCAGCAACCGGATCACCGGCAGGTAGGTGTCGAACAGCGGCTCGATCACCACCACCTCATCGCCCGGGTTCAGCAGCGCGGTGAGGCACACCAGCAACGCTTCGGTGGCGCCGCTGGTCACCAACACGCCAGCATCGGGATCAATCGCCAAGCCCCAGAAGCGCCGGTTCGCGGCCGCCACCGCTTGTCGCAGCTCAGGCAAGCCGGTCAGCGGCGCATATTGGTTACGCCCATCCAGCAACGCATCGGCCGCCACGCGCACGATATCGGCCGGCCCCTCTGTATCTGGAAAACCCTGGCCCAGGTTGATAGCGCCATGCTCGGCCGCCAGCGCCGACATCACCGTGAAGATCGTGGTGCCGGAAGCGGCGAGAAACTGGTTTGGCAATGCCAGGACCCTCGAACAGGCGTTGCTCAGCATTTGGGCAGAAGGCCCAGGGCGCGGGCAAGCCCGGCCCCCTGGCCACAGGGTTGCGAAAATGCGAAACCTGCGCCGGCCTTCCGGGGAGTGCGGCATGAAGAAGATTGAAGCGGTGATCAAGCCGTTCAAGCTCGACGAGGTGAAGGACGCCCTGCACGAGGTGGGCTTGCAGGGCATCACCGTGCTGGAAGCCAAGGGGTTCGGCCGGCAGAAGGGCCACACTGAACTGTATCGCGGCGCCGAATACGTGGTGGATTTCCTGCCCAAGGTGAAGATCGAGGTGATCTGCGGCGACAGCCTGGTGGAACGCGCGGTGGAAGCCATCGTTGCCGCGGCGCGGACTGGCCGGATCGGCGACGGCAAGATTTTCGTGACGAACGTGGAGGAGGTCGTGCGCATCCGCACGAGCGAGCGGGGCGAGGCGGCATTGTAGGGAGGGAAGTCCAGGGGCAGGCTAACTGGCCTTCTTCTTGCACTACCATCCGCGCCGATCGGCGCACGCTTTTTTTGGGGACATCGAGGTCACATGGCGAAACACGACGAGGCGCACGGGCCCGAGCACGTGATGGAGCTGCTGCGGGAGAATTCGGTGGAGTATGTCGATCTCCGCTTCACCGATCCGCGCGGCAAGTGGCAGCACACCGCGCAGCACGTGAGCACCATCGACGAAGACGTGTTCCGTGACGGCATCATGTTCGATGGTTCCTCGATCGCCGGCTGGAAGGCGATTAACGAGAGCGACATGATCCTGATGCCGGATGCGGCCACCGCGACGATGGACCCGTTCTCGGCCAAGCCGAGCTTGATTCTTTTCTGTGACATCGTGGAGCCTTCCACCGGCCAGCCGTACAGCCGCGATCCGCGCGGGACCGCCAAAAAAGCCGAGCAGTATCTGAAAGCCTCCGGTATCGGCGACACTGCTTTCTTTGGCCCCGAAGCCGAATTTTTCGTGTTCGACACAGTGAAGTTCGGCACCGGCGGCAATTACGGCATCTACCAGCTCGACAGCCAGGAAGGCCCGCAGGCGTCGCTCAAGGACTATCCGGAAGGCAATATGGGCCACCGCCCCGGCATCAAGGGCGGCTATTTCCCGGTGCCGCCGGTGGACAGCGAGAGCGATCTGCGCGCCGAGATGCTCAGCTCCATGGGCGAGATGGGCGTGATCGTGGAGAAGCACCACCACGAAGTGGCGCAGAGCCAGCACGAGCTTGGCATGAAATTCGGCCCGCTGGTGCGCATGGCGGACCACCTGCAGATCTACAAATACTGCATCCACAACGTGGCGCACAGCTACGGCAAGACCGCCACTTTCATGCCGAAACCGGTGTATGGCGACAACGGCAGCGGCATGCACGTGCACCAATCGATCTGGAAGAGCGGCAAGCCGCTGTTTGCTGGCAACGCGTACGCCGATCTATCGGAAATGGCGCTGCACTACATCGGCGGAATCATCAAGCATGCAAAGGCGCTGAACGCCTTCACCAACCCCAGTACGAACAGCTACAAGCGGCTGATTCCGGGTTTCGAGGCGCCGGTGCTGCTGGCCTATTCGGCGCGTAACCGTTCGGCCTCGTGCCGCATCCCGTATGCCACAAACCCGAAAGCCAAGCGCGTGGAGGTGCGGTTTCCCGATCCCACCGCCAATCCGTATCTGGCGTTCGCCGCCATGCTGATGGCGGGATTGGACGGTATCCGAAACAAGATTCACCCCGGCGACCCGATGGACAAGGACCTCTACGACCTGCCGCCCGAGGAGCTGAAGGGCATTCCCACCGTGTGCGGGTCCTTGCGCGAGGCGCTCGGTGCGCTGGCCGCCGACCACGATTTCCTGCTGACCGGCGACGTGTTCGGAAAGGACCAGATCGAGAGCTACATCGATCTGAAGTGGACCGAGGTATTTCGCTTCGAACACACGCCGCATCCCGTGGAATTCGAGATGTACTACTCGGTGTAGAAAACATCGGCGGGCACCGCCCCGCCGGTCACTCCACCGTCACCGACTTTGCCAGGTTGCGCGGCTGGTCCACATCCGTGCCCTTCAGCACCGCCACGCAATACGCGAGCCACTGAACGGGGATTGCATACAGCAAGGGTGCCGCGAACGGATCCACATCCGGCAGCACCAGCGTCTCCACCGCGATATGGCCCAGACGCTCGGCGCCGGCCGCATCGGTGAACAGCACGATCTGTCCGCCGCGCGCCTGCGCCTCCTGCAAATTGGATGCAGTCTTTTCGAACAGCGGCCCGGACGGGGCCAGCCCAATGATCGGCACCGCGCGATCGATCAGCGCGATCGGCCCGTGCTTCATTTCGCCAGCGGCATATCCCTCCGCATGGATGTAGCTGATCTCCTTCAGCTTCAGCGCGCCTTCCATGGCGATCGGAAAGCAATTGCCGCGGCCGAGATACAGCACGTCCCGCGCTTCCGCCACGCGCGCGGCGATGCGCTGCACCGCGTCACCCGACCGGTCCAGGATTTCTGCTGCCAGCCCCGGCACATGCAGCAGTGCCTGCGTCAACGCGCCCTCGCGCGCCGCGTCAATCGTGCCGCGCGCCCGCGCCGCCGCGATTGCCAGGCAGGCCAGCACCGCAAGCTGCGCCGTGAACGCCTTCGTGCTCGCCACGCCGATTTCCGGGCCCGCCACCGTGCGCAGCACCGCATCGCTTTCGCGCGCCATGCTGCTCTCCGGCACGTTCAGCACCGATACTATCTTCTGTCCCGCGGCCTTCATGGTCCGCAGGGCGGCCAATGTATCGGCCGTCTCGCCGCTCTGGCTCACGAGCAAGCCTAAACCTCCCGGCGGCAGCGGCGGCTCGCGATAGCGGAACTCACTCGCCACATCCGCGTCCGCCGGCAATCTGGCCAGCGATTCAAACCAGTTGCGGCCAACCAACGCAGCATAGAACGCCGAGCCGCAGGCCGTGAACGTGGCGCGCGGCACCTGCGCGAAATCCACCGGCAGTTCCGGCAGCGTCACCGCCCGCGTTGCTGGATCCACCATGCGGCGCAGACTGTCGCCGATCACGGCCGGATGCTCGTGCAGCTCCTTTTCCATGTAATGCCGGAAGCCGCCCTTGCCGATCGCCGCACCGGAAAGCGCCGTCTGCTTCACCTCGCGCCGCGCTTCTGCGCCCGAAGCCTCAAACACGCGCGCGCCATCGCCGGAAACCACCGTCCAATCGCCATCGTGCAGATACGCGATCTGGCGGGTTAGCGGCGCAAGCGCCAGCGCGTCGGAGCCGAGATACATCTCGCCCTCGCCATATCCCACCGCCAGCGGCGCACCGTGCTGCGCGCCGATCATCAGCTCGCCATGCCCGGCAAAGATGGCGGCCAGCGCATAAGCTCCTTCCAGCCGTCGGAACGCATCGCGCGCCGCTTCCTCCGGAGAAGCCCCTTGCGCCAGCAAATAATCCAGCAGTTGCGCTACCGTTTCGGTGTCGGTCTCGGTGGAGAATTCCTGGCCGGCCGCCTCCAGCTCGCGCCGCAGCTCGGCATGGTTCTCGATAATCCCGTTATGCACCAGGCTCACCCGCACCGTGCCGTGCGGATGCGCGTTCGTCTCCGTGGGTGCGCCGTGCGTTGCCCAGCGCGTGTGCCCGATGCCGGTGCTGCCAGGCAGCGGTTGCGCTTCGATCGCGCGCGCCAGATTGGCCAGCTTGCCCTCCGCGCGGCGGCGTTCGATGTGGCCATTCACCAGAGTGGCAATGCCGGCACTGTCGTAGCCGCGATATTCCAGGCGCTGCAGCGCATCCAGCAGCTTCGGGGTGGCCGCCCCGCGCCCGATCACACCGACGATGCCGCACATCAGCGCTTTCCCTTTCGCGCCCGAAATGCCGCGCCGGCACCGGGCTTGGCCGCCTGGCGCGCCCGGCCGAAAGCCATCGCGTCCGGCGCCACATTTTCGGTGATCACGCTGCCCGCCGCCACGAACGCGCCATCGCCCAGCGCCACCGGCGCTACCAGTACAGCATCCGATCCCACGAACACGTTCGCCCCGATGCGCGTCCGGTGCTTGGCGAAACCATCATAGTTGCAAGTGATCGTGCCGGCGCCGATATTCGTGCCGGCGCCGATTTCGGCATCGCCCAGATAGGTCAGATGGTTGGCCTTGGCACCCGCGCCGAGCGAAACCGCTTTCAGCTCCACGAAATTGCCCACATGCGCGCCAGGCCCCACCACCGTGCCGGGCCGCAGCCGCGCATATGGTCCCACCACCGCGCCTGCCTGCACGCGGCATCCCTCCAGATGGCTGAAGGCGCGGATTTCCGCTGCCCCCTCCACAAGCACGCCCGGCCCGAACACGGTGAAAGGCCCAATTTCCGTATCCGGCGCCAGCACGGTGTCGAAGGATAGAAAAACCGTCTCCGGCGCCGTGAAACTCGCGCCGCCGGACATCGCCGCCGCGCGCAAACGCACCTGCATTGCCGCCTCAGCCGCTGCCAGTTCCGCACGCGAATTGATCCCGCGCAGCTCGGCCTCCGGCCCCTCGGCATACGTCACGCAGGCTCCGTCGCGCACCGCCAGCGCCACCACATCGGTCAGATAGAACTCGCCTTTTGCGTTCTGCGGCCGAATCTCACGCAACCAGCTGGCCAGGCGCGGCGCGGCGCCGCACAGCGCGCCCGCGTTGCACAGCGGAAGCGCCCGCTCGGTTTCGCTCGCATCGGCCCATTCCACGATGCGCAGCACGGTGCCATCCCGGACAACCAGCCGCCCGTATTGTCCGGGATCGGCGGGGCGCATGGCCATCAGCGCCAAGCCAGCGCCCCGCGATTGCCGCGCCGCCAGCAGCGCGCACAAAGTGTCCGGCCGGATCAGCGGGTTGTCGGCGAATAGGATCGCCACCTCGCCGGCGCCAAATGCGCCAGCCGCCTGCAAAGCGGCATGGCCCGTGCCAAGCCGTTCGCGTTGCACAACCAGCGCGTGTGGCGCCGCCAGGCGTTCCAGTTCCGGCATATTCGGGCCGATCACCACCACGATGCGGGAAAACACCTGCGCGGCCGCCTCAATGAGATGGAGCAGCATGGGTCGGCCGGCGATGGCGTGCGCCGCCTTCGGCCGCACCGATTTCATGCGCGTGCCCAGCCCCGCCGCCAAAATCACCGCCACGCGCTCCATGCCGCCCCTGTACCTGCGCCGCGCGCGCCACGGCAACCGGCAACGTCGCACGTTTGATTACCCCCAATTACGAATCAAAGCCTCTTGGTTCTTTTTTTAAAAAAATCCAAAATCCTTCTTTATTGAAAGAAAGAAGCAAGGAAACTTTCGTGAACTTGACCCGGACCGCGGCGACACCCATCCGCCTTGTCATGGCGCTTTCTTCTTGGCGGCTCGTGCTGGCTCGGCCGCACCGGGCCGGGATGCCCTTCATTGCCGGGGGGCTTGGGCTTGCCGCGGCGGGGCTGTTCCTGCACCCGGCCGTCGCCGCCGCGGGGCTCGGCTTCGCGGCATTCTGCGCCTTCTTCTTCCGCGACCCGGAACGGGTGGTGCCGCCCCTGCCGGGCGCGATCCTGGCGCCGGCTGACGGTCACATCGTTTCTATCGTCATGGCCGCGCCGCCGCCGGAGCTGGGCCTGGGCGAGGCGCCGCGCTGGAGGATCGCCACTTTTCTCTCCATCATTGATGTTCACATCAACCGCGTGCCGGCCAACGGCACCGTGATGCGCATCGCCTATCGCGCGGGCCGCTTCCTCGATGCGAGCCTCGACAAGGCGAGCGAGACCAACGAGCGCAACGCCCTCGCCATCGCGCTGCCCGGCGGCGGCACGCTGGCCGTGGTGCAGATCGCCGGCCTCGTGGCCCGCCGCATCGTCTGCGAGCCGCGCGAGCGCGACACGCTCGCGGCCGGGGACCGCTTCGGGCTAATCCGCTTCGGCAGCCGCACCGACCTTTACCTGCCGGAAGGCATCACCCCCCTCGTGTCACCCGGCCAGATCGCAGTGGGCGGCGAGACGGTGATGGCGATCGTCTCCCCGTCTTGAACGAAGCTCGCTCAAAGGAAACCGCCTTGCGCGGCTGCGTTGCCCACGGGCGCCATGCAGGAGATCGAGATGAGCGGCACCCGTGAGACCCAAGAAGAGCCCGAAGACAACGAGATCGAGGACAACGACCCCGACGACGAGATCGACGACGAAGGTGAGGACGAAGAGGACGACGAGGAAGATTTCGACGAGACGCCAGACGAGCGAGTCGACGAAGCCAGTCGCGAGAGCTTCCCGGCGAGCGACCCACCCGCGCTCAGGGGCAGCGTCCGGACCTGATGCATAAAAGCCGGCGGTCGGGGCAACTCGCCCTGCCGCCGGCGCAGGCTTATGCCGCCAGAGGCAACTGCTTCATGCTCGAGATAATACTGCCCACCATGCCGTAGGTGATCGCCTCCTCGGCGCTCATCCAGTAATTACGGTCGGTATCCTTAGCCACTTTCTCGTAGGCCTGCCCGGTCTCGGTCGCGATCAGCCGGTTCAGCCGCTCCCGCATCTTCACGATCTCCCGCGCCTCGATGGCGATGTCCACGGCCGGCCCGCGCACGCCGCCCATCGGCTGGTGCAGCAGAAAACGGGTCTTCGGCAGGCAGAACCGGCGTTCCTTCCTGCCGGCTAGGAAGATCAACGCGCCGGCGCTGGCCACCCATCCCGTGCCGATCATGCGTACCGGTGCCTCGGCATCCACGAACCGGATCATGTCGTGGATCGTGTCGCCGCTCTCCACATGGCCGCCGGGCGAGTTCACGTACACATCGATCGGGTCGGCGCTGGCGCTGGCAAGCGCAAGCAGCCTTCCGGTGACGTCGCGCGCCACACGGTCGTTGATCGCGCCGAAAATCAGCACCTTGCGCTGCTTCAGCAGCCGGCTTTCCAGCTCGTTGATCGGGCTGGAAAGCGTGCGGTTTTCGTCTGGCTCCCGCGGCTCGGGGCCGATCGGCTCCGGCACTTCGGGATCGTGCTCCGGCTCGTCTTGCAGTCGCCGGTTCAGGGGGATCATGCGGATGGCGTCTCCGATAGGGTCGCGCCGGAAGGTGGGGCAGGGCTAGGCGCTTGTCGAGACTGGCCGCAACACGGAGCCAGCGGGAGAAGCCACCCAGCCTGGGCCCCAGGCGCGGGCGCACTGTGGCCAACGTGTAACGTCCCACCGTGACTTGCTTGACGCAGTTAGAGTGCGCACCCTAAAGCCGAAAGAAGGTTGTTCGCCACGCCGGCCACAGATGCCGCGGGCTTCCAGGGGGAGGAAAGCAAGCGTGAATCAACGGTTCCGGAGTGGCAGCAGGCGCGCGCTATTAGCAGGCGCGGCGGCGATCGGCCTTCTCGCGGCGGGGGGCGCCCGCGCGTTTGAAACGCAGGTGGGCGAATACGAAGTCAGCCTGGATACGACGCTCACCTCGGGCGTGGACCTGCGCACCTCCGACATCGATCCCCGTTTCGTTGGCGTTATCAATGGCGGTCAGTTTCCATTGCCGAATTCGGATAACGGCACGCTGAATTACCGGCCGGGCGGCCCGGTGGCGGCGCAGCAGCGCATCACCACCGAACTGCAGATCAAGCACGACGATTACGGCCTGTTCGTGCGCGCCACCGGTTTTTACGATCCGGTGATCGACAGCGACGTGCAGGGGGCGCGTTTCCCGCTATCCCGCGCTGCGGTGCGCGATATCGGCGCCGATCTGCGGCTGCTGGACGCCTATGTGTTCGCGCGGCCGGAAATTTTCGGCCACGCCTTTGATATCCGCGTCGGCAACCAGGCGCTGAACTGGGGCGAGAGCACGTTTATCCAGTTCGGTATCAATTCGATCAATCCGATCGACGTCACCGCGCTGCGCACGCCGGGTTCCGAGCTGCGCAACGGCTTTCTGCCGATTCCGGTGCTGGATGTGAAAACCGAAATTGTCCCCGATCTGAACATCGAGGCGTTCTGGCAGCCGGTGTGGACGCGCGACCGGCTGGAACCCGTGGGTTCATTCTTTGGAAATAACGATACGCTGCTCGATGGCGGCCGCTACGGCGTGCTCTACAGCTTCCTGCCGGATGCGTATCGCAGCATCTATGCCGCAAGCCTGGCCAAGAACGTGGTGTTCGGAGGCGCCATCAACCGCAGCCTGGACCGGCATCCGACCGGGCTCGACGAGTTCGGCGTGGCACTGCGAAAAACCGTGCCGCAATTGGGCGATGCCGAGTTCGGCCTCTACTTCGAAAATTACGATAGCCGCACTCCGTTCGGATCGTATCGCTCCGGCTCGGCGAATATCAGCCCGGGCGCGCTCGGGCTGCCGAATACGCAGGTGCTGCCCAATCCGTTCACTTCGCTGCTTGGGCCGGGCATTCAATACGCCAAGAACACCTATAATGCGACCGCCTCGTTCTTTGCCGATTATCCGAAGGACATCCATCTGATCGGCGCCAGCTTCAACTTTAATGCGCCCGGCGGCGTTGCCATCCAGGGAGAGTATTCCAACCGCCTCAACCAGCCGCTCCAGCTCGCGTCCTCCGACCTGACGCTGCAGGCCGACAGCCCGGCCGTGTGCGAGATCAACAATTCGGCGCTGGCCAGTGCGGTGAGCAATTTCGTCTGCAATGCGGCGCGCACGGATCCCACGATCTTGGCGAATGGCGGCGTTCCGGGCTTCAATCAGATCATCAATGGCTGGAAGCGCTATCCCGTCAGCCAGTTCCAGGTGACGGGCACGAAGCTCTGGAATTCGATTCCCGAACTGTATGTGAACAGCGTCGTGCTCGTGGGCGAAATCGGCCTCGACTATGTGCACGATTTCCCGCGCGATCGCGGCATTCTGAACAGCTCTTATTCTACCGACACCAATTCGGCCTTCACGCTAGGCGCTACGGTGAACCAGACCTACCCGATCAGCCGCAAGGGCCTGGCGACGCAGACCGCCGGCGCCTACACGGTGCAGCTCATCGTCGATATGCCGAACGTGCTGCCCTACGGCATCGACATGAAGCCGCAGATCTCGCTGCAGCACGATTTCCTCGGCACCAGCCCGGTCGGCGCGAATGTCTGGCAAGAGAACACGGCGGCGGCTAGTGTGGGGGCAACCTTCACCTATCTGCAGGCCTGGAGCCTCAACGTGCAATACACCAACCACTTTCCGGTTTTCGATGGCGGCAAGTTCTACGGCCTGATCGATCGCGATTTCGTCTCCGCCGCGCTCTCCTACGAGTTCTGAGTTGCCGCACGGCAAGTGCCGCGCGCGCCATAGCGGCCGCGCGGCCGGCCTCGTCTTCGCCGCCCTGTTTGCCGGCGGCGCGGCGGCGAGCGCCGACCATGATACGCCGCTCTGGCGCGCCTCGCACGGGTTGCTGCTCGGCGCCGCGCGGGCCGGCGACCGGCTGGTGGCGGTCGGCGATCGCGGCCAGGTGCTGCTTTCCGACGATAACGGCCACACTTGGCGGTTGCGCCATGCTGCCACCGCCGAGCTGCTTACCGCTGTGCTGTTCACCTCTCCCCGCGAAGGTTGGGCGGTGGGACAGGATGAGCGCGTGGAGCACACCGGCGATGGCGGCGAAAACTGGACGGAGCAGCATGTGGCCGCCGATAGCGACCAAGCGCTGTTCACCGTGGCTCTGCTCGGCCCCTCGCACCTGTTCACGAGCGGCGCCTACAACATCACGCTGGAGACCACCGACGGGACGCACTGGACGGCCGGAAAAATCCCCGATCTCGATGACGATTACCATCTGAACTGCGCCATTGCGCGCGGCGACGATCTGCTCGTCACCGGTGAGGCGGGCCACGCGTTCCTGCGCCAGAGTGGAGCGTGGGTGAAAATTCCGGTGCCATACGACGGTTCGCAATTCGGCTGCCTCGTGGACAACCAGGGCCGGTTCTACAGTTTTGGCCTTCGCGGCAGCCTGTTCCGGGCGGTGCGCGGCGTGGCCGGATGGAAAAGGCTGCCCACGCCCGATGAGCGCTCGATATTCGGTGGAACGAAGCTTGCCGACGGCAGGCTCGCCATGGTGGGATCGAACGGGCTGGCGATGCTGTTCGATCCCGCAACCGATCGCATAGCTCCCTTGGAAAGCAATACGGGCGCCACGCTGTCCGGCGCGGTCGAAACCGCCGATGGCGCGTTGCTGGCGGTTGGCGAGGACGGGGTGCATCGCCTCGCTCTTCCCACCGGAAAGGATACCGCGCCATGATGGCGGCCCTGGAACACTTCCTGTTCGGCAACCGGCGCAAGATCCTCGCGATATTCGCGCTGGTTTCCATCGCGCTCGGGTTCTTCGCCGTGCGCGTGCATCCCGATGCGGCGTTTGACAAGCTGCTGCCGTCGCACAACGCCTATATCGCCACCTACAAACGCACGCAGCAGCAATTCGGCGGTGGCAACATCCTGCTCGTGGCGCTGGAAGCCAAGCACGGCGACATCTTCCAGCCGAAGTTCTTCGATGCGCTCAAGCACCTTACCGACGACGTTTTCTTCCTGCCCGGCGTGGACCGCACGCATGTCAGCAGCCTCTACACGCCGGACACACGGTTCGCCGAGGTGGTGGAAGGCGGGTTTTCGGGCGGCCCGGTGATCCCGAGCACATTCCAGCCTAACGCGGCCGGCTTTGCGACGGTGAAGGCGGACATCTACAAGGCCGGCATTCTCGGCCGGCTGGTCGGCAACAATTTCCGCAGCGCCGTGGTCAGTGCCAAGCTCAACGATTTCGATCCGCATACTGGCGCCAAGCTGGATTACGCGAAATTCTCGCAAGAGCTGGATCGCACCGTCCGGCAGAGATACGATACCGCGGACACCACCATCCATATTCTGGGCTTTGCCCAGGCGGTGGGCGACATAGAGCAGGGCGCGCAAGCGATCGTGATCTTCTTCGCGGTGGCGCTCGCGGTGGCCGCGGTGCTGCTCTATCTCGTCTCCCGCTCGCTCTATCTCACTGTCGCGGCACTCGCCTGTTCGGTGATTGCGGTGATGTGGCAGCTCGGCATCATCACAGCCTTGGGTTATGGCATCGATCCGATTTCGGTGCTCATCCCGTTCCTGATCCTCGCCATCGGCGTAAGCCATGGCGTGCAGATCGCGCTATCCAACGTGCGGCTGGTGGGCGAAGGCAAGCCCTCCATGGAGGCCGCGCGCATCAGTTTCAGGCGGCTGCTGGAACCAGGCGCGGTAGCGCTTTCGCTCGCGGTGCTCACATTCGTCACCGTCACCACCATCCCAGTACCCGTTATCCGCGAACTGGCGCTCACGGCTGCGATCGGCATCGCCGTGCTGTTCTTCACCAACCTCATGGTGCTGCCCGTGCTGGCCAGCTTCGCCCGCATCTCGCCCGAGAATGCGGAAAAGGCACGCCGCGGCGCGGAAGGTTTTGAAGGCTTTTGGCGGGCGCTCGCGATCTTGATCGCCCCGGGCTACGCGATCGCCATCTGCGGCGGCGTAGCCCTGGTGGTGGCGCTGGCCGCGCTGCTGCTGGGTCAACCGGTGGTGGGTGACGTGCATATCGGCGTGCCAGAGCTGCGGCCTGAAAGCCGCTACAACCGCGATGCCGCGTTCTTCCAGGATAATTACTCGGTGGGCACCGACGTGCTTCAGGTGATCGCCGAAGGCCCGGCCAACGCCTGCCTGGATTACAATACAGTAAAGCGCATCGACGACCTGAACTATCGCCTGCAAGGCGTGCCCGGTGTCCGCAGCACGCTGTTCATGGGGCATCTGATGCGAGATGCCAACGTGCTGTTCAACGAAGGCAATCCCAAATTCAACTACCTGCCGCACGACAAGCGTGTGCTGGGGCGCGACGGATCGGTGTTTGAGGTCTCCACGGGCCTGGCGAACAACGATTGCAGCATCATGCCGCTTATCATCTTCCTCACCGATCACAAAGCCGGCACAATCGAGCGCATTCTGCGCACCGTGGAGCAGTTCAAACGCACGCCGAGCAATGCCAACATCCACCTCGACTTGGCCGCTGGCACCGCCGGCGTGATCGGCGCGACGAACGAAGTGGTGCAGGCGGCGCAGATACCGATGCTGAGCCTGGTCTATGGCATGATCGTGGTGATCTGCCTGGCGGTATTCCGCTCGGTGCGCGCGGCGATATGCATCGTGCTGCCGCTGGCTGCGGTTTCCATCCTTGCCAACGCGGCGATGAGTGCGCTGGGCATCGGGCTGAAGCTTTCCACGCTTCCCGTCACCGCGCTGGGCGTGGGCATCGGCGTGGATTACGGCATCTATAAATTCTCGCGGCTGAGCCATTACATCCGCCGTGGTTACACGCTGGATGCAGCCTATGTGCAGACGCTGCGCGAAACCGGCAGCGCCGTGATCTTCACCGGGCTATCGCTTTCGATCGGCGTGGCCACCTGGGTGTTCTCGCCATTGCAGTTTCAAAAGGATATGGGGCTGCTGCTTACCTTTATGTTCCTGATGAACATGTTGGGCGCGATCATCGTGCTGCCGGCAATCATCGGTGTGATGGACCTGATCGCGCCGCAAAAACACGCCGGTCCCATTCCCGCGGTAACCGATTGACGCAGGCCGACACCCCTGGCCTTTTCGCTTTTGCGGTAGTCTAATCGTGCGATGACCGGCTCGGAGCACGATCGCCGCCTCGGCATGGACACTCCCATCCAGCGGCGCGATTTCCTGCACGGCGCGGCGTTGGCCGGTGCCGCCGCGGTGGCGAGGCCGGTTCGCGTGGGCGGCGCGCCGCAGGACCGGCCCGGCTATTACCCCCCTGCCCTAACCGGCCTGCGCGGCAGTCATCCGGGCAGTTTCGAAGCTGCGCATGCGTTGCGCGATGGGACGTTTTGGCAAAGCGCGACGAAACCCGAACCGGGCGAAGACCGCTACGATCTGGTGGTGGTGGGCGGCGGCATCAGCGGGCTCGCCGCTGCGCATTTCTACCGCGCGGCGCGCCCGGATGCGCGCATCCTGATCCTGGAAAACCACGACGATTTCGGCGGCCACGCCAAGCGCAACGAATTCCACCAGGACGGCCGCCTAGAGCTGATGAACGGCGGCACGCTGGAAATCGACAGCCCGCGCCCTTACAGCGCCGTAGCCGATGGGCTGCTCAAGGAGCTCGGCATCGAACCCGAGATCCTCGAAAAGCGCTGCGCTGACAAATCGTTCTACGAAACCCAAGGTTTGCGGCGCGGCATCTTTTTCGATCGCGGAACTTTCGGAACCGACCATCTTGCCATCGGCTACGGATCGAAGCCCTGGCAGGAAGTGCTGGCCGGCGCGCCGCTTCGCGATCGCGTGAAGCAGGACATCGCGCGCGTCTGGGAAGCCCGCATCGACTACATGCCGGGACTGAGTTCAGTCGAGAAAAAAGACCGGCTCTCCCGCATGAGCTACATCAAGTTCCTGACCGACGTTGCAAAATGCGATCCCGGCGTGGTGCCGTTCTTCCAGCCGATCAGCGAGGAGGAATGGGGCGTCGGGGCCGATGCGGTTTCCGCACTCGACATCTGGGGTTTCGGCGGTTGGGGCCAGGATCAGCCGGGCTTCCAAGGCATGAAGCTCGCACCCGGCTCCGCGGCGCGCATGGGCAACACGCCATCGGGCTATGCCGATGGCGGATCTTACACTTTCCACTTCCCTGATGGCAATGCCAGCATCGCCCGCTTGCTCGTGCGCAAGCTCGTGCCGGCCGCCCTGCCCGGCCGCACGGCCGAAGATGTGGTGACGGCGACGCTGGATTATTCAACACTCGACAGGGCCGCCAATTCCGTTCGCATCCGGCTTTCCAGCATTGTGGTGGGCGCGCGCAATACCGCGGACGGCGTGGAAATCGTCTATACGCGCCAGGGCAAGCTTTATCGCGTGCGGGCGCAAAACGCCGTGCTTGCCTGCTACAACATGATGATCCCGTATCTCTGCCCGGAAATGCCGGCGCCGCAGAAGGATGCGTTGCACTATCTGGTGAAAATCCCGCTGGTTTATACCAGCGTCGCCATCCGCAACTGGCGCGCGTTCCAGAAGCTGGGCGTTTACGAGATATATGCGCCCGGCAGCTATCATGTGATGTTCCGGCTGAACCCACGCACCGCAATCGGCGACTATGTCAGCGTGCGCTCGCCGGACGAGCCCGTGCTGGTGTGGATGGTGCGCAACCCCTGCGCGCCAGGACTCGACGAGCGGTCGCAGCACCGGATCGGCCGGGCGGATATCCTGGCTACGAGTTTCGAAACTTTCGAACGCAACATCCGCGACCAACTCGGCCGCGCACTCGCACCCGGTGGCTTCGATCCGGCGCGCGACATCACTGCCATAACCGTGAATCGCTGGCCGCACGGCTATGCCTACGAATACAATTATCTGTTCGATCCGCTCTGGCCGCCCGGCCAAGCGCCGCACGAAATTGGCCGCGCACGCTTCGGGCGGCTCGCCATCGCCAACTCCGATTCCGGCGCCGCAGCCTACACCGATTGCGCGATCGACCAGGCGCATCGTGCGGTGCAGGAACTGCTCACCTCGTGATCTACAACCAGCTTCTTATCGATGGCGAGTTCGAGGCCGGCGAAGGCCCTGCCGAAGCAATCATCGATCCGCGTAGCGGCGCTTCGATTGCCGATATTGCCCAGGCATCTCCGGCGCAGGTCGATCGTGCAGTTGCGGCCGCGCGGCGCGCGTTCGATTCCTGGTCCCGCACCACGCCGCGCGCACGATCGGCACTGCTGCTGAAACTGGCCGATGCGATCGAACACGACGCCTCCGCGCTCGCCGCCATTGAAGCGCGGAACACAGGCAAGCCCGAGCACGCGATGCTCGACGACGAAATGCCTGCAATCGTCGATTGCTTCCGCTTTTTCGCCGGCGCTGCACGCACGCTGCCGGGGCTGGTCACTGGCGAGTACCTTGAGGGCCATACCAGCATGTTGCGCCGCGATCCGGTGGGCGTGGTAGGTTCGATCGCGCCCTGGAACTATCCACTATTGATGGCGGCCTGGAAACTGGCGCCCGCACTCGCCGGCGGCAACACCGTCGTGATCAAGCCTTCCGAGAATACGCCGCTCTCGTTGCTGGCACTCGCCCGGCATCTGGCCACAATCTTCCCCCCGGGTGTCGTGAACGTCGTGCTGGGCACCGGTTCGGTAATCGGCCAGCACATCATCGATCACGAGGGGATCGACATGGTGTCGCTCACCGGCGATGTCGGCACCGGCCGCAAGGTGGTGGCCGCCGCCGCCGCGCGGCTGAAGCGCACGCATCTGGAGCTGGGCGGCAAAGCGCCCGTGCTGGTGTTCGACGACGCCGATCTCGATGCGGTGGTTGCAAACCTGCGCGCCGCTAGCTTTTACAATGCGGGACAGGACTGCACAGCCGCCAGTCGCATCTATGCCGGCGCCAAAATCCACGACCGGCTTGTGGCCGATCTGTCGGCTGCCGCGGACTCGCTGCGCTTCGGTCTGGCGGAGGACTCGCAAAACGAAATTCCGCCGCTGATTTCCGCTCGCCAGCAAAGCCGCGTTGCGGGTTTCGTGCAGCGGGCGCGGGAACTGGCGCACGTGGAACTGGCCACGGGCGGCACGACAGGGACAGGCAATGGCTTCCATTTCAAGCCCACCGTGATCGCCGGCGCCCGCCAAGAGGATGAGATCGTGCGGCGCGAGGTGTTCGGCCCCGTGGTCTCGGTCACGCGCTTCTCCGACACCGAGCAGGCGATCGAATGGGCCAATGATTCCGATTACGGCCTTGCTTCCTCGGTATGGACCCGCGATACGTCCCGCGCCATGCAGGTGGCGGCGCGGCTGCGTTACGGCGCTACTTGGGTGAACACGCATTTCAGTTCCGTTAACGAAATGCCGCACGGCGGCCTGAAGAATTCCGGCTACGGCAAGGACATGAGCCTGCTCTCGCTGGAGGATTACACCGTCGCGCGGCATGTGATGGTGAAATGGGGCTGAACCCGGCCGCGCGCCTCCGCGGGGTGCGCAAATCCTATGGCACGACGGTCGCCGTCGAACACCTCGATCTCAGCATCGCGCCCGGCAGCTTCTTCACGATGCTGGGCCCTTCCGGATCCGGCAAGACCACGGTGCTCCGGCTGATCGCGGGCTTCGAACTTCCCGATGCTGGCACCATTGAGCTGGCTGGGCAGAACATCACGCACCTGCCGCCGAACCGCCGCCATGTGAACACGGTATTCCAGGATTACGCGCTGTTTCCACACATGTCGCTGCTCGATAATGTCTGTTACGGCCTTCTCGCCAAGCGCGTGCCGGCAGCCGAAGCGCGACTTCGTGCCGAAGCCGCGCTGGCGCAGGTGCAGCTCGCCGATCTCGCAAGCCGCCGCCCGGCACAGCTTTCCGGCGGTCAGCGGCAGCGCGTCGCCCTCGCCCGCGCGATCGTGAACCGCCCCGCTCTGCTGCTGCTGGACGAACCGCTTGGCGCGCTGGATCTGCAACTGCGCCATCGCATGCAGCAGGAACTGAAGGCATTGCAGCACGAGACCGGCATCGCCTTCGTGTATGTCACGCATGATCAGGAAGAAGCGCTGGCGATGAGCGACCGCGTGGCGGTGTTCAACCGCGGCCGCATCGAGCAGGAGGGCACGCCCGTGGAAATATACGAGCAGCCGGCCAGCGAATTTGTCGCCGGCTTCGTCGGCACCGCCTCGCTGCTGCGCCGCAACGGCAAGGTTACTTTGCTGCGTCCGGAACATGTGCGCTTGCAGCCACATTCCATCCACGGCGAAGGCGAGCCGGCAATGGTGCGCGAAACTCGCTATCTTGGCACCTGCACCCGCATTGCCGTGGAACTCGCGGATGGCAATACGCTGCTCGCAAGCTGGACCGACGGACCGCCGCCGCCACCCGGCACGGCGGTGATGGCCAGTTGGCAGAACCCAGCGCGCTCTTTGCTCAAAGATGCCGCCGCATGAAACGCTTGCTAGCCGGCGTCCTGCTTGCCCTTCCCGCGCAGGCGCAGTCGCCGACCGCCACACCCGAAGGCGCGCTGAATATCGTTGCCTGGGAAGGCTACGCGCAGGACGAATGGGTGAAGCCGTTCGAGCAGCAGACCGGCTGCATCGTGCACCGCAAATACGCCGGCAGCTCCGATGAAATGGTGGCGCTGATGCGCCAGGGCAGCACCGATTACGATCTGGTCTCCGCCTCAGGCGACGCCTCGCTGCGGTTGATTTTTGGCCACAACGTGGCGCCGCTCGATCTGTCCCGCATTTCGGCGTGGCAAGACATTGTCCCCGATCTGCAATCGCCGGCCTTCAACACCGTACGAGGCGTGCATTACGGCATCTCCTACGAATGGGGACCGAACGTGCTGTTGTGGAACACGGCGACGCACCCCGCGATCCCGCAATCTTGGAAAACGCTCTACGATCCTACGAACGCCGGACAGATCACCGTGCCGGATAACCCGATCCAGATCGCGGATGCCGCGCTCTACCTCGCGCAAGCGCAACCGGATCTGCACATTGCCGATCCCTACGAACTGAACCAGGCGCAGATGGATGCTGCCGTGGCGCTGCTGCGCGCGCAGAAACCGCTGCTGAAGAAATACTGGGCACTCGCCTCCGACGCCATAGACCTGTTCAGCAACGGCGACGCCACGCTCGGCGCCGCGTGGCCCTACATGACGAACACGTTGCAAGCCTCCGGCGCACACGTGGCGGAAACCATCCCGCGTGAAGGCGCCACTGGATGGGCGGATTCCTGGATGATTTCGGCGCACGCGCCACATCCGGAATGCGCCTATCGCTGGATAGCCTACGTCACCACGCCGCGCGTGCAGGCACAGCAGGCGCTCTCCTTCGGCGAAACACCGGCCAATGCCAAAGCCTGCGCGGAGATGGACAAACTTGCTGCCGGAAGTTGCCACCGCTACCACGCCGATGCACCGGCAAGCTATTTCGCGCGCATACGATTCTGGAAAACTCCTGTGCGGCAATGCGGCAACGGCAGCACCGATTGCCTCGATTATCGCGCCTGGCAGCTTGCATGGCAGCAGATCAAAGGCTAGCGCGCTGGCTCGGCCTGCCGCCGCTCGCCTGGTTTCTCGCCTTCTATCTCGCGGCTCTCGGCGCGCTTTTTGCCGCTGCTTTCTGGCAGGTCGATCCGCTCTCGGGTGAAATCCAGCGCCACCCCACGCTCGACAACTTCAGGTTGCTGCTTACCGATCCCACTTTCCGTCATGTCGCCAAACGAACTATCCTGCTCGCCACGCTCGTCACGCTCACCGATGCAGCGCTGGCTTGGCCCTTCGCCCTGTATGCCGCCCGCTACGCTACACCAAGCGGGCGCGCCTGGCTGCTCGCCGCGATCATGGTGCCGCTCTGGTGCAGCACGCTGGCCCGCATCTATGCATGGCGGCTGATGCTGGCGCATGATGGCGTGATCAACTGGATACTGCGCGTGCTGCACCTGCCCGACCAGTCGATCGCCTACACCAACATCGCCATGTGGCTGGTGTTTGCCTATCTTTGGCTGCCGTTCATGATCCTGCCGCTCACCGCCGCCATTGAACGCATTCCACGCTCGCTCGTGGAAGCTTCGAGCGATCTCGGCGCCGGCGCGTTCGCCACCTGGCGCCGCGTGCTGCTGCCGATGGCGCTGCCGGGCATGGTCGCCGGATCCATCTTCACCTTCTCGCTCACGCTGGGCGACTTCCTCACGCCGCTGCTGATCGGCGGCCCGGGATCGGATTTCATCGGCAATGTGGTGTATACGAATGTCGGCGTGGCCAACAATCTGCCATTCGCCGCCGCTTTCGCGGTGGTGCCGCTCGCAACGATGGCCATTTATCTCACCGCGGCGCGCAAGCTTGGCGCGTTCGATGCGCTATGAAAACAGGATGGTTCCTTCGGGCCGCGTCGGCATTCGTGCTCGCCTTCCTGTTCGCGCCGATCGCCATCATCGCGATCTACGCGTTCTCCGCCAGCAATGTGCAAAGCTGGCCCATTTCAGGATTTTCGTTCCACTGGTGGTCGCTCGCGCTGCACGATCCGGAAGTGCGCGCAGCACTCGCGCTATCGCTTGAAGTGGCATTGCTGGCCACGCTGCTCGCCACGCTGCTCGGCACACTCTCGGCACTCGCGGTGCACCGCCTGCCGCCGCGCGCCGCCACGGCCGCATCCTTCCTGCTCGTGCTGCCGGTGGCGCTGCCCGGCATCGTCAGCGGCATGGCCATGAACGCCTATTTCGCGTCGCTCGGCATCGCCCTCGGCTTCCCCACGATCGTTGCCGCGCACGCCACCTTCTGCATCGTCATCGTGCACAACAACGTGCTGGCCCGGCTCCGCCGGCTGCCGCGCAACCTGGCCGAAGCCTCCGCCGATCTCGGTGCCGGCCCGTGGCGCACCTTCCGGCGCATCACGCTGCCGCTGCTGGCCAGCGCCATCGGCGCAGGCGCCATGCTCGCGTTCGCGCTGTCGTTTGATGAAGTAATCGTCACCACCTTCACCGCCGGTGTGCAAACCACGCTGCCGTTGTGGATACTCGGCGCCATCCGGCTCGGCCAGCGCCTGCCGGAGGTCAATGTCGTGGCTTTTGCCATTATCCTGCTCACCGCGGTGCCGGTGCTGTTGGCGCAGCGCCTGTCATCGGCCACCGGCCGGGACTAGGCCGGCCGCGCAAACCGGCGTATCTCACACGCATGAACCACAGCGCGAGCCTCGAAGATTTCCAGCGCCTCGATATCCGGGTGGGGACCGTGGTAGATGCGCGGCCGTTCCCGGAAGCGCGTAAGGCCGCCATCCAGCTCTGGATCGATTTCGGCGAGACGATCGGCACGAAAACCTCGTCTGCGCAGATCACCACGCATTACGCGCCGGATCAGCTCATCGGCCGCCAGGTCTGCGCGATCGTGAACATCCCGGCGCGCCAGATCGCGGATTTCACCAGCGAAGTGCTCACGCTCGGCCTGCCTTGCGAAAATGCCGAAATCATCCTGATCCGCCCCGATTTCAAAGTGCCCGACGGCGGCCGGCTGTACTGAATCGCGACGCCGGTGCCGCGTCCCTACCTGCCGCTGCTGCTCGGCTTCCTCTCGGCCGTCGGGCCGCTTTCGATCGACATGTATCTGCCGGCCTTTCCGGCCATCGAAGCGGAATTCCATGCCGCCCCCGGCGCCGCGCAGATCACGCTCGCCACCTGGATACTCGGGCTTTCAGTAGGCCAGCTCATGGTCGGCGTAATCGCCGACCGTTTCGGCCGGCGCGTGCCGCTGCTGCTCGGCACAGTGCTTTATGCAATCGCCTCGGCGGCCTGCGCGCTCTCACCCGGCATCACCGCGCTGGCCTTCTGGCGCTCGATCGCCGCGCTCGGCGCTTCCGCCAGCATGATCGTGCCGCGTGCGATCGTGCGCGACGTGGCCGAAGGTGAAGCCGCGGCACGGCTCATGGCAAGGCTTATCCTGATCCTGGGCGCGGCGCCGATCCTGGCACCCAGCCTGGGCGGCATCGTGCTGAGCTTTGCCGATTGGCGCGATATCTTCTGGATAACCACCGCATACGGCGGCCTCGGCGCCCTGCTCGCCGGCCTGTTCCTGCCGGATACGCTGCCGCCGCGCCGCCGCGTGCGGCTGCACCTTGGCGGGCAACTGGAACGCTACCGGATCATCCTGGCCGACCGGCATTTCCTCAGCCACGCGCTGATGCTGGCCTTCACCGCGTTCGCTCTGTTCGCTTATCTCGGCGGCATGCCCACCGTGTTCATCGATTACTTCCATCTCTCGCCGCGGCGCTTTGCGCTGGTGTTTGGCGGCGTGGCCGCGGTGTATATTGTTGCCTCGCAACTGAATATGGTTCTGGTGCGGCGCTTCGGTCTCTCCGGCACGCTGCGGCTGGCAAGCTCGCTGTACGCGGCGCTGGCACTCGCACTGCTGGGAGTCGCGGCAACGAAGTCCGGCGGCCCGGTTGTCACCGGCTTGCTGCTGGCGGCGGCGCAGGGCTGCACCGGCTTCATCGGCCCCACGGCCACGGTGGGCGCGCTCACGCGGCACGCCGCCCACGCGGGCAGCGCTTCGGCCATGCTTGGCACGCTGCAGTTTCTGATCGGCGCCAGCAGCGGCTTCCTGATCGCGTGGCTCACGGATGGCACGCCGCTGCCGATGGCAGCATTGATGGCGGCCGGCGCAATCGCCATGAAATGCGCCGATTGGTGGCGGCCAGCCCTACCCGTTAACCAGGCCGCTTAGCGGCATCAGCCCGAGCGCCGTGCTACCCGGAAACAGCGTTTCCTGGTTCGAACTGCTAATGCCCATGTGGTCGAACAGCACAGCCATCGCCACCTGCTGGAAATAGCAGGTGGGCGCCAAGTCGCGCTTCTGGAACAGTTGCGACTGTCCCAATCCCGGCCAGCCGTTCTGCACCACCACCTGGCCGCCGGCGACCGCCCCACCGGCCAGCAGCACCGCAAAACCGGTGCCGTGATCGGTGCCGGTGGTGCCGTTCTCGTACGCGGTGCGGCCGAATTCGGTCATGGTCAACACCACCGTGTTTGCCCACGCGGCGCCCAGCGACGTTTTCAATGCCAGGAGCGCCTGATCGATCTCGCTCAGCATCGTCGGCAGCCGAGTGCTCTGTTCGTAGTGCGTATCGACGCTGTCGGTCTGCAGCACGGCAACGGCGGGGCCATAGGGCGATGCCAGGCAATAACCCGCCACTTGCGCCAGGTGCACGAGGTTGCTGCTGCTGCTCGTCTTTTGCCCTTGCAGGATGGCGGTGAAAACATCGCGGTCCTGGAAGGCGATCGACATCACCGGCCCGATCGAACTGTCGTTCGACGAATCCGTCTGCAGCACCGTTTCGAGATTTCCCGAGGTCATCGGGAACGGATCGCCGGTCCAGCCGGCAATGGGATTGTTGCCGTGTATCACCGCAGGCGCCACGGGCCCAAGCGCCATGCCCGGCTGCAGCGGGCCGGTATAGCCGATCATCGACAGCGCGCGGTTGAGCCAACCGGTGCTGAGCAGCGTGGTGCCGCCGCCTTGCAGGTAATCCTGGCCCACAAAATGGCTGCGCGTATCGAAGATTGGACCCACCGCGTGCACCGCGAGCGCCTGGCCCGCCGCGTACATCGCGAACAGGTTCGGCAAGTTGGGATCGAAGGCAAAGAAATTGTTGAGTTGCAGCATCCTCTTCGGCAGCAGCGCGCGGCGCAGGCCCTGAAGATTGCTGTCACCATACGGGATTACGGCGGCAAGCCCATCGAGGCCGCCGCGCACATTGATCACCACCAGACGTGGCCCGCTGCCCGCCGTGCCGGAGGCAAAGGCTAGCTTCGTGCGTCCCAATGCCATTCCGGCCGCTACGCCGGCCAGCGCCTGGCGGCGGGAAATCGCAGGCTTTGCGGCAAGCGAAGACCGGGTCATGTCAGCGCCTCTGGAATTCGGGGGAGCAGAACAGCAACTGGAACTGGTCGGAAACGCTCGAAAGCTGGCCGAGTAGTTGTTGCGTAAGCGGCGTAAGGAACGGCCCGAGCGAGCTGCCCGCGATGGTCAGCGGATCGAGCGATCCCAGCCCCTGCGCGAGCAGGCGTGTCCAGTCGGTGCGCTCAATCATCTGCTGCGGGCAAAGCCAGTCCGCCATCTCATCCGAAAATCCGTTCGGGAATGACGGATTCCAGGTCGGCATCCCCAGCTCCGACATCAGCAGCGGGAAGCTGGAGGGCATGTTCGCGGCCGTGGCGCCAACCGCACGCAGCGCAGCGATCGCATGGTCCTGCGGCGCGCGGAATTTCGTCAGCGGCAGCCAGGCATTCGGCAGCCCTACCACCGCGATCGCGGCCTCCTTCAAATTGCCGCCGCTGCCGGCAAGCGCGTTCTGCACTGCGGTGACGTCGGCCGGATCGGGAGTGTCCGAAGTAAAGTGCTGAACCAGCTGCGTGGCAATGTGGTTGTAGGTGTTGGGATCGTTGGCCAACGCCGTCAGCGCGGCGATACCGCCCTGAAAGGTGCCCGGATAGGTCGTGCCCAGCAGCGTCTGTGACCCGGGCTGGTGCTTCGTGCTATCGAAAAAAAAGCCTTTCGGGTTGCTCGTCACCACCGTCCACCCGGTGAGCATATAGGCCAGCGCATCCACATCCGCCTGCGTATAGCCGGCGTTCACCCCCACCGTATGCAGCTCAAGGCATTCCCGGCCAAGGTTCTCGTTGAACCCCAGCTGCACGCCCGTGCTCTTCAGATGCTGCAACGCGTAGCTGCTGTCGGGGCCGATCGAGGCCACATTGTCGAGCGAATACAGCATCGCCGGATGCTGCATCACGGCCAGCAGCATGTCCTGGAACGTGCCGTTCACATAAGGCCGAATTGCATCGCGGATGAAGGTGCCGGCGACGCCCTGCGGATAGTAGCTGCCAGTGAGCAGCGCGAAATGATTGGCCCAGAACCACACCAACCGTTCCCGAAACGGAACAGCGGTGGTCACGGCGTAGGAAAGATAGGCCTGCACCTCGGCATTGAATGTGCTTACAATTTGATCGGCCGCGTTCTTTTGCGCTTTCGTGCCGGCTCGTGCATTCTTGTAAGCGTTCAGCAGCGCCATGCACTGCGCGAGCGTCGGCAACCCAGTGGTTGGCATCGGATCCGGGCCGTCGAGTTGCTGGATCAGCCATTGGGTCGCATCGCCGGGCAGCGGATCGTCGGGCCGGCCGCCCAGGCCGAAGCGGGTGAATGCCTGCGCAACCTGCTGATTGCCGCCCAGAACCGCCATGGCTGCCCGCTTTCCCTCCGGCGTATCTGCCCCGTCGCGGAAAGGGTATATCAGAGGTTAATACCACTTTCAATGGAAAGTCTTGCAGTAAGCACTACCATAACGTGTTTTGACGTGGCCTCGGGAGCCCCGGGGGGCTTCTCATCTCCCGCGATAAGCGAGGCAGGCGAGCGCGTTCTCGATGTTCAGGCCGTAGCCGCTACCATCACGCAGCAGCACGTTGCCGACGGCCTGGGCAAGGCGGCCGTTGACCGAATTCAGCTTCACGAAGCCGTTTTGACCGATGATCGCCGTGTGCTCCGTGGGATCGTAAGGCGTGGCGAGATACTGCAGCACCACACGTCCGACGCTGGCGTAACAGGTGCTCAGTATCCAGTTGGCGTAACCCACGATCGGGTAGCCCGCCGCCGGTTGCGGCACCTGCGGCACCCAGTTCGTCGGATCTGCCGCCTGCTGCATGGTAGAGGGCGGATTGACGTTCACGGAGCCCGGCCCGGGGCTGCGCAGCGCCAGTGCCGTGGCGGTGGTGCTGGGCGTGTAGGGCACGTGGTTCTGCCCGTTCACGAGAGCCGCCACGTTCAGGTTGGAGGTGGCGGGCGACGACGGCGCGATGCTGGTGAAGGACGGGCCGATGTAGCCGAGCGCCGATAGCCTGTTGAGCAGCGCGGATTGCATTCCCGTGCCGCCGGCGGCGGCCGCAAAGCGCGGGTTGTTCGCCACCCCGCCGGGAACTGGCAGGCTCGCGAAATTGCCGGTTACCGGCACTGGCAGCGAAGTGAACACCGAGTTTGTCGAATTGCACACGGCGTTCAGATGCTGCGTCAGCAACCAGGTGGCACCGCTGCCATCGTTGGCATCGTACACCACGGAAAAACCGCCCGCTGGCACGCTGTTGCTGAACTGCGACCAATCCGTGAGCTGGCCGGAGAAAATGCCGCAAAGCGCACCGTCATCCAGGACCAACTGGCCATTCGCGGTAATTCCATTCTCCTGTCCCACAATCGCAATCGGCAGCGCATACAGCGGGAACTGCACCAGCGGCCCATCCGTGCCACCCAGCCCAGCGGAATAGGTTTTCACCTGCGCCTCGGTTAGCGGGATCAGGCTCACCGAAAAATCTACCGCGGTGCCAGCGCCGAGCGGCGACCAGCTGCAATTGGGCAGGATGCCGAACGTGCAATCGTTACTCAGGAATCCGCCGGTCGCATCCATGCTATCCACCGTGGCCGCGGTGAAATGCTGGCCCGCGTAAACCACCTGCAGCTCCGCGCTCAACGCCGGCATGATCACGGGATCGCCGCCGCCGTTTACGTAAAGATCGGCATAGGCCGGCGCCGCCGCGAACAGCCACGAACCCGCGACAATCCCGAAGCAGCCGCCCGACCTACTCATCTGGACTGCCCTGTGCACGGCCGCCGCACGCCTCGGGGTTCTGGATCTCCAAATTGTAGCCATCCTGGTTGCTCAGCAGAATGTTCGCCACCGCACCCGCATAGGCGGGGCTCGCGTCCGTCAGCTGCACGAACCCTTCGGCCGCGGCGATCGAAACATGCGCCTTCGGGTTCAGCGGCGACGAGAGATACTGCAACACCTGCGGGGCGATCACCCGGTAGCAGGTGGAAAGTATCCAGTTGGCGTAGCCGACGATCGGATAGCCCATGACCGGGTTGGGCACGATCGGAACCCATCGCGTCGGGTCGGCGGCGGCGCCCGCCGACGCCGGCGGCGAAGCATTCACCGCCGAGGGGCCCGGATTGTTCAACGCCAGCTTCGCGCTGCCTTGCGAAGGCGTGTAGACCGCCGCCGCCGCCGAATTGTAATAGCCCGCGACAACCAACGTCGAGGTGACCGGGGAGTGCGGCAGCAAGCTGGTGTAATTCGCGCCGATATAGCCGATCGCCGAATTGGCGGATAGCAGCGCCGCTTGCACACCGCCGCCGTCCACGCCGGAAATGTAATGATTGTCGCCGCTGATGCCACCCGGCACCGGCAATTGCGTGAAATCGCTGGTCACCGGCACCGGAAGCTGCGTGAATGCGGAATTCGTTGCATCGCACACTGCCGCCAGATGCTGCGTCAGCAGCCAGGTCATACCGCTGCCCGGATCGGCATCGTAGACTACCTTGAATGGCCCCGGCGCCGCCATGACGCTGAATTGCGACCAATCGGTGATCTGGCCCGAAAGGATGCCGCACAACTCGCCATCGCCCAGCAGCAGCCTGCCGTTCGTGGTGATTGCGGAGTTCACCACCGGAATGGCCACCGCAAGGCCGTAGAGCGGAAACTGGATCGGCGGCCCGTCCCCGGCACCCTGCCCCTGATTGTAGGCGGCCACTTGCGCCTTGGTCAGCGGCACCAGGCTCACCCCGAAATCCACCGGCGAACCCGGGCCCAGTGGCGACCAACTGCAATTCGGCAGCACACCGAACGTGCAGTCGTTCTGCAGGAAACCCTCCTGCGCCGCGGGGCTGGAAACGCTGGCGCCGACAAACTGTTCGCCCACCGGCACGATCGCGAATTCCTTCGCCAGATCAGGGCTCAGCGTTGCATCCACGCCCCCAACAACCACCACGGTTGGCGCCGCGCCGGGATCGGCCATAGCGGGTGCTGCAAGCGACACAAAGACGGCGAACCAGGCGGCGGATTTCATAGCGCGCTCCCTTCATGCGTCGTGCGCAATATACACGCATAGGTTGCACCATGAGACAAGCAATTCTTTTAGGTTGAACGTAGCCGCTCGCCCGCTACTCCGCTTCATGTCGAAAGAGGCAGGAACGCTGCCACTTTTGCCCGTCGGTATCACGAACCCGCGAGCTTCTCCCGGCTTGCCCGCGCGCGCTGCACGCGCCTGCCATCCACTTCCAACACCTCGAACAGCCAGCCGCCGAATACGATCCGGTCGCCGGCAATGGGCACGCGCCGCAGCAGCGCCAGAAGCAAGCCGCCCAATGTGTGATAGCCGCCCTCGCCCGGAAGATCGGGCAGCAGCAGCCGCGCTTTCAGCTCGTCTACCGGCATCATCCCATCCAGCAGCAACGGACCGGCCTCGACGGGCTCCGCGCCCGATGCCGCCGGCCGCGCCGGTTCGCCCGCCTCGCCCACGATCGCTTCCAGCACATCCGCCGCGGTCACAACGCCCTCGAAACTTCCGTACTCGTCGATCACCAGTGCCAGCCCTAGCGGATCGGATTTCAGCCGCTCCAGCGCATCCAGCGCCGTCACTGTATCCGGCACCACGATCGGCTGGCGCAGCGCCGCGGTCAGCGAAAGATCGTTGCCATCCAGGATGCGGTCCAGCAGGTCTTTCGCCTGCACCACGCCCACCACGTTATCCACCGAACCCTCGCCCACCACGAAACGGCTGTGCGGCGCGGCCTTCAGCGCCAGCACGATGTCGCGGCGCGGATCGGTGCGGTCGATCCAGGCGAGTTCCGTACGCGGGGTCATGATCGCGCGCACCGGCTTGTCGGCCAGCCGCAGCACGCGCTCAATGATGTCCCGTTCCTCGGTTTCCAGCACGCCGGCCGCCGTGCCCTCGGCTAGCAGCGCCCGCAGCTCTTCCTCGGTCACCGCCTGCCGCGTCCGGTCGGACCGCCGCAGCAGCCGCAGCACAAGGTCGGAAGCGTGCCCCAGCAACCACACGATCGGCGCCATCAGCCGCGCCAGCAGCCGGATCGGCCGCGCCATCCACGTCGCCGTCGCCTCCGGCGCCCGCAGCGCGAGCTGCTTCGGCACAAGCTCGCCCAGCACCAGCGTCAGGAATGTGATGCCGATCACCACCAGCGTCAGCGAAAGGCCCTCTGCCGCCCGCCCGACATAGGGCAGCCGCGAAAGCCAGGGCACCAGGTGCGCCGACAGCCGCGCGCCGCCCACCGTGCCGGCCAGAATGCTCACCAGCGTCACGCCGATCTGCACCGTCGGCAGAAACAGCTGTGGGTTCTCCGCCAATTCGCGCGCCACCATCGCGCCCGGCACACGCTTGCGTTCCAGCACCGCGAGCCGCGCCCGCCGAGCCGAGATCAGCGACAGCTCGGCCATGGCAAAAACGCCATTCAGTAGAATCAGCAGCAGTACGACGGCGAGTTCCAGCAGCGCAGACATCGGCGGCGCTTATACAGCAGCGTCCGAAATTAGCCCGCTCGCGGCTCCGCGTCCGCCTGCGCTTCCGGTCGGGCCGTCCGGAAAGCGGGGATCGCTGCGCAGCGCCCGTCGATTGCCACCAGCGTCGGGCAGGACGAAAGGTCGCAGGCGTAACGCCGGGCGTTGCCGAGCTGCGGCACTAGGAACGCATCCGCCAGCCCCGGCGCATCGCCGCAGCAGAACGCCCCGGCACGGCCGGATTGCCGCACCACCCGCTCCACCGCCGCCAGCCCGCGTTCCACCCAATGGCGATACCAGGCATCGCGCGCCGGCTCGGCTTGACCCAGCGGACCGGCCAGGTAGCGCAACACGCGCAGATTGTTCAGCGGATGTATGTCGCAGGCGATAGCGTCCATTACGCCGCGCACATAGGCGCGCGCGCCGGCATCGCTGGGCAGCAGCTTCGGTTGAGGCGCCGTCTCCTCCAAATATTCGGCGATCGCGATCGATTGCCCAATCGCCTGGCCCGCGTCTGTCACCAGCAGCGGCACCAGTTGCTGCGGATTGAGCGCCGCGAAATTCGCGCCGTGCTGCTCGCCACCGTCGCGCAGCAGATGCACCGGCACCTGCTCCGCTTCGATCCCTTTCAACGCCAGCACAATCCGTATCCGCCACGAAGCGGAGGACCGGAAATAGCCGTAAAGCCGCATCCGGACGAACCGCCGGCGGGGCGCCGTCAACTCAAATGCGCCGCCAGGTGCTTGTTCATCTCGAACATCGTCACGCGGTCCTTGCCGAAAACCGCCTTCAGCTTGGCATCCGCCAGGATTTCGCGCTTGTTCTCCGGGTTCTGCAGATTGTGCTCGCGGATATACGCCCACACCTTGCTCACCACCTCGCCGCGCGAAAGCTTGCTCGCGCCCACCACGGCCCCCAGCTCCTTGGAAGGCGTCAGCGGCTGCTGCAACGCATTCGGCTTCGCCCCCGGCTTTGGTGCCGCCGGCTTTTTCGCGCCCGCACTGGCCGATGCCGTCTTGGCCGGCGCGGCCTTGGCCGGGGCCTTCTTCGCGGTCGCGGTTTCTGCTTTCTTCGTCGCCATGGATGCCCTCGCCCGATGTTGCCGACTCGCTCGCGAGCCGGGGGCCTAATCGTTAGACGGAACGCCGCCGATTGAAAACCAAACCTTTGCAAAATCGTGACGCGGCCGGCCGGGTGGCCGCTGCCGTTGTTCTGGCGCTCGCCGCCTTGCTGGCCGGGGCGGCCGGCCCGGTCGATCCGGCTATGCTGGCCAATCTGCACTGGCGTTCGATCGGCCCGTTCCGCGGCGGCCGTGTGCTGGCCGTTGCCGGCACCCCGGACGACCCGCGCCGCTTCTACTTCGGGGCGGTGAATGGGGGCGTTTGGCGCACGAACGATGCCGGCCGCACTTGGCAACCGGTTTTCGATGCCATGTCCGTGGCCTCGATCGGCGCGCTGGGTGTTGCCCCTTCCGCCCCGGCCACGCTCTATGTGGGCACCGGCGAGGCGGACATGCGCTCCGACATCGCCCAGGGCACCGGCCTGTATCGCAGCGACGATTCGGGCGACCATTGGCGGCCGCTCGGCCTCGCCGACACGCAGCAGATCGCCCGCATCCTGATCGACCCCAACAACCCCAACGTGGTGCTGGTTGCCGCCCTAGGCCACCCGTATGGGCCGAACCCGGCACGCGGCGTGTTCCGCACCGAGGATGGCGGCGCCCACTGGACACGCACGCTGTTCCGCGATGCCGATACCGGCGCGATCGACCTTGCCGCGGCGCCCGACGACCCCAGCACGGTCTATGCCGCGCTCTGGCAGACGCGCCGGCCGCCCTGGAGCGTGTATCCGCCCTCCAGCGGCCCAGGCAGCGGCCTATATAAATCCACCGATGGCGGCCGGACCTGGAAGCAACTTACCGGCAACGGCCTGCCGCCCAACCCCGGCCGCATCGGGCTGGCCACCAGCGCCGCGCGGCCAAATCGCGTTTATGCGCTGATCAGCGTGCGCGACGGCAACGGCGCGGGGCTCTACCGCAGCGAGGACCGCGGCGCGACCTGGACCCGCGTTTCCGCCGATAAGCGGATCACCGAACGCGGCTGGTATTTCTCCGGCATCACCGCCGATCCGGCCGATGCCGATCAGGTTTTCGTCTGCGACACCATATTGCTACATTCGCAAGATGCCGGCGCGCATTTCTCGCCGGTGCTCGGCGACCCCACGGGCGACGATTTCCACACGCTCTGGATCGACCCCAGCCACCCCGACCGACGGATGCTCGGCGTGGACCAGGGGGCGATGGTATCGCTGAACGGCGGCACTACGTGGAGTTCCTGGTACAACCAGCCCACCGGCCAGTTCTATCATGTGATCACCGACAATTCGTTCCCCTACCGTGTTTATGGCGCGCAGCAGGACAGCGGCGCGGCCGCGGTGCCCAGCCGCAGCGGCAACAATTTCGACGGCATTTCCATGATGCAGTTCTTCGAAAGTGCCGCCGGCGGCGAGAGCGACAACATCGCGCCCGACCCCGACGATCCCCAGACCGTGTTCGGCGGCCGGGTGGACAAGCTGGATTTGCGTTCCGGTCAGTTGCGCAGCGTCGATCCCACGCTCGCGTTCCCTGATGCGTATCGCGGTACATGGACGCTGCCGCTGCTGTGGGGGCCGCGCGACCATGCGCTGTATTTTGCCAATCAGCGCGTGTTCCGCACCGGCGACGGCGGCGAACATTGGCAGCCGATCAGCCCCGATCTCACCCGCCCCGATCCCGGCGTGCCGCCCACGCTCGATACGCCAACGGCCGCCGATGTGGACGGTCCCGGCAAGCGGCGCGGTGTGGTCTATGCGCTCGCACCCTCGCCGATCTCGCCCGGGCTGATCTGGGCCGGCACGGATGACGGGCGCGTGTGGCGCACGCGGGACGATGGCGCAAACTGGCAAGAAATCACCCCGCCCGGCCTCGCCGCATGGTCGAAGATCGGCATCATCGAGGCATCGCATTTCAATGCCGATACAGCCTATCTCGCGGTCGACCGTCACCGGCTGGATGACCAGGCGCCCTACCTGTTTCGCACGCACGATGGCGGCGCGCATTGGCAGGCGATCGTGAACGGCTTGCCGCAAGAGGACGGACCGAACAGCACGAACGTGGTGCGCGAGGATCCCCGCCAGGCCAGCCTACTCTATACCGGCACCGAGCGCGGCTTCTTCGTTTCGTTCGACGATGGCGATCACTGGCAGAAGCTGCAGAACGCATTGCCGATCACCTCCGTGCGCGACATCACGGTGCATGACGACGATCTGGTGATCGCGACGCATGGCCGCGGCTTTTACGTGCTGGACGACGTGGCGCAACTCCGGTCGCTCGTGGCGGCACCGGCAATTCACACGCAACTTTTCCCGCCTTCCCCCGCCGTGCGCGTGCACGCGCCCGATTTCACCGGCACGCCGTTGCCGAAAGAGGAGCCGGCGGCGCCGAACCCGCCGGAGGGCGCAATGATCGATTACAGCCTCGCAACGGCTGCGCAAAGCCCGATAGCGCTCGACATCTTCAAGGGCGCCGAGCGTCTCCGTCATTTCGCCAGCGACGATCCGGCGCCCCGGATCGATCCCGAGACGCTGGAGGTGGCGCCGGAATGGGTGCGGCCGCCGGCGCGGCTGGAAACCACGCCGGGCGCGCATCGCTTCGTGTGGAACCTGCGTTTGAAGCTGCCGCAAATTCTGCACGGCGGCGACCCGCCGCCGCAGCCCGTATGGGTGCCGCCAGGCCGCTATGCGGTGAAACTGACGGTGGACGGCAAGACCTACACGCAGGATTTGCAGGTTCGCCCCGACCCGCGGCTGCGTCTGGCTCCCGGCGCCCTCGATGCGCAATTCGAGCTCGCGCGCGAAATCGAGCAGGCGCGCGTGCAGTGCCGGACGGCGCTGCGCGACGCGGCGCGCGCCGAAGGTCTGACGGCAATATCTGACCAACTGGACAAGCTTGCCATTGCCGTGGACGGCGCCGACGCAGCCCCAAGCGCCGACGCTGTGCAAGGCTTTCGCCTGACCCGCGCGGCACTGGATCGAGCGCTTGCCATGCCCGCCAAACCCACGAACGGGGCGCGATAACCGCCATTCACGCGAGCAACCCGTGATCGTTACATCCCTGGGTTGCCAATTTCCCGGTGACTATTGTACAAAATGCGTGAGAATTCTGACGAAATCCTGAATTCGTCATGCGTGCCGGCCGGTCGCGATTGACGGGAAGATGGCCACGCGGAGGATGCGCCGCGTTCGACCGGAGGCTTCCATGCGCACCCCTGCATCCACACGCTTTTTTTGTACTGTAGCCGGAATAGCTGGCCTCGCTGCATCGCCCAGCCTGGCTGCCGATCTGCCGGCGCTGGGATCCAGCGCGGCCAACGTGCAACGGCCGATCGCGATCGACACCGCGCTGCCGCCCGGCCCCGATCCCGCCACCTTGCCGCTCGACCACTGGCACAGTGCCAACCCGCCGCACAGCCCGGCCAACGATGCCGGGGTCGCGGAGGCGGTCGCGAAATCACCGCTGAAAGTTCCGTCGTGGTCGGCCAAGGTGACTTCTCTCGGGAAGAGCTACACTTTCACGATGATTGGCCAGAGCCCGCTCGGCAAAGGCGCCGGCACCACCACCGTGAAAGCCGTAATCGTGCCGCTGCGTTTCGAGTTCACGAACGGCACGCTGGATGCCACGAACCCGCTGCCGAACTGCTCGCCAGCCGCCGCCACAACGCTGATCGCCGGCTCGCCGCTGTTCAACAACATCAAACTCACGATCGGCCAGACGCTGATCGGCAACTCGCAGTATGAGGATCTGTTCCAGCGCGCGAATTTCTGGGGATATGTCGGCAAGTCGAACCCCAATTACCACGTCGTGTTCAAGCCGAGCCAGGCACCGGTGGTGACGATCAAGGTGAACGGCCCGGCTTCTTCCATGACGTGTGCCACGGGTGCGCCAGGCGGCCTTGGAACGCTGGATTTCAACACTTGGGACAAGCTGGTGCAAACCACGCTGATCCCGGGGCTGAAGAAATACCTCAATCCCGGCGTGCTGCCGATCTTCCTCTCGTATGACGTGGTTTTCGGTGGCGCGGCCGGTTATCACAACGCGTATGCCACGCCGAAAGGCACCCAGACCTACGCCGTTTCGGTGCTGCTCGATCTGCGTTCCACGCCGCCGAACTCGGAAGTGATGAGCCACGAACTGGGCGAATGGGTGAACGATCCGCTTGTTAACAACCCCACGCCGGCCTGGGGCCATACCGGCCAGGTCACCGGCTGCCAGAGCAATCTGGAAGTCGGCGATCCGCTGACCGGACTGAGTTTCGGCACGGTGAAGATGCAGAACGGCATTGTCTATACTGTGCAGGACCTCACCTTCTTTTCCTGGTTCTACCGCGAGCAGCCCTCATTCGGCATCGACGGTCAATATACCTTGCTGAACTACTTCAAGAGCGTGCAGCCGCTCTGCTGAACCAGCGGGTCCGCCCAATGCCGGGTGCGGCAGCATCGCCGCGCCCGGCATCCGGCCGATGCTGGCCCTCCGCCCGCACTCCGGCTAGTCTCGGCTGCCAACTGGGAGGCAGGGCGCGTGACCGACGATCCGCTGATTCATGTGAAACCGGCAATCGCCGCCTCGGCACTCGTCACTGCCGACAAATATCGCGTAATGCAGAACCATGCGGCACGTGACCCGAATTCGTTCTGGAACGAACAAACGAAGCGCATCCCGTGGTTCCGAACGCCGAGCATTATGCAGAACACCAGTTTCGATGGCGACGTATCGATCCGCTGGTTCGAGGACGGCACGCTGAACGCCTCCGCCGCCTGTCTCGATGCGCATCTCAAGCGGAATGGCGATCGCGTCGCCATCATCTGGGAAAGCGACGATCCCGCGCAATCGAAACGCATCACCTATCACGAGCTGCACGCGCAGGTTTGCCGGCTAGCGAACGCGCTGAAGCGACTCGGCGTGCAGCGTGGCGATCGAGTAACGGTATATTTGCCAATGGTGCCGGAAGCGGCGGTTGCCATGCTTGCCTGCGCTCGCATCGGTGCCATCCATTCCGTGGTGTTCGCCGGCTTTTCGCCCGAAAGCCTGGCGAACCGAATCCAGGATTGCGCCTCCACGCTGCTGATCTGCGCCGATGAAGGCAGGCGCGGCGGCCGCACGGTGCCCCTAAAAGCCAACGCCGATGCGGCGCTGCCAGCCTGCCCCACCGTGCGCGATGTCATCGTGCTGCGCATCACCGGCGCGGATGTGGAAATGCAGGACGGACGCGATCACGACTACGAAATGCTGGTGTCGCACGAATTGCCAAACTGTCCGCCGGAGGAGATGGGCGCGGAGGATCCGCTGTTCATCCTCTACACCTCGGGCAGCACCGGCAAGCCGAAAGGCGTGCTGCACACCACCGGCGGCTACATGGTGTGGGCCGCTTTCACGCACGAACTCGTGTTCGATTACAAACCGGGAGAAATCTTCTGGTGCACGGCCGATGTCGGCTGGGTTACGGGCCACAGCTACATTGTTTATGGGCCGCTGGCGAACGGCGCCACCACGCTGATGTTTGAAGGCGTGCCCACATGGCCCGATAGCAGCCGCTTCTGGCAGGTGATCGACAAGCACGCCGTGAACATCTTCTACACCGCGCCCACCGCCATCCGCGCCTTGATGCGCGAGGGCGAGGCGCCGGTGCGAAAAACCTCGCGCGCAAGCTTGCGCATCCTCGGCAGCGTCGGCGAGCCGATCAATCCGGAAGCCTGGCTCTGGTATTATCGCGTGGTGGGCGAAGAACGCTGCCCGATCGTGGATACCTGGTGGCAAACCGAAACTGGCGGCATTCTGATCAGCCCGCTGCCCGGCGCGGTGGCGCAGAAACCCGGCTCCGCCACGCTGCCGCTGCCCGGAATCAAGCCGGTGCTGGTGGATGCGGATGGCAAAATCCTCGAAGGCGCCGCGGCGGGCGATCTGTGCATCACCGATAGCTGGCCCGGTCAGATGCGCACCGTGTTCAACGATCATGAGCGCTTCGTGCAGACCTATTTTTCGGCGTACCCCGGAAAATACTTCACCGGCGACGGAGCTCGTCGTGATGCCGACGGATATTACTGGATCACGGGCCGCGTGGACGACGTGATCAACGTCAGCGGCCACCGTCTGGGCACGGCCGAGGTGGAAAGCGCGCTGGTCGCGAACCGGCAGGTGGCCGAGGCCGCCGTGGTCGGCTACCCGCACGATGTCAAAGGTCAGGGCATCTACGCCTACGTCACGTTGAAGGACGGCGTGGATTCCACCGAGGAATTGCGTCGCGAACTGGTCGCCTCGGTGCGGCGTGAAATCGGGCCCATCGCGGCACCCGACGTGATCCAATGGTCGCCCGCCCTGCCGAAAACGCGCAGCGGCAAGATCATGCGCCGCATCCTGCGCAAGATCGCGGCCAACGAAATCGATCAGCTCGGCGACACATCGACGCTGGCCGACCCGGCCGTGGTGGCGCAACTCGTGGAAAACCGCACAAGCTGATCGCGCTGCCGCGATCCCGCAACCCGCGCAACCTTCAAACGTTGGCCGGCGCGGAAGGGCTGAACCCGCGATGCAGGCAGCATGAGACTCGTAATCTTCGGCTTGGCCGTCAGCTCCTCCTGGGGCAACGGCCACGCTTCCCTATGGCGCGGCCTGATTCGGGCCTTGCATGCGGCAGGCCATCACGTGACGTTCTTTGAACGCGACGTCCCGTATTATGCCGAAAACCGTGATCTTTTCGCCTTGCCCGGCGGCGGCCGGCTGGCGCTCTACCGCGAATGGAACGAAACGGAAGCGCGCCGCGAAGCCGATACGGCCGACGCAGCCATCGTCACTTCGTATTGCCCGGATGCTCTTGCCGCAGCGCGCGTCATCCACGAATCCCGGGCCGGAATACGCTGCTTCTACGATCTCGATACCCCCGTCACGCTCGCGCGACTCAAGGCAGGAGAGCGCGTGGACTACATCGGCCCTGACGGATTTTCCGGATTCGATATCGTCCTGAGTTATGCAGGCGGTCCGGCGCTGCCGGCCCTGCGCAAGCTCGGCGCCCCGCGTGCCATGCCGCTTTACGGCTGGGTCGATTCGAATGTGCATCGCCCCGGCCAACCCGCGCCGCAGTATCGAGCGGCAATGTCCTACCTCGGCACCTATGCAAGCGACCGCCAAATGGCGCTGCGACGCCTGTTGGTGCGGCCTGCGCAAATGCAACCCGGCCTGCGCTTCGCCATCGGCGGCGCGCAATATCCCGCGGATTTTCCCTGGGCACCCAACATCTTCTTCGTGCGGCACTTGCCTGTGTCCGAACATCCGGCGTTCTACGCATCGTCCCGCATAACGCTGAACGTCACGCGCGCCGCGATGGCCGAAATGGGATGGTGCCCCTCCGGCCGGCTGTTCGAAGCCGCCGCCTGCGCGGTGCCGATTGCCACCGACGACTGGCCGGGCCTCGCCGAATTCTTCACGCCGAACGAGGAGATCCTGCCGGTAAGCAGCGCCGCCGACACCCTCGCCGTGCTCCAAATGGATGATGCCGAACTGCGCCGGATCGCGAACCGCGCTCGCGAGCGCGTGCTGTCGCAGCACACGGCTGCACGCCGCGCGGCCGAAATGGTTGCGGCCTTCCAGGCAGCGCGTTCGCCACAATTGGCGGAGACCGCCTGATGTGGGGCATCGTGCCGGCCGCTGGCAATGCAATGCGCATTCAGCCGCTCGCTTTTTCCAAAGAGCTGCTGCCAGTTGGTTCGCGCATCGACGAACACGGCATCGAACGCCCACGCGCCGTGAGCGAATACCTCATCGACCGCATGGCCCTTGCAGGCGCCACGAAAATCTGTTTCGTGATCTCGCCGTGGAAATCCGACATCCTGCAATATTACGGCAGTTCCGTGGCCGGCATGGATCTGGCCTATGTGGTGCAATCGCAGGCTAGCGGATTGTGCGATGCCATCTTCTGCGCATTGCCGCTGATCCACGCGACGGAATCCGTGCTGATCGGCCTGCCCGATACGGTGTGGTTTCCGGAAAATGCGCTCGCGGAACTGCCGCAGCACTGCCTGGCCTTTCTGCTGTTCGAGGTCAATCGGCCGGAGTTGTTCGATGCGGTCATCACCGACACAGAAGGTCGTGTGCAGGAGATCGAAGTGAAAACGCGCCACCCTCGTTCAAGCTGGATTTGGGGTGCAATTCGCATGACCGGAAGCGTGCTGCATGATTTGCATGGGCTCTGGCAGGCACGCGGTCGGCGCGACGAATATCTCGGCACGCTGATCAACGCCTGGATCGCCAGTGGCGGAGAAGCAATCGGCGTGCCGGCCGGCGAGCACTATGTGGACGTGGGCACAATCGGCGGCTATCGCGAGGCCATCCGCATCCTGCAATCCCGCGCCGCACCGCCGCGCGCGCCACAAACGCGAGGCCGCGATGGACGCCGAGCTACCGCCTGACGAACTGCGCAACCGCATCCGCGCGCTGGGCCCGTGGTTTCACAACATGTGCCTGGGCGGCGTGTGGACGGCACCCGAGCATTTTCTGGGCAATTACCCTGCGGTCAAATTCTCTCGTTACGCCGGTGCGTTGCCGGCCGATTTGCGCGGCCGCACCGTATTGGATATCGGGTGCAATGGCGGCTTCTTCAGCCTGGAGATGAAGCGCCGCGGCGCCGATCGCGTGGTGGCGATCGACCACGATGAAGATTACCTCGCTCAGGCGCGCTTCGCAGCGCAAGTGGAAGGGCTCTCCATCGAATTTCGCCGGCTTTCTGTCTATGATGTCGCCGCTCTGGGGGAAACTTTCGATATCGTTTTTTTTATCGGCGTGTTTTATCATCTCCGCCACCCCTTGCTGGCGCTGGATTTGGTACACGAACACGTCGCACGTGATCTTCTGGTGTTCCAAACCCTGCAGCGCGGCCACACTGAAGTGACTGCGCTCGCGCCCGATTATCCGTTCACGGAAACCACGATTTTCGAAGACTCAGGCTTTCCCCGAATGCACTTCATCGAGCGCAGCTATTCGCACGACCCGACGAACTGGTGGTTGCCGAACCGCGCATGCACGCAAGCTATGCTGCGCAGCGCCGGCTTTGATATTCTATCTCGGCCAGAGGAGGAAACCTATCTCTGCCGTCGCGCAAGCCGGACCGATCCCGAGTATGGCCCGGTTTATCCAGCCCAAGGAAAGAAGCCGGCATGATCGAAGCGGCAATGATCTGGAACGAGCCGAACAACAAATCGCATTGGGATTTGGAAGCCGATCCGGGCTGGAAGCATTTCGCGCGTCTCGCAAAACTGGCCGGCGCCGCGATCGGCACGGAAGCCCCCGGCCTTAAGCGCGTCATGGGCGGCATGTCGCCGATCGATCCGGGTTTCCTGCATGGGCTCGCGGCGCAGGGCGGCCTCGACGAAGTGGATGCGGTGGCCGTGCACGGCTTCCCGCTCGACTGGAATCATTGGTTGATCGACGAATGGCCAGCCAAGCTGCAAACCATCGCTGCCGCCACGGACCTGCCCGTCTGGGTTTCCGAACTGGGCATCTCCAGTTTCGGCGCCGAGGAAGTGCAGGAATGGGGTCTGCGCCGCAGCTTCGAACTGCTGCACGGCCAAGCACCTCGGCTCCACTGGTACAGCCTGTTTGATCTGCCATCCGCCTGGCCCGCCACCACCCGGCACCGCGAAGCGGAAGGCTCTGCCTATTACCGGCACTTCCACATGGGTTTATATAACGAACACGGCCGCCCGAAACGCGCCGCCCGCATTTTCCATGAATTCACGCCAGAACTCGGCATCTGCCAATGGTTCCACTTCCAGGACCATCGCCTGGAAGATGCGGTGCGATGCATGCGCGAGCTCGGCGTTATCTACCTGCGCACCGGTCTGAGCTGGGCCGATTTCAAGCGTCCTGGCGCACTCGCCTGGTTCGACTGCATGATCGCCGCTCTGGAACAATTTCGCGTCACCGTGACCTTCTGCTTCACGCCGGAAGAAGACGGGATTTTGCCGCACCACACGTCCCCGCCGCGCGAGCCGGAGGCCTTCGCCGATTTCTGCGCCGTCATGGTGCGGCGCTACGCAGGCGCCATCGCGCCGGCGGAGTTGGCCGCTGTGCCGTGAACATCCTTTCGGTCGCCTACCCGCTCGCACCCGTAAGCCGGGATGCGGTGGGTGGCGCCGAGCAGATCCTCGCCGCCATCGATCTCGCACTGGTGCGCACGGGCCACCGCTCCATCGTCGTGGCCCGGGCCGATTCATGCGTGGCCGGCGAACTGCGACCAATCCCGGTGGTTGCCGGAACCCACCCCGAAGCCCGAAAGGTCGCGCAACAAGAAACCGCACGCGCGATTACGGCAAATCTAGACCAGGCCGATCTTGTGCATCTTCACGGCCTCGATTTTCCCGCGTATCTGCCAGCCAGCGGCAAACCCGTGCTCACCACGCTACATTTGCCGCCAGAATGGTATGCACCCGAGATATTTGCTTCTCCGCGCCCGAGCACCTGGTTGCACTGTGTTTCTTTATCGCAACATACGCGCTGCCCGGCAACGCCGAACCTGCTACCGCCGATCGCCAATGGAGTGGATGTGAACGCGCTCGCATCGCCACGGCACGCCAGGCGCGGCCACGCCCTGATGCTCGGCCGCATCTGCCCGGAAAAAGGCCAGCATCTGGCGTTGCAGGCGGCGCACATGGCCGATGTTCCGCTACTGCTGGGTGGCACGGTGTTTCCGTATCCCGAACACGAAGCCTATTTTGCCAACGAGGTGCAGCCGCGTCTCGATGCGCGCCGACGCTTTCTCGGCGCACTCGGCTTCTCTCGAAAGCGCCGCTGGCTCGCCTCCGCCAGATGCCTGCTGGTGCCATGCTTGGCACCGGAGACGAGTTCCCTAGTCGCAATGGAGGCGCTGGCCTGCGGCACCCCCGTTGTCGCATTTGCCCGTGGCGCGCTGCCGGAAATCATCGAGCACGGCCGCACCGGCTTTCTGGCGCGGAACGTCATCGAAATGGCGGAAGCCATCGTGGCCTGCGGCGGCATCGATCCCGCTACCTGCCGCGATGCGGCGCGCAGCCGGTTTTCGGCCGGCCGGATGACCGATGCTTATCTGCAACTGTATCGTCGTCTGCTGCCATGCGGCTGAACCTGATCACGAGCGATGCAGCGCTCGCCGCACTCTGGCCCCAATGGGAAGACCTCTGGCGCCGCGTTCCCGAAGCACTGCCCTTTCTTGCTCCATCCTGGCTGCGCCCCTGGTGGGCCGCCTTCGGCACCGGCGCGCCGGTCGTTGCCCTGCTGTGTTCGGGCGAAGAACTGCGCGGCCTGCTGCCTTTGTATTGCTTAAAAAACAAGCTGCTGCCAATGGGCGTCGGCATCAGCGACTATTTCGACGCGCTGATCGCCCCCAGCGCGCCGGAAGATGCCGCGAGCCATCTGCTGCATGGGGCGCTGCAGGCCTGCCCGGTGCCACAATGCGATCTGCCGGAACTGCCGCCTGAAGCCGCGCTGCTTGCCGCTACCGCGCCTGCTGGCTGGCGCCGGGAAATCTGGCCCGGACCGCCCTGCCCCGTGCTGCGCCTGAACCCGGCGCCCGCCATTCCCGCCGGCATGAACCGTGACATCCGCCAGGCGCGCAACCGCGCCGCACGCGCCGGCGGCTTCCACATCCGCCTCGGCACGATGGATACGCTCGCCAGCGATGTGCGAGTCCTGATCCGATTGCACACCGAACGCTGGCACTGCAGCGGCGAAACCGGCGTGCTCGCGGACGCCAAGGTGCAGCAATTCCACCGGCACGCCGCGCCCGGGCTGCTGCACGCCGGCCATTTGCGTCTGGCAATTCTCGAACTGCGGCAGCGCGAAGCCGCCGCCATCCACGCCCTGCTCGGAGAAACGCGCGTCTATCTGTATCTCAGCGGCTTCGCGGCCGAGGCGCGTTTCGAAAGCCCCGGAACCATTCTGCTATCGCATCTGCTTGCCGAAGCCGCCGCCGAGGGCCGCAGCGAAGCGCACTTTCTGCGCGGCGGCGAAGCCTATAAATATGCCTGGGGCGCAACCGACCGTCACAATTGCGGCGCGAGCTTCCGCCGCATCGCATGAAACCGGAACTCCGCTTGGCGCAGATGCTGCTTGCCGGAAAAACGCCACAAGCCATTGCCGCTTCACTCGCCGATGATCCGGATCCGGAAATGCGCGCCGCTCTCCTCCGCCACGCGCCGCAACTGCCACGCCTTCGCGCCATGCTCGATGCCGCCCGCATCGATCATGTGGCCTGTGCCACGCCCGCCGATTTCGCCGCCGCGTTCGATCGCGCCGCCGCGGTCTCGGCCGAAGCCGGCGTCGCGCTCTACAGCCTAGGCGATCCCGTGAGCCTCGCTGCCGCCAGCGCCGAAATTGCCGTGTGGTTGCGCCAGCGACAATTCGTGCGACCGGCATTCACCGTGCTCGATCTGGGTTGCGGCATCGGTCGCATGACGGCAGCGCTGCGCGACCAAGCCGCGTTCGTGGCAGGCGCCGACATTTCGGCCGGCATGTTGCGCGCAGCCCGCAAACGCCTGCCGCAGGGCGCCTTCATACGCCACACCGGTTTTGATCTCGCCTGTTTCCGCGAACAATCCGTCGATCTCGTGCTAGCCGTGGATTGCTTCCCGTATTTTTTTCTCACCAGCCCCGAACTCGCAGACCGCCATATCGCCGAAGCCGCGCGCGTGCTGCGGCCAGGGGGCGCCCTGGCGGTGCTGAATTTCAGCTACCGCGGTGATCCGGCGCAGGATTGCCGGGATTTCCGGCACTGGAGCACTCGGCACGGCCTGGCGCTGCGGGTATGCGGAGAAACCCCTTTCCAATCCTGGGATGCCGCCGCCTTCGTCGGCCTGCGCCTCTGACGAACCAACCTTCCTGCAACCACGTGGGAGCAAACGAGCTCGCGGCGCTTGAATGGGACAGCTTCCCGGAAGCCTGCGAAAGCTGGCCATTTCAGTTGTTTTATAAGAACAAATTCGCGGGACGCGAGAACCGCCGGTTCTTCAAATTCGGGAAGCGCGGCGCGGTCGGGTGAATCCCACTACCGTGTCGCCGCGGATGAATTCCTCGGTCATCGCGCAGGCTTCCGGATCGGCATACTGCCGCGGAGGGCTCTTCATGAAATAGGCGGAAGGGCCCGCCAGCGCGCCACCGATGCCGCGATCCAGCGCCAGTTTGACGCAGCGCACCGCGTCGATCACCACACCGGCGGAATTCGGCGAATCCCAAACCTCCAGCTTGATCTCGCAACTCATCGGCGTGTCGCCGAAGCCGGTGCCCTCCACGCGAATATGCGCCCATTTGCGGTCGGCGAGCCACGGCACGTGATCGCTCGGTCCCACATGCACGCAGTCGCCGGGCAGCGGCGTGCCAAGCTGGCTCGTTACGGCGCGCGTCTTGGAAAGCTTCTTCGATTCCAGCCGCTCGCGTTCCAGCATGTTGGCAAAATCCGCGTTGCCGCCAAAATTAAGCTGATACGTGCGATCCACCCGCACGCCGCGATCACGGAACAGGCTCACGATCGCCCGGTGCAGGATCGTGGCACCCACCTGGCTCTTGATGTCGTCGCCCACCAGCGGCAGCCCCGCGGCCTCAAACCGCGCCTGCCATGCCGGGTCAGACGCAATGAAAACTGGAATGCAGTTTACAAAGCCGCAGCCGGCTGCCAGCGCCTGCTCGGCATACCACGCCGTGGCCCGCTCGGCCCCCACCGGCAGGTAGGACACCAGGATTTCCGCGCCGCTCGCGCGCAGCTCGGCCGCCACATCCGCCGTGGGCGCCTCGCTCTCCGCCACCATGTCTCGCAAATAGCGCCCAAGCCCATCCATCGTCGGGCCGCGCCGCACCGGAACATGCAGCGGCGGCACCGTGGCGAAACGCGCGGTATTGTTCGGCGCCGCCGCGATCGCCTGCGAAAGATCCTCGCCCACCTTGCCGCGCGCCACATCAAACGCCGCAACCACGTGCATGTCGCCCACGCGGTAGCCGCCCAGCACGGGGTGCATCAGCCCCGGCGCGTCCGAGCCGCTTGGCGGTGAATCGTAATGATGCAGCCCCTGCACGAATGAGGAGGCGCAATTGCCGACGCCCGCGATGGCGACCCTGATCGATCCCACGAAGCTCCGCCATGCCAACAGGTTGGGATCAACAAACACCGCCGCAAGCCGCCGGTTGCACGCCACCGGGAACCTCGACAACCGGCCATGCCCTGGGCAATACCACGGGTTTTCCGAGGCAGGCGGTCACCCATGGATGCCAGCGCGCCCGAACACAACTCCCGGTTGGAAGCCGCCGAGGCCGCGCTGGTCCGGCAGGATCCGGCCGGCGCGCTTGCCCTGCTCGCCGATCATCGCAGCGCGCATCCGGCCGATCCGGCCGGGTATGCAAAGGCCTGCGACATCCTGCGCAAGCAGAAGCGGCTCGAGGAAGCCGCCGCCCTTTGCGAAGCCGGGCTGGCCCGCGCGCGCGGCGCCGGCTCGGCGGCGCTCACCGTGCAGCGCGCCCGCATCGCGCAGGCCGCAGGCGATCTCGCCGGCGCGTTGGAACATTGGCGCCGCGCCCGCACCAGTCGGCCGCAGCAACCCGGCCCTTATATCGGCGAAGCCGGATGTCTGCTGGAAATGCGCGACATGGATGCAGCCGAATACCTGGCCACCTATACCGCCGCCAAGTTCCCCGATCATCTTGCCGTCTGTCGCCAGGCCGCGCAGGTCGCGGTGGCGCGGCAGGATTGGCCGGAAGCGCTGGCCAGATGGGACCGCGTGCTGGCGCGCGAGCCGCAGGATGCGCTGGCCATCAAGGGGCGCGCCCAGGCCGCCGCGCGCCTGCCCGGAAACGCCAGGCCGCTGCAGGCCGAAGCGGCGGCAGACGAGGATCATGAAATTGCCGAAATCGCCCGGGTGGACGATCCGGCTTCCCGCGACCTCGTGCTGCGCTTCGAAAGCCTCGGCCAGAATTGCGAGCTCGGCCTGGTGCAGCGCCGCTTCGGCGCCGAGCCGCTGGGCCTATTGCGCTGGGCCAACACCAAGCCCGCCGCGCTGGCAAAATACCTCGGCTCGAAATTCGCCGAACTCGGCCAACCCGAAAAAATGACCCTGTCGCGCACATCCAGCGGCGAAAACGTGCTCATCGATCACGCGCTCGGCCAGGTTTTCCACACCTTCCAGCGTGACGACGTCACCGACCCCGACACATATCTGAAGAAACACGCCGCCCGCCTGCGCTTCCTGCGCGACAAGCTCGTGGGCGAGCTGGAAGCCGGCGAAAAAATCTTCGTTTTCAAGCCATCGCAGAAAATCGCCGAGGGGCTGGTGCGCCGCGTCTGGCGCGCGGTGCAGGAATACGGTGCGATAGACCTGCTCTGGGTGGAGCAGGCAGATTCGCAGAACCCTGCGGGGTCGGTGCGCCGGCCGGAAGACGGGTTGCTGCGCGGCTATCTCAGCGTGTTGAACCCGGTGCGCCCCAAAGATTGGCAAATCCCGTTCGAGGAATGGCTCTTGCTGTGCCGCAAGGCCGCCGAGATCGTCGACCGGCGCCGCGCAACCGGGTGAGCCGCCACGCCACGCTGCGGCGGGCACAGGTCTTGTCGCGCGCGATCTCCGCCCGCCACGCTTTGTCACAACTCGGAACCCGCATGGACGCCGTTTTGCGGCAGGGTGCGCCACCGATGCGCCGCC
>CAXUEX010000001.1:0-11914 GCA_964250215.1 uncultured Acetobacteraceae bacterium | reverse complement strand
CCGATGCGCCGCCTGACGTCGCCCCTGCCCCGCCGGTCGCCGATCGCAAGCGGCCATCGCGGCGCTGGCGAAAATGGGCCATCGCCGGCCTTATTGCCGTTCTGCTCCTGGCCCTGCTGCTGCGGCTGGTCGGCGGCACCGCCAGCCGGCGCACGGCGGCAACCCCGCCGCAGCCGGTGGGTGTGGCGCAGATCGGCCGCGGCGACATGCGCGTGGTGCTCACCGGCCTCGGCACCGTAACACCGCTCGCTACCGTCACGGTGCAGACGCAGATCAGCGGCGAACTCATGGCGGTGGGCTTTCGCGAGGGCCAGATCGTGCGCCAGGGTGATTTCCTCGCCCAGGTCGATCCGCGCCCGTATCAAGTGGCGCTGGCCCAGGCCCAGGCGACGCTCGCGCGCGATACCGCGTTGCTGGCCCAAGCCCACTCCGATCTCGCGCGCTACACCATGCTGCACCGGCGCGACAGCATCGCCGAACAGCAGCTCGCCGATCAGCAATTCCTGGTGCAGCAGGACGAAGGCACGGTGCGGCTGGACCAGGCATCGGTGGACAGCGCGCGGCTCAATCTCGGCTATTGCCACATTGTGGCACCAGTCGGCGGACGCGTCGGCCTACGCCTCGTCGATCCTGGCAATTACGTGCAAACCTCCGGCGCCACGGGGTTGGCCGTGATCACCCAGCTGCAGCCGATTTCCGTGATCTTCGTGCTTCCGGAGGACAACATCCCCGAAATTGCGCAAGCCGTGGATGCCGGCGCGAAACTGCCGGTGGACGCCTATGACCGCACCGACACCACGCGAATCGCCAGCGGCACGCTGCTGACCGTGGACAACACGGTGGATACCACCACGGGCACGGTGAAGCTGCGCGCCGCCTTTCTCAATGCCGACAACGCATTGTTCCCAAACCAGTTCGTGAATGCGCGCCTGCTGCTGAAAATCCTGCCACAAGTGGTGCAGGCGCCCACCGCCGCCATCCAGCACGGCGAGCCTGGCAGTTTCGTTTTTTTTCTGCAGCAGGACAACACGGTGGCCGTGCATAAGGTGCAGACCGGCATCGTGGACGGCGACCAGACGCAGATCGTCTCCGGCCTAAATCCGGGCGACCGCATCGTGGTCGATGGTGTGGACCGGCTGAAGGACGGTTCGCATGTGCAGGTTTCTTCGCCGAACGCCGCCGCGGGCGCACCGGCCGCTTCACCCGGCGGCCATCGCCGGCACGGGGCCGCGCTGCAACCCTGATGGGCCCGTCGCGCCTCTTCATCCTGCGCCCGGTCGGCACCACGCTGCTCATGGCGGCGCTGATGCTGGTGGGAATTGTTGCGTACCAGTTCCTGCCGGTCTCGGCGCTGCCGGAAGTGGATTATCCCACCATCCAGGTTTCCACCTTCTATCCCGGCGCAAGCCCGGAGGTGATGACCACCGCCGTCACCGCGCCGCTCGAACGCCAGTTCGGCGAAATGCCGGGCTTGTCGCAAATGAGCTCCATCGGCTCGGCCGGCGCTAGCGTGATCACGCTGCAATTCACGCTCGATCTCTCGCTCGATGTAGCGGAGCAGGAAGTGCAGGCCGCGATCAACGCCGCCACCAACCTGCTGCCCTCCGATCTGCCGGCACCCCCGATCTACGCGAAGGTGAACCCCGCGAACACGCCGGTGATCACGCTGGCCATCACCTCGAAAACCCTGCCGCTCACGCAAGTGCAGGATCTGGCGGATGTGCGCGTGGCGCAGAAGCTCTCGCAACTGCCCGGCGTCGGCCTAGTCAGCCTCTCGGGCGGCATGCGCCCAGCCTTGCGCGTTCAGGTGAACCCGCGCGCGCTGGCCGCCTATGGCATCGCCATCGATGACATCCGCACCGACATCGCCAACCAGAACACCGACACGCCAAAAGGCAATTTCGACGGGCCGGCGCAGAATACCACCATCAACAGCAACGACCAGTTGCAGAGCGCGCAGGAATACCGCGACCTCGTTATCGCCTATCGCAACGGCGGCGCCGTGCACCTGTCCGATGTCGCCACGATCGTGAACGGCGCCGAGAACACCGAACTCGCGGCCTGGGCCAACCGCACGCCGGCCATTATCCTGCAGGTGCAGCGCCAGCCGGGATCGAACGTGCTGGCCGTGGTGGATAGCGTCAAGGCGGCGCTGCCGCGGCTGACACAGACCCTTCCCGCCGCGCTTTCGGTTGCGGTGCTGTCGGACCAGACCACGACGATCCGCGCGTCGGTGGCCGACGTGGAATTCGAGCTGGCGCTCGCCGTGCTGCTCGTGGTGCTCGTGATCTTCGTGTTCCTGCGCAGCCTGCCGGCCACACTGATCCCCAGCCTGTCCGTGCCGCTCTCGCTGGTCGGCACGCTGGCCGGCATGTATATGTTTGGTTTCTCCATCGACAATCTCTCGCTCATGTCGCTCACCATTGCCACCGGCTTCGTGGTGGACGACGCCATCGTGATGGTCGAGAACATCGCGCGCTACATCGAAGCCGGCGCCTCGCCGCTGGAAGCGGCACTCACCGGCGCGGGCGAAATCGGCTTCACGATCATCTCGCTCACGGTCTCGCTCATCGCCGTGCTGATCCCGCTGCTGTTCATGGGCGATGTGGTCGGCCGGCTGTTCTACGAATTCGCCGTAACCCTGGCCATTACCATCGTCCTCTCGGCCGTCGTTTCGCTCACGCTCGTGCCCATGCTCTGCGCGCTGATCCTGCGCCATCGCAGCGATAGCGAACGCAGAAGCTGGGACCGCGCGGCCGAACGCGGTTTCGAACGCATCGTGAGGTTTTACGACCGGCGCCTGCAATGGGTGCTGAACCACCAGGGTCTCACGCTGCTCGTGGCGGCGCTCACGCTCGGCCTTACGGTGTTCCAGTTCATGGAAATCCCGAAAGGCTTCTTCCCCACGCAGGACACCGGCGAAGTTCAGGGCATCGCCTCTGCCGCGCAAGACATCTCGTTCCGGGAAATGACGCGCAAGCAGCAGGCGCTCGCCGATGCGATACTGCGCGATCCCGATGTCGCTGCCCTTTCCAGCCAGATCGGCGTCGATGGCACGAACACCACGCTGAACACCGGGCGTTTCCTGATCTCTCTGGTGCCGAAAAGCCAGCGCGACGGTAACATAACCGCAGTGATCCGGCGCATCGCGGCCGAGGTGCACGGCGTCACCGGCATTTCGCTCGCGATGCAGCCGGTGCAGGATCTTACGATCGACAGCACCGTCGGCCGCGCACAGTACTCGTTTTTTCTGCAGAACAACCGCGCAGAATTCTCCACCTGGGTGCCGCGCCTGGTCGCGCGCCTGCGGCAGATGCCGGAATTCGAGAATGTGGAGAGCGACCTTTCCGACGAAGGCCGCGAGCTGATGCTGACCATCGATCGCCCCACCGCGGCCAGGTTCGGCATCACCCCCGCCACAATCGACAATGCGCTATACGATGCCTTTGGCCAGCGCATCGCCTCCACGCTTTACACGCAATCCAGCCAATATCGCGTCATCCTCAACGCCGACACCCACGACCTCACGACCCTTTATCAGGCGCTGAACGGCATCTATCTGCCGTCCGCCACGGCGACCTCTGGCCAGGTGCCACTCGGTGCGCTGCTGCACGCCAGCGAACGCAACGGGCCTTTGCAAATCGAGCATCTCGGCCAGTTTCCGGCAATCGCCATTTCGTTCAACCTGGCGCCGAACACGTCGCTGCAGCGCGCGGTCGCCGATATTGCCCGTGCGGAGAAGGATGTCGGCCTGCCGGATACATTCATCACCTCCTACCAAGGCGCGCTTTCCGCCTACCAGAAATCGCTGGGCAACGAGTTCCTGCTGATCCTGGCAGCCGTCGTCGCGGTTTATATCGTGTTAGGTGTGCTTTATGAAAGCTTCGTCCACCCGATAACCATTCTGTCCACCCTCCCGTCCGCCGGCATCGGCGCGCTGCTCGCGCTGCGCCTCGGCGGCTTCGATCTCGACATCATCGGCATCATTGGCATCATCCTGCTCATCGGCATCGTGAAGAAGAACGCGATCATGATGATCGATTTCGCACTGGAAGCCGAACGGGGCGGAGGCATGAGCCCGCGCGATGCGATCCATCGTGCCAGTCTGCTGCGTTTCCGTCCGATCCTGATGACCACGCTGGCCGCCATGCTGGGCGCGGTGCCGCTGATGCTCGGCACCGGAACGGGATCGGAACTGCGTCAGCCGCTCGGTCTCGCCATCGTCGGCGGCCTTGCCGTCAGCCAGCTGCTCACGCTGTTCACCACGCCGGTGATCTACCTGGCGTTCGATCGGATCGCTGCGCGCGTGCGCAGGCGCTTCGGTCCGCGGCCGCAGACGGCGCCTGCGGAGTGAATTTATCGGCCCCGTTCATCGCGCGTCCCGTCGGCACCGCGCTGCTCACGATCGCGATCGCGCTCGCCGGCCTGCTCGGCTACGCGCGCCTGCCCGTCGCGCCCTTGCCGCAAGTGGATTTCCCGACGATCAGTGTATCGGCGCAGCTGCCCGGCGCCAGCCCCGAAGTGGTCGCCACCAGCCTCGCCGCACCGCTCGAACGGCACCTCGGCCAGATCGCCGACGTCAGCGAAATTACCTCGCAGAGCCAGACCGGCCAGGCCCGCATCACATTGCAATTCGGCTTGAACCGCGACATCAACGGCGCCGCCCGCGACGTGCAGGCTGCGATCAATGCCGCTACCGCCGACCTGCCCACCAACCTGCTCTCGCAGCCCACCTACCGCAAGGTGAACCCGGCCGACGCGCCGATCCTGATCCTGTCGCTCACCTCTAGCACGCTTACGCGGGGGCAGATGTACGATGCGGCAAGCACCGTGCTGCAACAGGAACTCTCGCAACTTCCCGGTGTGGGTGAAGTGTTGATCGGCGGTGCGGCGTTGCCTGCTGTGCGCGTTGAACTAGATCCGCAATCGCTGTTCCATTATGGCATCGGGCTCGAAGACGTGCGCTCGGCGCTCGCCAGCGCGAACGCCAACAGCCCCAAAGGCGCAATCGACGCCGGCGCTGAACGCTGGCAGATATACACGAACGACCAATCCAACCACGCCGCCGATTTCGCGCCGCTTGTGATCGCCTATCGCAACGGCGATGCGGTGCGGCTGCGCGATGTGGCCGACGTGCAGGATTCCGTGCAGGATCTGCGTAATCTCGGCCTCGCCGATGGCAAACCAGCCGTGGTCGCGATCGTGTTCCGCCAGCCGGGTGCCAACATCATCGCCACCATCGATGCCGTCCGCGCTGCCGTGCCAGGATTGAAGGCGCTGCTCCCCGCGGATATCGATATCGGCTTCCCAATCGACCGCTCCACCACCATCCGCGCCTCGCTGAACGACACCCAGCGCACGCTCATCATTGCCGTGCTGCTCGTCACGGCCGTGGTCTATGCCTTTCTGCGCAGCCCACGCGCCACCGCGATCCCGGCGGTGGCGGTGCCCATTTCTATCATCGGCACGTTCGGCGCGATGTATCTGCTCGGCTATTCGTTGGATAACCTTTCGCTCATGGCGCTCACCATTGCCACCGGCTTTGTGGTGGACGATGCGATCGTCGTGCTGGAAAACATCGCGCGCCACATCGAAGATGGCATGTCCGGACCCGCCGCCGCGCTGCGCGGCGCGCGCGAAGTCGGCTTCACGGTGGTTTCCATCACGCTCTCGCTCATCGCGGTATTCCTACCCATTCTGCTCATGGGCGGCATTGTCGGCCGGCTGTTCCGCGAATTCGCCATGACGCTGTCGCTCGCCATCGTGATCTCCATGGCGATTTCGCTCACCACCACCCCCATGCTCTGCGCCGTGTTCCTGCGCCCCCGGCAACAGGGTGGCCACATCACGCGACCCGGCCTGTTCCAGAAATTGCAAGACGCCTATGCGAATTCCTTGCGCGTCACCCTGGCGCATCCGTTCGCCGTGCTGCTGCTGCTGGCAGCCACGATCGGGCTGAATGTCTGGCTATTCGCGGCAATCCCGAAGGGCTTCTTCCCCGATCAGGACACCGGCCGGCTCACCGGTAATCTGCAAGGCGACCAGAGTATCAGCTTCCAGGCCATGAGCGCCAAGCTCACGCAGATGATGACGATCGTGCGGCGCGATCCGGCGGTGCAGAGCGTCGTCGGCGTCACCGGCAGCGGCAGTGGCGGCGGCGCCTCGCAAACCAACACCGGTTCGGTCTACATCTCGCTCAAACCGCTGTCGCAGCGGGCCGCCATGCCGGTGATCATGGCGAGGCTGCGCCGCGCGCTCGGCCATGTGCCGGGTGGCCGGCTATTCCTGCAGCCGGTGCAGGATATCCGCGTCGGCGGCCGCTCCAGCAACGCGCAATATCAATACACCGTACTCGGCGACAGTACCGCAGAGGTTTATGCCTGGGCACCGAAACTGCTCGCCGCGCTGGAAAAAAATCCGGTCTTCACCGACCTCAATTCAGATCAGCAGCAAAAAGGCCTTTCCACCGATGTGCAAGTGGACCGCGCCACCCTCTCGCGGTTCGGGCTCACGATGTATCAGGTCGATAACACGCTATACGATGCATTCGGCCAGCGCGCCGTCTCGACGATTTACAATGCCCTTAACCAATATCATGTGATTCTTGAAGTGGCTCCAAAATATTGGCAGCGCCCATCCATGCTGCGCCAGATTTGGATCAGCACCGGCGGCGGCCGCGCCAGCGGCACCGCCACCTCGCAGATCAGCGCCGGGGCCGTTTCCGGCACCACCACCCGCACCGGCCCCGCCACGCTCGGCATTGCCACCATGCCCACACTTTCTTCGAGCGTCGCCTCTGCGGCAAATCCCAACACCGCGCTTGCGGTCAACCGCGGCATCGTCGCCGCCGCCCCAACGGTGCTGATGCGCACGGTCTCTACGTCCAGCGCCACAAATCTTGCCTCGAACAATGAAGTGCGCACCGCCGCGCAGGCCGCCATCGCCACCACCGGCCGCGGCAGCGCGTCCAGCGGTTCGGCGGTCGCAACGGCTGCGGAAACCATGGTGCCGCTCGCCGCCATCGCCAGCTACGCACCCGGCAGCACACCGCTAGCCGTCAACCATCAAAGCCAGTTCGTCGCCAGCACGCTTTCCTTCAATCTGGCCAACGGCAAATCGCTCAGCCAGGCGCAAACGGCGATCGACCAGGCAAAACGCAGCATCCATTTTCCCGCCACCCTGATCGGCGGCTTCGCCGGCACCGCGCTGGTGTTTCAGCAATCGCTCGCCAGCGAGGGCCTGATCATCCTGGCAGCCCTAGGCGCGATCTACATCGTGCTCGGCATTCTCTACGAAAGCTTCGTCCACCCGATCACCATTCTTTCCACCCTGCCCTCAGCCGGGCTGGGCGCGGTGCTCGCGCTGCTGCTGTTCGGTATTCAGTTCACGATCATTTCGCTCATCGGCGTGATCCTGCTGATCGGCATCGTCAAGAAGAACGCTATCCTGATGATCGATTTCGCGCTGGAAGCCGAGCGGCGGGAAGGTGCCAGCAGTCGCGAGGCCATATTCGAAGCTGCCGTGCTGCGTTTCCGTCCCATTCTCATGACCACGAGTGCCGCCATACTAGGCGCGCTGCCACTCTGCTTCAGCTTCGGCGAGGGCAGCGAATTGCGCCAGCCGCTCGGCATCTCCATAGTCGGTGGCCTGCTCGTAAGCCAGGTGCTCACGCTCTACACCACGCCCTGCGTCTATCTCACGCTGGATCGGTTGCGTCTGCGCGCCATCGGCCGCGCCGCATGAGAACCCGGGCAATCGCGCTGCTGCTGACGCTCGGCACCGGCGCGTGCATGGTCGGTCCCGATTATCATCGGCCGGCGGCCGTAATTTCATTGCGCTACAAGGAGCTGGCCGGCTGGATACCGGCACAGCCCGCCGACGCACTGCCGAAAGGCGCCTGGTGGCAACTCTATCGCGATCCGCTGCTCGATGCGCTCGAAGCGCGCGTTGCGGTATCGAACCAGAACGTCGCCGCCTATGCCGCGCAGTTCCGCGAAGCGCAGGAGACCGTGCAGGAAGCCCGCGCGCAGCTCTTCCCCACGCTGGCCGGCACCGCTGGCGTCACCCGCAGCTCCTCGGGCGGCGGTTTCGGGACTGGAACCACAAGTTCCGGCGGTCGCACAGCCACGCAATACGTGCTGGAGGGCAGCGCGAGCTGGGAGCCTGATATCTGGGGCCGCATCCGCCGCCAGGTGCAAAGCAACGTTGCCGCCGCTCAGGTCAGCGCCGCCGATCTGGCCAACGCCACGCTTTCCGCCCAGGCCACCCTCGCCACCGACTACATGCAGTTGCGCTACGAAGACAGTTTGACCGACCTGCTGACGCAAACGGTGCAGGCTTATACGCGCGCGCTTACCATCACGCGCAACCAGGTGGAGATCGGCACGGTTTCCCCGGCCGACGAAGCAGCCGCGGAAACGCAGCTCGAGTCCACGCGCGCCTCGCTTGTCGCGGTCGGCGTCGCGCGCGGCCAGTTCGAACATGCCATCGCCGTGCTCGCCGGAATGCCGCCAGCCGCGCTTTCCATCCCGCACGCACCGCTTGCCGATCCGGCGCCGGTGCCGCCCAGTGCCATCCCCTCCGCGCTGCTTCAGCGCCGCCCGGATATTGCGGCGGCGGAACGCACCATGGACGAGCAGAATGCGATCATCGGCGTGCAGGTCGCCGCTTTCTATCCCACGATTTCGCTATCCGCGGTCTATGGCTGGCAAGGCGGCCCGATTGGCATGTTGATCTCGGCCGCCAACCGCGTCTGGTCGCTCGGCGCAAACGCCAGCGAAACCATTTTCCAGGGCGGCGCGCGCAGCGCCGCCGTAGGCGCCGCGCGCGACGCCTACGACGCCAGCGTCGCGAATTACCGGCAGACCGTGCTCACGGCGCTGCAACAGGTGGAAGACGAACTCGTGGCGCTGCACGTGCTGCAGCTCCAGGCGCAGGCCGAAGATGTCGCGGTGCGCGCCGCGCAGCGTTCGGTCACGATCGCGCTGAACCAGTATCAGGCAGGCACGATCGTCTATACCACGGTGATCACGGAACAGACCGCGCTGCTCTCCAGCCAGCAAGCCGCGCTGGCGGTACGCGAGCAGCGCGTAGTGGCCAGCGTCGCGCTGGTGCAAGCGCTCGGCGGCGGCTGGTCGGCCAACGAAATGCCCGGCAAGGATGCGCTGCAACCCGGCGTGCCTTTCCTGTAGATGACCGTCCGTGGCCAGATTTCCACCTGGACGCCTGTCGCTCCAAGCTATGGGCCCGGGATCAAGGCTCGACGTCTGCTTTCCGGATCAAGCGGCCGTCGGTAGAGTGCTTTTATGATAGTTCGCTTGATTCTGATCTGGGGCATTGCGGTCTCAGGGATTGCGCGCGCGGCGGAGTGCGGCCAGGCCACGACCCAGGCGGCTATGAATGCGTGCGCAGCGGCGCGGATGCGGGCCGCGGATAGCGGGTTGAATGCGGCTTACGGCGCTGTCCTTCACCGGCTGGCGCCCGCAGCGCAAACGCGGTTGCGGGAAGCGGAACGGGCGTGGGTGGCGTTCCGGGATGCGGAGTGCGCGTTTCGCGCCAGCGGCAGCGATGGTGGATCGGCAGCTGCGATGGTGGCGACGGATTGCCGTCGGGAGCTGACCGAGGCACGGGCGAAGTCGCTAGGGGGTATGCGGGTGTGCGAGGAAGGCGACCTTTCCTGCCCTAGATGAACCTTCTTTCGTTCAACGAAGAGGGTTTTGCTGACACTCGATCTTATTTTGCTGTCATCACATATACAGCGGCGACGAGAGGAATTGTGGCGGCGATGCCCCAGAGAAGCCAGAGGCGGCCGGCGCGCCAGTAGGTGGCGGGGATCTCGCCGGTCTTGCCGAATTCGCGGGCCTGTTTCGCTTGGCGAACCTGCACGGGCACGAGCAGCCCGAGCCAGATGAGGCCGGATAGTAGGAACAGCAGCTCGCCGCCGACGATCCAGGGGGTGCGGAACGGATCGAGACCCAATGCCCAGCTCGCGCCGAAGCCGCCGACCACGATCAGCACTATGCCGGTGAGCGTGAAGAACCAGTCGGTGTAGGTGACAAGTCGTTGCGAGAACGACACTAGGTGGGCATCACCGGTGCGGTCGGCGACGGTTTTCCAGAACGCGGTGACGGTGACGTTGCCGATCAGCATGACGACGCCGACGATGTGTAGGGTTTTGAAGACCTGGTACCAGAAGAGCATCACTCGATGCCGGGCACGGCGCGGACCAGGCGGTGTTGTTTGCGGCCGGCGGAGAGTTTGGCGGCGCCGTCGCGGAGTGCGGCGCGGGTGAGCCGGGCGGCTTCGTCGGTGACCGGTTCGTCGTTCAGGCGGGCGCCGCCGCCGCGGATCAGGCGGCGGGCTTCGCTGCGGCTGGCGCAGAGGCCGCTGTCGGCCAGCAGTTGCGACAGCGGAATGCCGACTTCGAGCCGCGCGTCGATGACGAAATGCGTGGGCAAATCGGCGAGCTGGCCGCCGGCTTCGAAGGTGGCATGGGCGGCGTCGGCGGCGCGCTCAGCTTCGTCGCGGCCGTGCAGCAGCGCGGTGGCGGCGGTGGCGAGCACTTTCTTCGCTTCATTCAGCTCGGCGCCTTGCAGGCTTTCGAGCCGGGCGATCTCGGGCAGCTTCAATTCGGTGAACAGGCGCAGGAAGCGGCCTACATCTTCGTCGTGGGTATTGCGCCAGAACTGCCAGTATTCGTAGGCGCCGAGGCGGTCGGCATTGAGCCAGACGGCGCCTTGCGCGGTTTTGCCCATCTTGGCGCCGCCGGCGGTGGCGATGAGCGGCGTGGTGAGGCCGAAGACGGTTTTGCCGTCGGTGCGGCGGACGAGATCAGCGCCGGCGACGATGTTGCCCCACTGGTCCGATCCGCCCATCTGCAGGCGCACGTTGTGTCGGCGGTGCAGCTCGCGGAAATCGTAGCTCTGCAGAATCATGTAGTTGAATTCAAGGAAGGTGAGCGGCTGTTCGCGTTCCAGGCGCAGGCGCACGCTGTCCATCGCCATCATGCGGTTGATCGTGAAATGCGTGCCGATTTCGCGCAGCAGCGGGATGTAGCCGAGCGCGTCAAGCCAGTCGGCGTTGTTCACGGTGACGGCATCGCTGCGGCGCTGGCCGAAGGCGAGAAAGGGCGTGAAGGCGCGGGCAATGCCGGCCATGTTGCGGGCGATGATTTCGTCGGTGAGAAGAAGGCGCGATTCGTCGCGGCCGGAGGGGTCGCCGATACGCGTGGTGCCGCCGCCGAGCAGCACCACGGGCTTGTGACCATGCTGCTGCAACAGGCGAAGCAGCATGATGGAGACGAGGCTGCCGACGTGCAGGCTGTCGGCGGTGCAATCGAAGCCGATATAGGCAGCGATTGGCGCTTCCGACATGGCGGCGCCGAGCGCATCGATGTCGGTGCATTGGTGGATGAAGCCGCGGGCTTGCGCTTCGGACAGGAAACCGTCGGTTGGCATAGTCGGGTGGGATAGCGGCCTCAGGGGGAAGAGAAAAGTGCGGGCGATCGGGCTAATGAGCGGCACCTCGCTGGATGGCGTGGACGCGGCGGTGATCGAGACGGATGGCGAGCGGGTTTTCGCGCGCGGGCGGGGAATTACGCTGGCCTACGATCCCGGCTTGCGGGCGCGGTTGCGGGCGCTGCTCGACCGGGCGGCGGCGATCGGGCCGGACGATGCCGAGCTGCGGGCGGTGGAGGCGGCACTGACCTGGCGGCACGTGGAGGCGGTGCGGGCGCTGGGCGAGCCGGCCGAGCTGATCGGTTTTCATGGGCAGACCCTGCTGCACCGACCCGCCGAACGGCGCACTTGGCAGATCGGCGATGCGGCGCTGCTGGCGCGCGAGACGGGTCTGCCGGTGGCGTGCGATTTCCGGCTGGCGGATGTGGCGGCCGGTGGGCAGGGGGCGCCGTTCGTTC